>JABXHO010000002.1 GCA_013373595.1 Flavobacteriales bacterium | reverse complement strand
GCTGGAGGAAAAAGTATCACATTGAAAACCGTCGGTTTGTTACAAGTGATGCTGCAATCGGGCTTATTGGTTCCCGTTCAGGAGAACAGTAAAATGTGCTTTTTCAATACCATTTTAAGTGATATTGGAGATAATCAATCCATTGCCAACGAGTTAAGTACGTACTCGTATCGCTTGAAGCGCATGAAAACTTTTTTAGACGCCGCGAATCGAAATACCTTGCTTCTACTCGATGAATTCGGTACAGGATCTGACCCTGATTTGGGAGGCGCACTTGCCGAGTCGATCTTTGAATCGTTCTACAACCGAAAGTGTTTTGGCGTAATCACCACGCACTACGCGAATATCAAGCTCAAGGCAGATCGATTGAAAAATGCCGTGAACGGTTGTATGCTCTTCAATTCGGAGACTTTGGAACCCACGTATCGTTTTTCCGTTGGACAACCTGGAAGCTCCTTCACCTTTGAAGTAGCGACCATTAACGGTATTCCGAAGGAAATTATCGAAGACGCGAAGAGTAAGCTCGACGATAAGAAAGTGAAGATGGATCGACTCTTGAATGATCTTCAGAAGGAAAAAACCTACCTCGAGCGCTTGAACAAAGAGCACATTGAAGCACAGGAAACAGCTCAAAGAGCCTTGAACGAATATGAAGAACGTCGTGCCGATTACGAAGAAAAACTCAAACGACTTCGATCACAAGCAGATGCAAACAACAAATTGGTTGCATTTGGTAAGAAGATGAAGACCTTTGTGGATCGTTACAATGTGAAATCGCGCAAGAAGACCGTGAACGACAAGCTCATGGCAGAGGTGAACAAATACCTCGCGGTAGAACGCACGAAGATTGATGCTGCACTTCAAAGCAAGAAAGAAAAGGAGCGAAAAGCCGCTTCGAAACCAAGTGCCAAACGAAAGAAAGTCCAAGCAGAGCGTGACAAATTCCAGCGCGATAAAATCAAACTGAATTCCAAGGTAAAATTGATTTCAACGAAACAAGTCGGTGTCGTTGAAGAAATTTCAGGGAACACCATTACCGTGGCCTTCGGATTCATGCGCATGAAAGTCGACCGGGATAAATTGATGTGGATCGAGTAAACGATTCTCTACGAAATCAACCTAACTCGAAGAAACCTTTTAATCCTGTTAGAATACTTTGGACGGCGTAGGCAGCAAGAATAAGTCCCATTACCTTACTAATTACCGTTATTCCATATTCCCCAATTTTCTTTTGAACGAAATTTGCCCCGAGCAGAATCGACATGGTAATCATTACGACAACTCCCACCAAAACAGTCGTGATGGCCTGTTGTTGAATCGTATACAAAGTATTGTCCGTGAGTAAAACAACTGCCATGATTGCTCCTGGGGAAGCGATAGAAGGAATAGCGACTGGAAATATCGTGACGTGTTTATAATCTTTGATCATTCCTTTCTCCGACAATGGTTTACCATCACCGAAAATCATCGTGAGTGCAAATAAGAAAAGAATCACTCCACCAGAAATCTGAAAAGCATCCAATGTAACGCTCATCCCTTCCAAAATCAACTGTCCAACAATAATGAAGAATAACAGGATTCCATACGCCAAAACAGAGGCTCGGATGGCCACTTTTTTCTTATGTTCCTTATCCAATTGTTTTGTTGCCTCCAAGTACACAGGTACAGAACCAAGCGGATCGATTACGGCAATAAGGAAAAATATTTTGGTTACAATTTCTGCTAGCATACTAGTAAATTCGTTTTCCCTCTGTCGTAAAGGAAAGTCCTTGCTGACCATAAGTTGAAATCATGACACCATCAAAAATAGGCTCGTTTGCTCCTTCACGGATTCGCCAATCGAAAAGGAAATTGGCACCCGTTCCCCCTGTATCATCATTTTCATCTATGATAATTTCAACGGTTTCCATTGGAGCGATGTAAATTGTTTTATCGAAATAAGATCGGATGAACTCTCCATGCGTGTTAAAGTAGTCAGCTCTATCAATGAATACCGTATCCTTTCTATTCGCATTTCTGAGACTAACCGTTGCTGTTAAGTCGTGGGTACGTCTTTCCGTTTGACTGTATATTTCCGAATAAACGGAAAGGTAGGTTTCTCCTTTAACCAATGAATCTGGCAAGGCATAGTGCACTGTTCGCGTATCCCAATTAACAGGATGAATGGAACTAATTCTCTCCTCACCATTACATGATTGAAGTAAAAAGGCGATCAAGAAAAGGGAAAATATGATTTTCATAAAGGATTGAGTTGTCTGAATTCTTCGTCAAGTTCGAAGATACGAAATTCACGGCACGCAGACATGGTCAAACTCTCGCCTTTTCTAAAATAATGTGAACGGATTCAATCGTTGATTCTTCGGCGTTGGATCGCGGAAGTGAATATCCCAAAAATTAAAACTGAGATCAAAAAGATGGCGAGTGATTGTACTAATCCGACTAGCCAATCAGAAATTGTCGATGACCATGTACTAGGCAAGTAATCTCTGTGCAATGCGGTCAATCGAATAACCACATCTTCCACAGAAATCAGCAAACAAAATGCAACCAAGACGCGAATCGCTGTTTTTTCTCTAAATCTTTTCAACCATAAAAATTGGCTTGACAAGACCAAAATGAAAGGAATCAACGTGGCTAGCCAATAAGGTCCAGTGATATGCTTTCTTGAAAGAAAAAGTAACCACGCAATCAAGAACAAGGCGCCAACCTTCGTAACAAGTTCACAGGCAAAGTCGTCAAACTTTCGTTCATCTTTAGAGCTTAATCGCCATGAGGAAGATCCTACAATTATATAGAACAGGGAATAAATACCAAATCCCTCCAGGATGGAAGTAGCGATTTTAAAAAACAGTTCCATCACAGCTTTTTCAGTACAATTTTGCGCCAAATGGTTTCACTAAGCCGAATTTCAATCAACATTTCGGAATCCGTTTTTTCAATGCTTTGAATGGCATCTACTTTGAATTCTATGCACTGATCATTATTTCCTAGCGTTGCCATAGCTCCACTCATACGCACGAAAAACTCCTCAACATTCAAAATCATTCTCCCGTAGCGCGTTTGATGTCGATCATATGAGCGTCCGCTTGTACATAGCCAATCATCTATGGCTATGTACTCCCCTACCCATTTTTCTAGGGTTTGAACCGATTCAATGATCTGACTTATGTTGCGAGGATTATTTTGCATAAAATGAATGTCAAAAAGCATTCCTACTCCAATCTCAAACCGACAAATTCCCTACACATCACAACTTAACCTCCAACGTCTCCAAAAACAAATCAATGATCTTCTTGTCTTCTTGAAAATCGTCATTGAGCAACATCGTTACGACAAGAACTCCTTCATCCTTTTCACCATACGTTGCTACCGTATAAATCTCTTTTTCCCCTTTGTACTTCAGTGTGGCTTGGACTCCTTCTAGCGTTTGACCACTTCGTAATTTAATTTTGAATGGCTTTTCCGATTTTGTATAGCCGTAGTTCACACTTTCCTTGGTCAGTTCATTTACCATGATATCAACGAATCCTGTTGGGTCGAATGTTTCGTATTTCTGAACCATGAATCCGTTGCCTGTGGAACGTAAAATCATGCATTGTTCAATACCTTCTTCGATCATCGTGTTCGAAACGTTCAATGACTTGTCGTGACGGAATGAAATCATTTCATCGGAATAGGTCTGAATATCCGACTGAGTAAGTTGAATAGAGAGTGCCTCTCCTTTGGGAGTTTTGTAATCAACAGTTCCATCGAGGTTGATCAAAATGGAATCATTGTTAATGACGAGAATGTAATTCCCTTCTTCTTGCGAAATGCCCGCAAAACTGATCACAGTTAAGGCGAGGACTAAAATTGATTGATACATGAAATTCGTAAAAGTGTTATTCCTGTGAAAATACGGATTTCATTCTGATCGCAGTGTATCCCTCATTCTTATTCGAACAGACCTTCCAATTCCTCCTTCGACAGTTTGATCGTTGCCACGCGATTGAAACTGCTCATCACTGTTGCCTGGGTGAGAATCATCATTCCTCCGTCCTCTGTTTTCATGAAATCAGATGCTTTGAGTGGAATACTTTGTCCGATGTATTTATTCGCAACGACTTCCGATGACCCGGCCGCATAAAAACTCAATACCAACTGATTACTTTTTGTTGTCGCCAAATAAACGGAATAGTTCGTTCCTTTTATTTCCATTTGCTTGATCAAAATGGGACTATCTGCATCAAGTTCCGAATTCCATTCGGCAGGAATCGATTCAGCAATATCAATGGCTGTTGGCGAAAGTGATGCACTGGGATTGAGGTAAACATCCGAATAGGAAAAGCGCGCAATGGAAAACTGATTTCCACCTAAGGGAAGCATGGCAGACAATCCTCCATCGAAGGCAGCTCCGTTGTAGACACCCGCTACATCAAGGTTGGCATCGAGAAAAACACCCGAGAAACTGTAATTATTAAACCCATTGATGACTACGTAATCATCCTCTGGTGTTTTGCTCACAAAAAACGGAAAGCGCCTTCCTGTGAAATTGATGTGGTCCACAATTTCTGCTTCAACATCGACTTGTACATCCACCAATCCTGAATCGATGATTTGATCCATTGTACCGTTCAGCGAATAGACTCCTGTTTTAAAACTTTCTCGCTCGTAGGTTTGAAGGTAAATGGAATTTCCATTATCGTACACATACAATGGATATGGAATGGTTGGGAAGGTTTGGCTAGTACTTGCAGATTGCGCGGTTTCATCCACTTGCATAACATACGTAAACAACCCAACGGCGTCCATGCACACGAAGTAAAGATTTCCATTCCGTTCGATAATGTTGGGTACAGCATTAACGTAGTTTGAAGGCATGTCGTATTCCCACATGACCTCTCCCAACGCATCGGACTTCAACAGGTGAATTCCCGACCCGTTTTTTGCACTCAAAAAGAGATAGCCATTATCACTTGTTGGATGCATACTCAGCGGAAAATAGTTGCTTTGCATGTCCTGATCATCATATACTTTGATAAATGATTCTTCAGGTTCGAAATCATCATCTTTGCATCCCTGAAGGGAAAAAGCAAAGAACACCATCATTAGGTGAATAACGAAAATAAAGTTGTTTGAGTAGTGATTCATCTTCTTCTATTGTATCGTGATTTACGTAGAATATTCGCAGTAATGGAATTGTTGATTGGCACCGAAACGGAGAACTGCACGTTGAGCGCTCCTAATTTTAATTGATCGAGTACATCGAGGTATTCCAACGCAAATCCATTTTGATCTGCATAACGCGTTTTATCGTTGATGGTGTTTAGAAAGCCATAACGGAAATTTGTTTCCAACCCAAGCGTGATATACTTCGTGTAGTAATGCACTCCTACTCCAGCCATCACTCCCATGTTGAATTTTCGCGTGTTTTCCGTGATATCTCCCCAGCCCGAAGAAGACACTTGGTTTTCCGTCTCTTCCTCATCTATCGTGTTGTCGTAGGTGATAATTTTACTCGCTTGATGTCGGAAATCCATAAAAATTCCAGCTTGCAAGTAGGGTTTGAATTGCACGTGCGTCATGTCCCATCTTCCTAAAACAGGTAACGTGAAATAGGAGATTTGCTGCTTATGATGCATTTCTCGCTCAAAACTTTGATTGGAAACGGTGTCGGCCCACGCGTAATCTGTTCGATAGTTGAACGACTGTGTTTGATAGCCAAATCCGGCCACAACTGAGAGCGTATTCGTAAAGTTATAACTGTAGCGAATGCCAAATTGCACTCCTTTATTTTTACCCAGCTTACCGTATTCCTTCTCATTCGCTCCGTCCTCAGCTGATGAAGCACTTAAAACTGCATAGCGATCTGTCACATGCGGAATGGAATAATTGAATCCTCCGAGCAATGCTAGGTAGGATTTTTTCTTTTTGTACACGGTATACTGGCCAAATGAGATGGAAGAAACCAGACTGAGAAGTAGCGAAAGAATGACTAGTTTAAATTGTTTCATTTTTGCAGAATGACTTTTTTAGTGATCGATGCGCCATTGGTGGTTAAGTGTACAATGTAGGTTCCATCAATGAATTTGGAGAAATCGAAATCAATACTGTGCTTACCTTGATTGGTATTTTCGTCCACCACTTTGGCTAACGAACGTCCTGTTAAATCCATAATATTGATTTCTACATGTCCCGCCTTCTGCTGGTAGTACTCGATTGTCGTGATTGAGGAACTCGGATTTGGATAACAATTCATCCATAAATTCTCCTTGAAAATCTCACTCGTACTTAAGTCTTTACATTGGATATAATCGACTCGGTTATTGACAAAATCTTCAAACTTCACCTCATCAATGGCGGCAGAGGTAGCACCAAACCAATCTTTTACTACAGAGCTAAACACCTGACGGTAATCGTATTGCATCGCGATGTTTCCATTTTGGAGATTGACCAAATCGGGATTTTCACCATACACACCTGGATTCAAACAGGTTCCAAACACCAACATTGGTGCGGCGTTACCATGATCGGTTCCATAACTCGCGTTGGATGCTGCCCGACGACCGAATTCAGAATAAGTCATCGTGAGCACGCGATCCGCAATGCCCAAATTCTGTAAATCATCGTAAAATGCCTTAACAGCAGAAGAAATGTGATACATCAATGCGGCATGTTTTCCCATCGTTGTATTTCCCGTTTCCACCTGATTCGCATGGGTGTCAAATCCGCCTATTCGACACAAGAAAATTTTCGTTCCGATTCCACCACTCAACAGCCGTGCAATAATCTTCAACTGCGGCGCTAATGGATTGTTCAAATCTTGCGGAGGGGCAATATTGGGATATAAATCAGGATATACCGTTCCAGAATTTGCTCCTGCGGTATACACATCTTTCAATCGCTGCGCATAACTATTCGATTGTTGCTCCACTTGCATCATGTATTCGATTTCATCTCCTGCATGATTGTTCGGGAAATTGGTGGGCAAGTCAACGCCAACGCTATTGATCAAATCATAGAACGCATCGGGATTTTGAATGGATAAACCAGCTGGAATTCCTTGATCTCTGTGAAACGCCAAAGACACACCCGTTCCGATTTCTATCGCCAGTGGATCTGGCACCGATGCATTTGGATATGTAGTTGGATACCCGGGATAGTAATGATCTAGGTAGCGCCCCATCCATCCTGAGTTTTCGTACTCGTCGTAATCCACACCCATGTGCCAAATATTTCGACTTCGGAAATGCGAAGCATTGTTGTTTTCGTAGGATACATTTTGAATCAATGCCATGTGTCCATTGTCGTACATGGCCTTTGCACTCACCATATCTGGATGAAGTCCGACTTTCTTATTATCTGGCAAGGTAAGATCGAGTGGAATGTATTGTCGCGGACCAGATTGCGGAATTGCGATGTTTGGACGGAGGTTGTAATAATTCCCGTATTGATCCATTGGAATCACCATATTGAGTCCGTCGTTTCCTCCATGAAGTTCAATCAAAACGATGACTTTATCGTTCAGACTTTTCATCGCTATATCATTCAGAAAGCTCTGTTTCTGTGAAGCGAAAAGTGGAACGCCATTGAGTTTTAGCAACATTCCCGTTCCCATAAGGGCTGTAAGTCGTGTGAAATCTCTTCTGTTCATACTATTTCGCTTAAAAAAGTTGATATTCTGGTGACTGCATCATTGCGAGCGCCAATTTTTCGAGTTGCATCCGAACGGTTGTATCGTCGTTGGTGAGCACATAATTGTCCCACGCAGTCGTCCAGAAGGCGGGCGTCAACTGATCCAATAGAACATTGTCTTTGAAGAAGTTGTACCGATCGGTGGTCAATTGCACAGGAATCATCCACCCGACGAGTTCTTGCATCAAAACATCGGCATCCGATGGGTTCGAACAATTGCTTTGCACAAAATCGACGATATCAAGTTTCAACAGAACGGTTCCGGAACTGTTTTCCAGTCCATCAATTAAAAACTCCGCGATCTTGTATCTGTTTGCCAAGTAGTTGGATGAAATCCAATTTCGATGAAAGCCTGGTTCTTGAAAATACGCGTCGTATCCTGCCACATCGTAGGGCTCGAAAAAATCCAATCCTTGAGCATCCAAATGAAAGATCAACTGACGGTATAACTCGTAGTGATTTTCGAGATCGGTCGTTTTATCGGGAACATCTAAATTGAATAGACGCATTGTTCCCACCACTAGATCAACAGGCGATTTAATGATTGCTCCTATGTTATTGTCTTCGGTAATTCCGTTGTCTACATCATAGAAATGCTCACTCGCCAACAAGGTTTCCAAAACGGGGATGATTTCAAAATTGTTTTGTTCCAGAATGAGTGCAAGTGGTTCGATGATATCCGTTTCGATCTCGTTGGTGATATCGAAATAGACAAACTGTCGGTAAATTCTTCTGCAAATGTTCTTCGCGGTATGTGGCGAATTGAAAATCATGTCGATCACATCATCCAACTCCTGATACACACCTTGAATGGTTGCGTTCGATCCAGTTACCCCCGTTGTTTGAATCACCGTATTATTGAACGCTGCCGAAAATTGTTTATCCGACACATCGTGTCTCGTTGATGTCGTTTGATTGTTCTTCACCTCCCCTGTTGGCAATCCTGTTACGGGGTCAATCGTTTGAAATGTCGTATCGATTCCCCACCCGGTGAGTGCTTTTGTGAGTGCTTTCACATCTGTTTCCGTGAAATTGGTATAATCGTCTGGTCCAACTTGAGGTCCTTTACCTACGGTAAACAATTCCAGAAATTCGCGTGCAAAATTCTCTTGCGGTGCGCCCTTCACATTTAGATTTCCATCCAAGTGAACGAGCATGGCATTATCGATACAAATCGCCTTTGCGAGGTCCTTGTAATTTCCCAGTGCATAAAAACGCAGTAGTCGCAAGTAATCGAGTGAAAACTGCGGTCGGTTTTGAATCCGCGAGAGAATCATCGGAAAATGCGTATGATAGAACCACACCATTCGATCTGTTAGATTGTTTCCTGATGAACGCATATTTTCAATCCACCATGCACTCGTAAATTGAGCAATGGTGGAAGTTGAATGACTCGGATCATACGTATTTGGATATACCCAATCCGTTCCCGATAAATAATCGATGGGTAAATCTGGTGGAGTTTGAGGTAATAACAACTCTTGAATTGCTGCTGCGGCCGTCATTCCCGAAAATAGCTGAATGTCTGGCAATCTCGGACCGAACGTAGCGCGTCGTAATAAGTGAGATGCATTTTGAACTCCCAGAGTTCCAGTTATAGGGTTAAGCGATGCCATTGTAAGTGTATTAAAGCCAGTTCAAGTTCTTCGATGATTAGTGAGAAGGATGTACCAACACACAACCACGAACGCCTTTGCCTTGCAACTAATCTTTAAAACAAATGGTGGGAGTGAAGCTCTGATTGTTTGTCGTTCCTAAAAACTATCAAACGTGCTTCAAGATACGTAAAAAACATCGCATCCTACAAAAGAAATAAAAAGTTGTTTTGATGAAATAATGAGATCGCTTTTACCCTTCAAGATCTTTCTTACGGCATACCCGATTAGAAATCAATAACATTTCTACCGCTACCTCCCAAAAACCCGTTTTCTAAATTGGAAAAGTAATAGTGAAATTAGGATTCCAAAGAAACAAAAGCCCACAGCAAAGAATTCAAAAGCAGGTGCGTCATTGTAACTCGTTTCATAAAAGTGAAACACCCAGTACGTGGGCAATATTGAAAAAACCATTGATAAGCTTGAGCCAACAAAGAAACTGGCAATTGGTAACATTAGAAGCAAGTCAATCCCTTTGAAATACGCCATGCCCTCAACCTTATTTTTAGCATAGGTTGATATTGCAAGTGAAATTGTAGGAGCAGTCATTCCGTACAATATGGCAAGCAAAATGGCCTCTAGGTTCCCTGGATGAGCGATATCCGACAATGTTATCATCGCATATGCTGCAATTGACGAGAATACAGTTGCGAACAAGAGTCGATAAAGAATAAAGTAAAATCCTGAAATAGGCAAAATACGAATGACATTCATTACGTTTTCATCTTTTTCATCTAGGATCAAAAAGGAAGTTACAAATCCAAACATTATTGCCGTTTGAATACTCGCGAACATGCCGATTATCACCCTGTATTCTTCAAGTATAGGTGCTGTCTCAACTAAAATGGGCGTCAAAAATTTAAACGCAATTATTAAAACTGGGGGAAGTAGTAAAAAACTAAGAAGCGTTTTATCTCTTACGATAAGCTTCAAGTCATTTTTAATTAACGTATACAATTTTTTCATTGGGACTTAAGTTTTTTTGTGATTCGACTGACAGCCCATTTGTAAAAAACAAAGCACCAAAAAAGACCAAGGAGATATGCTACAGTAAGATCGAGTGCCTTTTCGGGGGCAAATGAGGCGGATAACAATTTGATACCTGGCTGGGTAGGAAAAATCCAAAAGAATGTGTCTGACACAAATTCGAAAAAACCTATAAATGGCATCAAGAAGACAACTATTATCCCAACTGCAACGAGCATGTACTTGTTGAAAGTATCATGAGATGCTACAATACAAAAACCAATAAACGAAAACATTAATGTACTTAGAAGCACACCTGCACCAAAATGAAGATAATTAAAGTTAAACCCGTGGCCTGCGAAAGCCATTAAAAAGCTACAAAAAAGAGCGACTAACGTCAAGGCTATCGACTTTGACAAAACATAATTGGAGATTTTAATTGGACTTACTGAAAGCGCTTGCAAGGTGTTTTCATTTTTTTCAAATAGCACCAACACTCCCGTGAAGAGAACTCCCAATAAAGCCGGATCATTATAAATGACAAGAATCAACAATTTCTCAACTTGATCAAAAGCGGACAAAGCAGAAAAAGCTCCAATGTATAACGCTGAAATGAGTAATGATAAAGTGATGATCCGATTTCTATTCAAAATCGTAAAATCGTGCCTAATGAGATGAAAAAGTTGTTTCATAATGTCACTTCTTAGCGGTTGTAGCAATAAAAATATCGTTAAGGTTTGCCTCCTTAGAATGAATCGTTTTTATTTCCCCGCTCTGAACAAGCTCTAAAAACGATTTATCATCTTTTAGTTGATCCAAATCGAAGATAACAGGTTCATTACTTCCATAGGTGCGCACTTCCAGGGTTCGTTTACCATACTCCAACTTCAAGTTTTCAGGTGAATCAAGTTTTTTGATTTCACCTTCAGAAAGAAACGCAACCTGGTCACACAATTCCTCGGCATCTTCCATATGATGAGTTGTAATAAGAATGGTTTTCCCTTGATTTTTCAAATCCAAAATGATGTCTTTTAAAATTCGACTATTGGAAGGATCAAGACCAGACGTTGGCTCGTCTAAAAACAAAATTTCGGGGTTGTGTGCAAAGGATCGAACAAAATTCAAACGCATTTTCATTCCTTTGGAAAATTCCCCAACCTTTTTATCCGCATCTTTTTCCAGTCCAACCATTTTAAGCAGCTCCATGGGATCAAGTCCTTCATCATAAAAGGATTGAAAGAAAGCTAGATTTTCAAGGGCCGTTAATTTCAGGTAATGATTTGGCAGTTCAAACCCGACGCCAATTTGTGAATATAGTTCCTTGCCCCAATCTGTTATTTCCTTGCCTTTAATTTGCGCACTCCCCTGGTACCCTGACAGCAACTTGAATAAAACCTTTTGTGTTGTTGATTTTCCCGATCCACTTGGTCCTAACAATCCAAATATTTCCCCTGCTCCAACGTCAAATGAGATACCGTTTACCGTATTTTGAGCCGCACCTGGGTATTTAAAATATAAATCCTTTGTATGTATCATCTGTAATTATGTAATAATCTAATTTTTGTCTTTCATCGCCCTACAAAGAGTTTAATCATTCGTTTCTCCATTTCATCAATGGGAAAATTGACGGGGTCCATTAAGTAGGATACTTTCAATCCCGTCATTGTACTCGCGAAAAACTGGATTTCCATCATTGGGTCTTCAGCATTTCGTTGGGTAAAAAACGCTGTCAATTTTTCAACCCAAAGCAGTTGAGACTCTACGTAGCGATCCTGCATGATTTCGCGAACCTCGGGGCGATTCGCCATATCCATGTATAATTTCCATTGGAGTGGGTTCTTTTTTAATACTTCTACCGATAGTCGGATTAGGTCAGCAAACACTTCATCTGTAAACGGTTGTTTTAGCAAAGCGACCACTTTGGCGTTCTCTTCATCCAAATAATTTCCGATTAAGGTTTGCAACAACTCCTCCTTACTTTCAAAATAGTTGTACATCAAACCTTTCGAAATTCCCGCTTCTTTACTCACCTTGCTAATCGATGCATTGTGATAACCGTCTTCAGCGAAAACTTTTAGGGCGGATTGAAGAATGTGTTCTCTTCTTTCTAAGCGAATGGCTTCAAATTGTTCTTGAGTTCGTGGCATCTTTATTTTTTTTGACTGAACGTTCGGTCAAAGTTAAGAACTATTTGGATTTGCATATAATTATTTGAATAAAAAATTTTTCTTGATGGGGAATTTTGCGGTAAGCTTTCCTTTCAACTCCACTCATAACAGCAACGTTATCAATACTTTTACTCGCAAACCTTAATTTCAGTCAGGATATTTTTTTAGGATGAGTAAGCGAATGCGTTCTACTTTTCTTCAATTCACAAGAGTATTGGAACTGGAAATTTGGGGACTGAAAGATTGACTTTGAATGAATCAGATATCCACCACCATCACACAGATATCGTCTATTTGTTCTTCTTCCTGACGCCAATTATTGATTGTATCCACCAATACATTCTCAATTTCCTTCGCCGATAAAAACATATTGTCGATCAGTACCTTGCGGAGTTGGCTATTTCGAAATTTCTTATTGGATTCCCCTCCAAATTGATCGACATAGCCATCGGTAAACAGTACAACACGATCGCCGCTGTATACAGGAACCTCGATATCATCAAAAGGTTGACTTTGGTGCGATTTTCCTATTCCCTGTCGGTTTCCTTTCAGCTCAAGCAAAACCACATTTTTGTCATCGAACCGCTGGTCTCGTCCTTCACGAACTTCACGATCGCGCCATTTGTCTGTCGTATTTAAAATCCAACAATTTCTGTGCGCTCCCGAAAAGATTAACCTTGTTCTATCCGTGTTCAGAAAACACAATGCGAGATCCATACCATCGGTAATTGTGACATCATTGGTTGCAAGCGCCTTCGGGAATTCACTGTTGATAAAATCGAGTACCACTGCAGGCGATTCAAGGTTTTTCTCTTTAATTGCCTTACTGAAGTAAGACGATCCCACCAAACTCATCATCGCGCCGGGTACTCCGTGTCCTGTGCAATCTACCACTCCAAAGAAAGCTCCAGAATCGACAGGTTCGAATAAGTAAAAGTCCCCCGAAACGATGTCCTTTGGCATAAATAAAATACTGTATTTGCTGAAGTACGCATCCATTTTCAATTGCGAAGGAAGGATAATGGATTGAATGCGTTTCGCATAGTTGATGCTCGACTTAATTTCTCGGTGTTGGTGATCGAGTTGTTCGTTCTTTAGTCGGATTTGTGCATTCTTCTCCTCTAGCTGTTCATTAATACGCTTTCTATTTCGCGCTGAATACCACAAAATAATCGCAACGGCCAAGAACAACAATGCTGCAATTCCAATAAGCCAGCCCAAGAAATTCTGGTAGCGAATCCGTTCATCACTCGCTTTGATTTTCTGTTGATTCAATTCATCTTGTATGCTCAACTGTACAATTTCGGCTTCGCGCTTTTCCGCTTGATACTCTTCGGATAGTTTCTCCGTTTGGAGCGCTTGATCCACCTTTTGAATGGAATCCTTCACATTGGTATACAGCTCACGGTTTTCGTAGGCGCGTTTGTAATCGCCGAGCGCTGCGTATCCTTCGGATAGATTCAGTAAGGTGAAAATCTTCCCGCGATCGTCGTTTAGCCGTTCCTTGATTTGAAGTGATTTCTGAAAGAAATTAATTGCTTCCTGGGTGCGGCCTTGACCACGGAGAATATTTCCAATATTGTTGTAGTTGTAGCTCAACCATTGATCATTTTTTGCTTCCTTGTTGATCACAACCGCTCGTTCAAAATAAGCCATTGCCTCATCCAAACGCCCTCGCATACGCATGAGACTCCCCATGTTATTGTAGTTCCCAGCGAGCGTTCGTTGATAACCGTATTTCTTCGCCAACGCAATACTCTCTAGGTATTTTTCTTCCGCTTCGTCGAACTCCTGTTTGGCTTTGTAACAATTCCCGAGCGTCATTAAGGCAGACGCTTCCTGTTTCGTATTGTTTACTTTCTGCGCTTGTTCAATCGCATCCTCCAAGTGGTCGATGGCACTATCAAGGCGCTCCGTATTCTTAAAAATGATCGCGATTCGACTATGAAGTTTTGAACTCTCCAGCCATTCTTCTTTCTTTTCCAACTCACGGAGAATTCTCAGATATTCTGCAACCGCTTTTTCACTATCTCCACTCGCTTTGTACACGTTGGCGCGATCAATCTCCAGCAGCTTTCGATCTAAGAAGTTTAAACTCGATAAGGTCGTAAGAGCCGTATCGCAATACGCGATTCCTTTTTGGTATTGCTCTTCATTCGTAGCCAGTTTTGAAAGCTCTCGATAGGCATCTAAACGCACACTGTCTGGCTGATTTTCTGTCCGATGAATGATCGAAAGGTAGGCTTCCATTCGCTCGGCATTCGACAGCGATTTATCGGTGGCGGCTTGCTTCCACGTATCAATTTTAGTTTCACTTAACTCACTCTGCCCTAGAGCAAACATCTGAATAAACAGTACAATTAGGAGAAAAAAACGCATCTTCTAAAATAAGGAAATTCTTTGAAAAGGGAGAACCTGAAGGAAGATGCGTTTCTATAAATAGAAAACAGGCAGTGCACGTTGTGCGCTGCCTGTTTGTTTTTGTAAAAGGTAGTGGTTAGTTCTATTGGACAATCAACAATTTTGACATTTTTTGTCCTTCAGCGACAACAGAAACTAAATATGTTCCAGCTGCCAAATTTGAGACGTCAAATGTCCATTTTCTTGAATCAATGAAAGCAGTTTTCAATAAATTTCCTGAAGGATCAAATAGACTCAATTCTGCATTTACAAAATCTTCATCAGCAAATTGAATGGTTACATTTTTTTCTGCGGGGTTCGGAAAAATTTTCAATGTTTCGTCATCTACAAAATCATTGTAAACCAACTTCTCAATTACATCATTGTGAGAATTATTCACATTTTGATTGCTTTTCTCTTTTGGGTTTTGTTGAAGATTTTCATCTGGAGAACAGACTCTGTATTCACAAGATGTGCAATCGTCTTTTCTGAGTGTTACGTCATAACAATATCTTGCATCATTCTTACAACAGCTCAACTCAAGAACCGGAGGAAACTGCATACGAATGTCTAGAGTCGTATTGATTGCCGTAGGCGTAGCGAATTCATAACAAATTTTTCTGGAGTGACCTTGACCAAAAGGATCCGCAAGTGTACCTGAAACGCCATTTAATGCCCCCGCAGCTACGATTGTACCAAATGATTCAACATTTACATTATCGCACTTCATACATTCGTCATCCGCTAATGACTGATAGAACGGAACATCAATACAAAAAGAGGTAACTAATTCACCTTGTGTGTTAATTGAAAGCAAGACATCTTGTTCCCCTGCCGCGGTAATTCCTGAACCTGACACATACTCAATCTGTGCACCACACTCACATCCAGTGTCGCAACACTCGAAAGAAATAGAGTCAATAATTACTCCGTAGCCTCCAGATGGTCTATTCAACGTAAAGGCAATACTAGAGAGGGTCATATCCCATTCTACCCATCCACTTACGTCATCATTATCAAAATTATTATCTCCATCATACGGGGTTGCTTCTGTATTTCCAGCCGCTGCATAGATTGTCCCTGAAGTTGATGAAAGTGAAGTAAAGGCAGGAGATATTGCCGACAAATACTCTTCTGCCTGAGTAATTGGATTATTGTTTTGTACATTTTCATCAAAATCCACAAAATGAATCTTCAGATTACATACTTCCTGCGAAAACGAAATTGTAAACGGCATTATCGTTGTCGTATTACTCGTTAATGCAGGCATAATTATACCTGTCATACCATTTTGAGCCTGCTGAAATCCTGCAGGCGCAGTAGTCGAAATAGTATAGTTAACTTCTGTATCATTGCAGAAGTTGAAATTCGGACTTGTTTGACTCGTGTACTGTCCCGCAGGAACCCATACAAGATCGTCGGTAACAACTTGCCCAAAGGACAGAGTCGTTAACATAGTTGCAATGAATAAGGTTATTTTTTTCATGACTCAATATTTAGTGATTAATGAGTCGAATATAACGCCAAATACACAGTTGATAATAGTTATTTTTCTATCTGACAAGAAATGTTTTCTGAGTTGTCAAAAAGCACTTCCGAACGAAATCAATAAAAGATACTTTTTAGCTTTTCTTTCAATTCATCTTTTCTTAATCGAGCAACAGGAATCAAAGTATCATCCTGAAGGGTAAGACTGCTACGATCACCACTAATTGAAGTAACTAGGCTCAAATTAACAAGATACGACTTATGTACCCTAAAGAAATGTGGATGACTCTCCAGTTTCCCCTCAAAAAAATTCAGTGGCTTTACAACTACCATTTTCCCTTTGGAATTACCTAGAAAGACCTCGCTGTATGCCCCTGCTGCTTTTACATACACTATATCGGCTACGGCAATTACCTTTGAAGTTTCTCCATAAGGTAATATCAGCTTATCCAAAGGTTCATAGCTGCCATCATTTTCATTCGATTTCTTTTTAGATGAAATCTGTTCAATTATTTTTTCAATGGTCGAGAACAATTTCTTCCGATCTATTGGCTTTAGAACATAATTAACCGCACCTACATCGAAGGCTTTTAGCGCATAGTGATCATAGGCAGTAATAAAGACTAATTCAAAATTTCTGTCTTCAATTTTATCAAGTAGGTCAAAACCAGTCGAAGTATTAATTTGAATGTCCAGTAATACCAAGTCCGGCTGATCTTCCTTGATAATGACTATCGCTTCCTCAATGTCCGAAGCATCATTTAAAAACGTTAACTCTGGGAATTGATCCCCCAATAATTTACGTACAATACGTCTTGAATTAAATTCATCGTCAACAACTAATACTTTCATCTTTAATCAATCTTTCATATCTAAAATTGGTATAACAAGAACAACTGAAGTTCCCATTTGTCCTTCAAGTTGATCAGTCACCGAAACATTGAAAAGGCTGCTTCCAGTTAACCTAGCATAATTATTTAAACGAGCTTTGGTGATTCCTACAGCATTCGAACTATTCTCGGTTTCCAACTTTCGTTTTTGCGCCTCACTGATTTCTTGATTATTAAAAACTATTACCTTGATTGCATAATCAACCTGAAATTCAAATTTAACAAGAATTTTCCCCTTCTTTCTACCATCTACACCATGCAATACAGCGTTTTCCACAAAAGGCTGAATAAGCATTGTTGGGATCAAATAATTACTCAGTTCCGACTGACAAACGACCTCATACTCAAAACTGTCGTTTCCCCTAAGCTGTTCTAACTCCAGATATCGTTCTACAATTTCAATTTCATCAAACAAATAAATTTGCCCTGCCCCGGAATTATCCAGAATACTTCGCATCAAAGTTGAAAATTTCACCAAATATTCTTCAGCCTTTTCTGTCTCATTGAACAGCATAAAACCTTGAATAGAATTCAACACGTTGAATATAAAGTGAGGATTCATTCGAGCGCTATGCATACGTTGTTCTAGTGACAACAGTTCATTCTTAAGTTCCAATTCCTGCCTACTTCTCTTCTGGGTCCTTCTCAAGATAAGTACAATACCACCTATTCCCAGAAGGAAAATAAACAACCAAAAATACCCTTGCAGCCAAATAGGTAAATCTACCTTTACATTGATCAAAAAATATGGCTTGCTCCAGACATTATTTTTATTCAGATACCTAACTTCAATGTTCATTTCACCAACTGGGCGATAGAGAATTATCTCTGGAGATGACACTTCTATCCATTCATCCTGTGGATTCAATCGGTATTGATACTTCTTTTTGAACCAATTGCTATAATTATTTACTCGAAGCCGAAGTCTGAGGACGTCAAATCCATACTTAAGCCTAATTTGTCCTTCAGAAATATCAAGTTTCTTTCTGTCAGATAGCAAATAATCTAAGTACACAGGAATTTCATTTTTTGACCTTTCATCTAAGAGGTGTTTTAACCGAATTCGGTAGAGCCCTATTGCTGTTCCGAAATTAACGAATTCGCCCTTAACAAAGAGAGCGGAGACCTCGTTGTTTCCTAGTCCCGAGTTTTTGGATATTAGATGAACCTTAGTAGAATTTGGGAGAACATAATTTAACCCTTTGTTAGTACCAAAGAATAAAATTCCATCATTCGACACACTTAAACACCTTACCCTATAACTAGCCAGCCCATTCCTTTCATCGATAATTAATGGTTTCCCTTTGTCATTGAAGATATACACCCCTTTATTCACTGTTCCGACGATCAACCCCCACGTCTTGTCGTAAAGAACATCCGAAACATCAAGTCCCAATGATCTCGTTCCGTAAAAATTCTCTTCCAATTTATCACCAATAATAGAAAGTCCCATCGGACCTCCAACCACAACTCTTCCGTCGGGAAGTACCTCTACACACCTTAAAAATCCTTCTCTTGAGTCAGAAACATCTCTTGTTCCATCGTAAAGCGTGTCTTTCTGAAGATTTTTCAAATTTAGTCTGAGAACACGCGAATTAACAGCGTACAAATAATCTCCTCTTACTTTAATACCTCTACCATAAACCATGTGAAGAATATTCTCGTCTTGTTTTTCCACACTAGGCGCCCCAGTAACTATTAGTTGTTTATTCCAATGTGTTACTCTTGTAGCAGAACGCATTTTGATTCTAAAATCTGGATTTCCATTGAACTGAAAACACGAATGTTCGGATGTATAGTACAATACATTATCCACCTCTGTGATGCTCGTCACCGCTTCACTCAATGGAGAATTACCTCGGTAAGCTACCTCTAGATTGAAGCTATTGCAATAATAAACACCTTCATATAGCGTCGAAAACCAACCAGAATTTTCGTCATCCCAACAGATACCTGTAACTAAAACACCTTCTAACGATGAACTATCTAGCACAAAAATGTTATCAATTATTTTTCCTTTCATTAGTCCTTTTCGCGTACCCAGCCAAACTATATTCTTTTGGATAGGGTCAACGCTCAAGGCAATTACACCTTCTACTCCATGGACCACTCCATGAGAAGAAAATATTTGTCCACCAATCACAAAATAATTTTGACCTTTATATTTTATGTCTTGAGCTTGATAACCAGTTGAAGGATCACAGACACCAATCATATTTTGACCTACTTCATTTCCCAGAAATATAGGAAACTCCCATCTTTTTTCACCTTTGGAAACAGCCTCTCTGTTCGGCATCACTCGAACAGAAGTCAGATAGTTATTATCAACTCTAAACACTTGGATTGTCTTATCGCCTGGGTGAAGAGAAGTAGCAATGCCTGAAGGAGAAATTTTATACAGTCCAATTCCTTTTAATGAAAAATACAGAGTATCCTGGCGCCCAACGTAGATTTCGCTATGTACTCCATAAAAGCCCCGACTTAAACTTTTGATTACCTCATTATTTCGATACTCCGTAATCTTACCATCTTCATAATAGCAAAGTTTTGGGCTCAGTGATAAAAACCATATCCTTCCCTTTGCATCTTCGTAGATGCGAAAAATTACATTATTAATTAAACCATCCTCTTCTGTATATGTTTTGTAGTAAAATCCATCAAACTTTGTAACTCCCGCATCTGAACAAAACCAAATATTTCCTTTAGAATCCTTGAAGACTGAATAAATCTCTTTACTCGGAATCTCGCTGATTTCGCTAATATTATAAATGGCTGGAAGAAACTTATCTTCTTGTCCAACTGCATCCATGAACCAAAACACACTGATGAAAACAGTTATGTAATAGGCAAATTGAATGGATTCTAACACATTTCGTGCGTAATCATGAATAGTTAGACAAAAGTTCATCCCTTAATTTTTCTTCAAACAATCCCCATCTTCTTCAAGAGGAAAGAAGCATTCATATTTTGGCAAACGCCAACTTTTAATTGGTAATCAAAAAAGAGTTCGTTGTCCACAATCTCGGCATCGAAATAGTAGTTCTTCACCTCGGGCAATTGATCTTCCAATTGACACAGACTTAAATCGTGCGTTGCAATGATACCTGTACTTCCCGTTCGGACGAGTTTCTCAACAAATTGCTGCGATCCTTTTGCCTTGTCTTTGCTGTTTGTTCCCTTCAGAATTTCATCCAAAATGATAAAATGTTCCTCGTGTTCAATCGTGTCGATGATGTGCTTCAAGCGCGTGAGTTCAGAGAAAAAATACGACGCATTATCACTCAAAGAGTCCGTTGTGCGCATACTCGAAATAAGTTTAATCGGTGCATAGGCAAACGATTTCGCACAAACTGGCAGTCCGTTATTCGCTAATACAATACTCAAACCAACTGTTCGAAGGAAAGTACTTTTTCCCGCCATGTTTGCTCCTGTCACGATAAAGAACTCCTTGTTCTGCATCGCGAAATCATTATCCACGCGATTTTTAGGGTTCAACAATGGATGACCTAGTTGATGTGCCTCAATTTGCTTTCCTTCAGCTAATACTTTCGGGAACACGTGATGTTCATGATTGAAGGCATAATTTCCAAAAGAGTTCAAGGCATCAAAATCCGAAATCACGCCAAACCACTCTCCTACTTTTGTTGCGTTTGCTTCGATCCACTTTTCAATCTTGTAGGAAATCCATAAGTCACGGAGGAAGAAGCCATTCGCGGGAATGGAAACGATGATGTTATTTCGCTGATCGAGCGCGCCCAATAATTTTGAGAACTCCTTCACGATTTGAGAAGCTTTCTTATCATTCTGATGGATCTTAGACTGCCACGAAGTCAGTTGTTTTGAAGCAAACGATTCTGTTTCGATCCGATCCAATAACTCATGGTATCGTTCGAAGGTATCTTGCACTTTACTCGTGTCATTCGATAACTTGGTAATCTTCTTCAATAAACGACCAATAATTGCCGCCCCCACAAAGAACCAAATCAACAAATGTGACCACTGAATAATATCGAATGCATACAAGGTCATTGCGATGAGAGACAGAGCACTAATTCCCCAAACCAACATCGGTGAAAACTGATTGGTAAACGGCTGATAGCTTTCAAACCAAGCCACAATTGCTTTTTCCGAAACTTTCGACTGAATCAAACTTCCGTGTGCTGTGTACTCCTGACGCCATTCTGCTTTTTGTGCTAGCTCTTGAATCGCTTCTTGTTTTTCCTCAATGTTTTCGCAATGATTCGAAGCCAACATACTCGCTACGTTTTCTCTTCCGCGTTTCAAAGCAGCGCGATTCACATATTGAAAAAATGATGCCCGCCCAAAAAGATCTAAATCTTGGCTGAAAGCGTGATCGTCTTGATGGAATTCACTCCCATCGGGAAGACTTTCCCATTTTCCACCCAATACATCGAGCTCCGTTTGGTTAATTCGAATAAGCGCTTCAAGGTATTTTCGTTCCTTGCCTAAATCATTGGATCGGAAGACTAAAAACGTAAATAGAATTGTTCCCAATACAAGCGATAGCACAATCCACATCCAACTCCCGAACATGAAATAAACCAATCCCGCAACCGCTAAAAACACGGTTAATCGCGCCATGCGCAGTAGTCGCTGACGACCAATAACGACCGACCGTTGTTGTTGAAACCGTTCTTTTCGAGAGGTGTAAAATTCAAAAGCACTCATAAACTGTATTTATCGCTGAACTTTTCGATACAAATAATAAGCTACCGCGCCAAACAAAACATTGGGCACCCAAACCGCCAAGTAAGAAGGGAAACCAACGTTCATCGCGGCCACACTTGTGACTTTCATCGCGAAGATGTAGATGAAAATAATCGCCAATCCGATGGCAATATTGATTCCAATTCCTCCCCGCTTTTTTCGACTGGCTACGGCAATACCAATAATGGTCAAAATATAGGTTGAAAAAGGCAATGATGTCCGTTCATACAGAACAACTTCATATGTTGGAACGCGTTTCGATCCTTTATCCTTTTCTCGTTGGATGAATTCCTTCAATTCAAAATAAGTCATTGCCTCAGCGACATTCGCACGCGTTGCCATTTCGTCGATGGAGAATGCAAACGTCGTATCTAACTTCTTTCCTGTTACGATTTCATCCTTCGGATAACTTGTCTTTCGCTCGAAGTAATTGTTCAGGGTCCAAATATCAGATCCAGGCTCATTTTTCGCTGTTTTCGCTTTCAAAAATGAAACCATTTCCCCTTTTTCGTTCCATTGCTCAACAACGAAATCACTCACAATTCCAGACTCGGACGTATAGTTCGAAAAGTACACCACCTGTTCTCCTGGAAACTCTGCATGGTAATCGTTCACCTGCATGTTGTTCCAATAGTATTCCTCCTCGAATGCCAAGCGTACTTTATTTGCTCTTGGAACGATGAAATGGTTCAGTAGCAGTGACAACAACATCAAAAAAGTTGCAGCAATCATGTACGGACGAACAAATCTTCCGAAGGTTCTTCCGCTGTTCCAAATCGGGATAATTTCGGTGTCTTGCGCCATTTTCGACGTAAACCAAATTACCGAAACGAAGATGATCAAGGATGAAAACATGTTGGCATAGAGCAACATGAAGTTGAAGAAGTAATCAAAAATAATTTCATGCGCAGTGGCTCCTGCCTGAAGAAAATCGTTGAGTTTATCCGCAAGATCGAAGACCATCGTTAAGAACATGATGACGGCCGTCATGAAAAAGAAAGTCGTTAAAAACTTTCGAATGATATATCGATCAATAATTGTAAACACTACAGTCGATTAGACAATTTTGGTACCATTTTGTTTTTCCACTCGGTGAATGTTCCAGCAAGAATGTGTTTTCTCGCCTCTTTCACTAACCACAAATAGAAAGATAAATTGTGAATTGTCGCAATTTGAATAGCCAAATTTTCCTTAGCGCGGAGCAAATGGCGAAGATATGCCTTCGAGTATGTCGAATCAACATACGAAGTTCCGTTAGGATCAATCGGTGAAAAATCCTTCTCCCACTTTTTATTTTTGATGTTGATAATTCCTTCAGATGTAAACAACATTCCGTGACGCGCATTTCTTGATGGCATCACACAATCGAACATATCAACTCCCATCGCGATGCATTCTAAAATATTGACTGGCGTTCCTACTCCCATCAAATAACGAGGTTTCGACTCAGGCAAAATGGAACAGACCAAATCAGTCATTCCGTATAATTCTTCATCGGGTTCTCCAACGGAAAGTCCACCAATGGCATTTCCTACCGCATCATGCGAAGCAATCGTTTCTGCCGATTCTACCCGTAAATCTTTGTAAACACTTCCTTGCACAATTGGAAATAATGCTTGCTCATGACCGTATTTCGGTTCCGTTTGATCGAATTGCGTAAAACAACGTTTCAACCAACGGTGTGTCATATGCATGGATCGTTTGGCATAGTCGTAATCACATGGGTAAGGCGTACATTCATCAAACGCCATGATGATATCCGCTCCAATGGAACGCTGGATATCAATTGCGCGCTCTGGCGTAAAACGGTGATAGCTACCGTCTACATGCGACTGAAATGTCACTCCTTCTTCATCTAACTTACGCGATCCAGAAAGAGAATACACTTGGTATCCCCCACTATCGGTCAAAATCGGCCGATCCCAGTTGATAAACTGATGTAATCCGCCAGCTGGCTCTAACACATCCAAACCAGGACGCAAGAACAAATGGTAGGTATTTCCCAAGATGATCTGCGCATTAATATCTTCCTTCAATTCGTGCTGATGCACTCCTTTTACACTTCCTGCAGTACCAACAGGCATAAAAATCGGCGTTTCAATTACTCCGTGATCTGTTTGTAATTCACCTGCTCTTGCTTTTGATTTGTCGTCTGTATGTTTGAGTGTAAACTGCATGAAGTTGATTATTTGGAGGCAAAGATAAGGTTTGCAGTCTGCCCGTGAACAATTTTGTTAATAATTCACTTTTCCAAAAGTCAATCGAAGCTAAAAAGTGGCGCATCTTTGCAGTAAAGATTGCTGCATGATCCAATTTCTACCCGATTTTGACTTCTACGAACCCATCACTTACGTATTTCTTGCGTTCTGTCTGTTTAGTTTGATTCAGTTAGTCTACGTTTTGTGGATTTTCGGAAGACTATCATTTCATCGTATTCAAAAGGAGAAGAACGGCAATGGAGCGCCTGAATTGAGTGTGATTATTTCTGCCCGAAATGAATCGGAAAACCTGTACAAATTCTTGCCGTTTATCCTGGAACAAGATTATCCCAAATTTGAGGTGATTGTGGTGAACCACCAATCTATTGATGATTCCAAATATGTCTTGGATGCTTACAAACAGCAGTATCCACATCTGAAAGTCATTGAAATTGAACGAAACAAACATTTGAAATTCGGAAAGAAATTGCCGTTGACGCTCGGAATAAAAGCCGCCAGCTACGAGCATTTGATCCTCACCGATGCCGACTGCAAACCAAAATCGGATCAGTGGTTGTACAGCATGGCAGCCCGTTTTTCGAAGCAAAAACAAATTGTTCTGGGCTACGGTCCAGTGTACAAACGAAAAGGGTTTGCGAATCGTTTGATGCGTTTTGACACTGCGTGGATTGGAATGAATTACCTTTCGATGGCGAAAGCACGAATGCCGTATATGGGAATCGGTCGAAACCTTGCCTACACCAAAACAACCTTCAATAGTGTAAGTGGATTTAAATCGCATTATGCGCTCGCGTCTGGCGACGATGATCTATTCATTCAAGAAGCAGCGAAAAATAAAAACTACACCATCAATATTGAACCCGAGTCATTTTGCTACTCAAAAGCGCCTAGAACCATTAAAAAATGGGTGAAACAGAAGGCTCGGCACTACACCACAGCCAGCAAATACAAGGTTATTAAAAAGTTGCTGTTAGGAATCTATCCACTCACCCTGCTTTTGATGCTGATTTCCTTCGTTTCTTTGTGTTTCGTATACGAATACTTATGGATTTCCTTAGCTGTGTTCGTTTTCCTTTTGATTATAAAATGGATCGTATTAGGTAAGGCTTTCCGAAAAATCAAGGAGAACAGCTTCGTCGCATGGCTACCGTTGTGGGACGTATTTTACGCTATCTGGACACCCATTATGTTCTATACAGTGAGCAAAACGGAATCGAACAAATGGTAAACAATCAGGATCACCTATCAGACAAAGCAAAACGCGACCTTGAACTCGTAGAAGCTGCCATTGACGGCGACCAAATGGCATATGGAGAGTTGATGGACCGCTATCGCGAGTCGATTTATTACATGATGCTGAAAATGGTCAAGAATACGGATGATGCCGACGACCTTACCATCGAAGCATTCGGAAAGGCGTTCAATCGACTGAAACAATACTCACCGAACTATGCATTCAGTACGTGGCTTTTCAAAATTGCCTCCAATAACTGTATCGACTTTATTCGAAAGAAGCGCATCAAGGTAACATCAATGGATTCTGGCATTCAGACATCTGATGGGGAAATGGTGTACATCGACGCAAAAAGCAGCACGCTTGATCCTGAAGAAACGATCATGAAAAAGCAAAAGGTGATGCACATGCGAACACTTGTAAGTAAGCTGAAGCCGCGCTATCGTATTCTGGTTGAGAAACGTTACTTCGAAGAATTAAGCTACGAAGAGATCTCGGAAGAACTCGGTCTGCCACTTGGAACCGTGAAAGCACAGCTTTTTAGAGCGCGTGACTTCCTTTCGAATATGATCGAAAACACTAAAGATACGATCTAACGATGAGTGGATTTGAACTCTTACTAAAGTATTTCCCCGATCTCAGCGATCAGCAGAAGCAACAATTTGAGCAACTCGAAGCTTTATACACCGAGTGGAATGCTCAAATCAACGTGATTTCGCGTAAAGACACGGACAACTTCTACGAAAGACATGTTTTGCATTCCTTAGCGATAGCAAAAGTGATGCAATTCGCAGACGGAAGTAAAGTACTCGACATCGGAACAGGTGGTGGATTCCCTGGAATTCCATTAGCCATTCTCTTCCCAAACTGTGACTTCTTGCTAGTTGATTCCATCGGAAAGAAAATTAAAGTAGTAAATGAAGTCGCCAAAGCGCTTGGATT
>JABXHO010000027.1 GCA_013373595.1 Flavobacteriales bacterium | reverse complement strand
TTTTCGCGTAACAACCACCTTCGAAGTTAAATACAGTATCATTCGACCAACCATGCTCGTCATCACCAATCAATTTACGGTTTGGATCTGAAGAAAGCGTTGTTTTTCCTGTTCCTGAAAGTCCGAAGAAAATTGCAGTATCGCCAGCTTTTCCGACATTTGCCGAACAGTGCATCGAAAGCACATTTCGTTCGTGTGGCAACAAGAAATTCAATACAGAGAAGATTCCCTTTTTGATTTCTCCTGTGTATCCTGTTCCTCCGATAATGATCATCTTCTTCGTAAAGTTGATCACTGCAAAGTTTGCACTTCGCGTTCCATCGACTTCAGGATCTGCTTTGAAGCCTGGGATACATACTACGTGCCATTCTGGATCGAAATCTTTGATCTCTTCATCCGTTGGACGAAGGAACATGTTGTACGCAAATTGATTTGACCATGGAAGTTCAGTTACAACACGAATGTTCAATCTGAAATCGTTGTCAGCACATGCGTATGAATCACGAACGTACACATCTCGATCTGTCATATACGCTTTCATTCTGTTGTAAAGCGCATCGAATTTCTCTGCTGTAAACTCGATGTTGATATCTCCCCACCAAACAGCATTTTCTGTTTTTTCATCGCGAACGATGAAGCGATCTTTCGGCGACCTTCCTGTAAACTCTCCTGTTTCGATGGCAATTGCCCCCGTTTCAGTCAATACTCCCTGCCCATTAAGGATTGTATCTTCCATTAATTCAGAAGGAGAAAGGTTCCAAAATTGATTTCCTAGATTGTTTAAACCGATTGATTCGTGCAGATTGGCGTTTTTACCTCTCTTACCAAATACGTCCATAAAATTTTGTTTTAAGCGCAATTGCTTTTATTTAGAACAACAAAATTAAATCATTATTGCAACCAATGGAAATAATTGCATGTGAGTTTCCCACAATTCGGTTAAAAGATTGTTAACATTTTTGAAAAGCAACATGTTGCGAGGAATAAAATATGATTAAAATGTGAATTCGTTGATTTTCGCAGAAACCGCTTCATATGTTTCAAAACAGGTGTTTTTGCGCGTAAAAACTAGGGTTTTTCGGATTAAATTGGCAGAAAACCACATATTATGTCAAACAATTCAAATCCACCATTTGAATCCAAGCTCCCTGCGATGTGCAACGCTTGGATATTCCTGAATGAAGATGAACCATCAGGAACGAACTACAACAGTTCAAAGAGTGCTTACCAACGAATGATCGATAACGATGTGTACAAAGCTAACGATATCATCAACTTGTGCTTTGTGGATATCATCCCCACCAGCGCTACCACGTATCCAACGGGTGATGGATCGTCGTACACCTTGAGTATGGGAGACGTCACACATCCGAAAGATAAGGATGGAAATGTCCCTACCAACAAAGATTACATGCAATGGATCGTTCGTGATGCTAAAGCTCAAAACCCAAAGATCAAGGTATGCCTCACACTATTATATGGTAAGCAACATTTGATTTCACAGATTTATCCCAACCCTGATCAACCTGATCAGACTTCTGCCGATAAGTTCGCTGCAAATGTTGTTGCCTTTCTAAAACACTATAAACTGGATGGTTTTGATGTGGATTGGGAATGGCATTATTTGAGTGACGATACAACGCCAGAGCAGTTCAAAATGACTTTTTCAACGTTGGGGCCGGCTCTAAAGAAAAACAATATGATCTTAACCATGGGACCAGCAACCACGAACAACCTGGATGCTCAAACGGTAAACGATCATTTCGACATCATTGCCTTCCAAATGTACTACAGTACTTCTCTGCCTGCAGAGTTTATCAACTATGGGATAAAGCCCGATGCCTTTGCGTACGGTGCGAAATTTGAACCGAATCAGCCAAGTCCGCCCGATGGACCTGGACAACAAACAGCAACTGAAGCCTTTCAACAAATGAAGCATTACGGGTTTAAAGCTGTTACCACATGGCGTTTGAATTCTCAAAATTACATTTACGAACAGGATCAGCAACTTTCACTAAGTAAGCTTGTAAGAGGTTAAATTCTCCTCAAATTAATAAGCTCTTCCAATAGGATTTGCTCGGCTGTAATAGGAACTCAAACTGTTACAGCCTTTTTGTTGATTCATACGGCCACAGAACGCGCAGACAAAAATCTCATTTTCGTTGCAATTATGTTAATATTTCTCTTTTTGAAGGAAAACATCCGTCGATTTTTTTAAAGAAAACGTTAAAACCTTTATCTTTGCGTTGATAGAAGTATCGAAACTAACGTCAACAATGAATTAATGATGTTCTTTTTCGACTTGATAATTAACACAACTCAACCGTTCAATGATCATTAACCGTTCACTTCCTATTTTATTTTCGGCACTTGTTTGCGGATTTTTCCTTTTAAGTTCATGCGACAAGGAAGTACAAGTAGCTCCTACTCCTGCTAAAGAAATTCCACCGAAGTCCTTTTTTGCTTCTGTTGATGGAACACCATTTCTTGATACCGTTCTTTGGGCGGTAAACGACGAAGCGTCAAACAAATTGACAATCACTGCGTATGCAGATGGTGGTTATCCTAAAATTACACTCAACCTACCAGCCGATATTGCTGTTGGAAGTTTTGAATTAGGAGGCGTTCAGTCTTCACACTCTGCAACTGTGGAAGTTGGAGCTGGTCCGAACACGCTTTTTGTTTCAGATGCTACAAATGGTTTAAGTAACATTATCATCACTGAGCACAATCAAGATGATGATTACATTATTGGTACATTTGAATTTTATGCGATTCCATCTTGGAGCCCTACATTACCAGGATTTCTTGTATCAAGTGGAGAA
Source organism: Flavobacteriales bacterium (assembly GCA_013373595.1). GTDB lineage: Bacteria > Bacteroidota > Bacteroidia > Flavobacteriales_D > Crocinitomicaceae > UBA4466. The sequence goes on along the minus strand of JABXHO010000027.1, from coordinate 98,800 downwards.
TTCACCGTCAACTACTACTAAGTAGTGTTTCATTCAATATAATTTAGACAATCATTCAAACTTTCATCTATATGAAAAGCATTCACATATTTGCAGCCTTATTTATGGGAAGCCTTCTATTTTCGTCGTGCGAAAAACAGGTGTTCTCAACTGGCAACGAATCGGACTTCATTGAAGTACCAGAAAAAAATAGCAGCCTGATTTATCATTTTTCGTCAACAACTAGTGCGAATAGCGGTAGTGTTGGGTATGATCAATTTACAGATTACTTAGATCTTTACGATTCAGCCCATGTTCTTGTCACCTTGACGGAAGGAAACGTAGGAAACGCGAACAACGACACCATTTTTGCTGCGAACAGTGCCGCATATGGCGTTTTAAGTACGTCAACTTTCTTGACCAACTTTGGTTCAGGTGTAGCGACCCAGATTAGTATGCAAGAAGGCGCACCAGTAGTTGTGAATGCCGCGTACGAGTTGGAACTAACACCAACAAAAATCATTGTAAACACTACAACAGAATTTTTCAAGGACAATGTAGGTGACGAGTTCTTCTTGACACCATATATTGTTGTTGACAGCCTTGTAGCGGATCAAACAGGACATCCAGATGGTCCAGCAACCAATCACCGAAAAGTTGTTACCGAAGTGGCACGCTTGAAAAATTATCCTGTGCGTTATTTGGGATACAGCATCGCTTCTGGAGAGGTTTATGCAGGACAGCGCTTTAACTTAAAGTTCGAAGCTGAGCGATCTTCAGATTGGATTGATCCCGAACAAATTTCTGTAGCACTCATTCTCACGAAGAAGGATGCGTCTGGTAATATCACCTATGTAAATGCAAACACGAATCACTAACTCCATGAAATATTCAATCATACTTATCACTTTGTGCGCTTCTTTCTTATCGTTTGGACAGCATAAAAGAGAATATACCGGTTTAAACAAGTTTATCCCAAATGGATATGACGTCGGAATGAAAGCAAATGCAAACTATTATTTTTCTGGCGTGAAAAGTGTTCCAGGAACTTCCAATTTTGCTGAAGCTGAAGGAGAAGAAAGAATTGGTGGCGGCTTAGGATTTTACGGTCACTTTTACCTGAGCGAAAAGGTAGGAATTCAAACAGAATTGAATGCACATTATAGAAGCGGATACTTACGTACATTCCGTGGGTATAAGCAAGATTCTATGCGCACCATTAGCAATGAAGAAATCACAAACTACTCGACTGTCTTCTTCGAAATTCCAATCTATCTTAAATTTCGTTGGGAATTTACTCCTATTCACAAAGGAAACTGGAAAGCAGATAGCCGTTTAGGACTTTTTGTTGGTCCACGACTCACCTTCAATGCATTTTCGAATAGTACTGTGGCTCGTGCAACAACAACAGACAGCTACGACAACGTGAGTCTTTCTGTTGCTAACGATGCCACTTCTTTAGGACGAGTTAATCGTTTCTTTGGAGTGGGTGCATCACTTGGTCTAGACTACGAAGTTTGGAACGGATTCCTCGTTCATGCATCGTACTTCCGTGGTTTCTTAAATCACTTTGTTGATGAAACTGGTGCAAAAGCATTTGAAAATCGTGTAGAAGTGGGTATTGGATACCGCTTCAGATAAGAAAACTTATAATCGATACGAAAAAAGGCTCCGAGTGTTCGGAGCCTTTTTTCATATCATGTATATCAATTCACGCTTGGTTTACACCAAATCTCTCAATGCTTCAATAGCCGATCGAATGTTCTTACGAACATCTAAAATGGAAGCTTCTTGCATGTAGCAAGGTGCTGAAACAATTCTGTTTTCCTTATCAACTTGAATTTCTCGAATGGTTTTCTTTTCAGTTGATGCTCCTGCTTTTTCCAAGCCTGCCATAAATCCATCGATATCATATGGCGTTGGCTCCGCGTCAGAACCAATGGTCATGTTCGGAGAAAAGATCGATCCTTCCAATGCCTTTGCGACTACAACAGGACTTACGCAAAGAGGAGCAATTGGCTTTCCAACGTTTACCATGTTAACGATAAGTAATTTCACTTCAGGAAGAATTTCACCATCTGGTCCATCAAACGCCCATTTCGTAAAATTTTTCGCGCTTCCGAATCCACCAGGGATTACCAAAGCATCAATATCGGCAGGGCTAATATCATTGATGTTTTTCACGTCTCCACGGGCAATTCGTGCTGACTCTATCATCATATTTCTGGATTCTGGCATTTCCTCTCCAGTTAAATGATTCACTACGTGATGCTGCGGTGCGTCAACAGAAATACAAACTGCCTTTGCTCCGATTTCTTCAATCGCTAAAAGTGTAAAAACTGCTTCCTGAATTTCTGCGCCGTCGTAAACTCCACATCCAGATAATAATACGCCAAATGTCATGCTTTGTATATTTTTGATTTAAGGGTAAATGTACGAAATCGGTTCCTTCACGCCATCGAGCAATAAAGTAATTTCATTTCCTGAAGTCTCGGTAACCGCAAGGGCTTTGATGTTAAACTTGATCGTTTCAGACACCCATTCTCTACACGTATCGTCATTTGAATTGTGCACCAATTTAACGGTACGTTTTGGCGGCAGTGATTTCATAATCATTGGACTTCCAACCAATTCAAACGAGTGATCTGTACATCCTCCCGAATATTCAACTTCCAATGAGAGAATATTTCCTTCCAAGGTTACACCTGTTATCGTTGTTGAAGCCGATTCTTGATTAACATCACCGATCTGCGCCATTTTTACGTCAATTGGATCTACTTCGAGCACTTCTTTTGTTGTGTTGCACGCAAATAACAAAGCAGCTACTGCGAGAATTGATACTATTTTCATAATTCTGGTTTTTCTGATTTACAGGTATCGTTTCAAATATAATACCAACAATGGAATAAATCCATCCAAAGGTGAAATAATCCTTGTAGCATTGCGTAACTTTGCAGCATGAAAACAAAGACGCTCAAGAAAAATAAGGTAAATGTCGTAACACTCGGTTGTTCGAAGAACTTGTTCGATTCCGAAGTGATGATGGCGCAACTGAAAGCCAACAAGTTTGAAGTGGAGCACGAAGCACAGCAGGATGATTCAGAAATTGTGATCATCAATACGTGTGGGTTCATCGACAATGCCAAACAAGAGTCTGTAGATACGATTCTGCGCTATGCAGACGCAAAAAATGAAGGACTTGTTTCAAAAGTGTACGTCACTGGATGTCTTTCTGAGCGCTATAAAGAAGATTTGATTAAAGAAATTCCTGAAGTAGATGCCTTTTTTGGAACGCGTGAACTTCCTCGCCTCCTAAAAACCTTGAAAGCGGACTACAAGAAGGAATTGGTTGGTGAGCGTTTGTTGACAACACCATCTCATTACGCCTACTTCAAAATTGCAGAAGGATGCGATCGACCTTGTTCGTTCTGTGCCATTCCGTTGATGCGTGGGAAACACGTTTCTACTCCAATTGAAGACTTGGTAACTCAAGCCAAAGGCTTGGTAGCGAAAGGTGTGAAAGAATTGATGCTTATTGCACAAGATTTGACGTACTACGGATTAGACATCTATAAAAAACGTGCTCTAGCAGATTTGTTAAATGCCTTGGCGGATATCGAAGGATTGGAATGGATTCGTTTGCATTATGCCTACCCAAGCGGTTTCCCGATGGATGTTTTGGACGTGATGCGCGAGCGTGATAGTGTCTGCAATTATTTAGATATTCCTCTGCAACATGGATCATCCAATATGTTGAAAGCCATGCGTCGTGGAATTAACCGAGAAAAAACGGAAGCTTTAATCAAAAGCATTCGTGAAGCTGTTCCTGGAATTGCCATTCGCACAACACTTATCGCAGGATATCCTGGTGAAACCGAAGAAGATTTCGAAGAAATGTACCAATTCGTGGAAGAAATGAAGTTTGACCGTTTGGGAATCTTCACCTACTCTCACGAAGAAAACACCCATGCTTACAATTTCGAAGACGATGTTCCTGAAGACGTGAAACGAGAACGTGCCGATCAAATTATGGAACTGCAAGCTGGAATCAGTTACGAATTGAACCAAAAGAAGGTTGGACGAACGCTAAAAGTATTGTTCGATCGCATCGAGGGAGACTACTTTATTGGTCGTTCAGAGTTTGACTCTCCCGACGTAGACAATGAAGTATTGGTGAAAATGACAGACGAGAACTACACCCGAATTGGTGATTTCGCGGAAGTAACAATTACCAGTGCCGATCATTATGATTTATACGGAGAATTGGCCCAGTAGTCCAGCGTGTTAAAAACGAAATGTGTGAAACTTCTTCATTTGATCAAATGAAGGAATTCAATTTAATTGTATCTTCATCTGAATTTTAAATTTGGAATGTATGCGCACTCTGCTATTCGCGCTTTTGCTTCTACCCAATCTTTCACTCGCTCAACTTTCTGGTACTGTCCGAGATGCACAAACGAACGAAGGCATTTTTGGTGTCAAAATCCGAAGTTCCGAAGGAGAACAAACCATTACAGACACCGATGGGACATTTGAGCTAAACATTCACAATCCTCCAGTATCGATTTACCTTCAATCCATGGAGCACTTTGCTGATACAGTGGTTGTTTCAGAGAAATTATCCTCGATGATTATTAATCTGAAGCCACTTTTTCAAGAAATCAATACCGTAGTTGTTTCGGCAAATAAGCGAAATCAACGGATTGAAGAAGTGTCCATTTCCATGGAAGTATTGAAGCCCGACTTAATTGAAGACAAAGGGTTTGTTAACCTCGAACAAGCTGTTGATCAAAGTCCTGGTGTGTTTGCTATGGATGGTCAGGTCAGCATTCGCGGTGGTGGTGGCTACTCCTACGGAGTCGGAAGTCGAGTGCTCGTTTTGACGAATGGAATCCCGCTTGTTTCACCTGATTTAGGCGATGCAAAATGGAATTCAATCTCCATGGAGTCAATGTCGCAAATTGAGATCACCAAAGGTGCATCTTCGGTCCTGTATGGAAGTAGCGCTTTGAATGGAACCATTTCCGTTTCGAGTAAGGAACCGACCAAAGAAGGAGAGTTTAATGTAAAACTTCAATCGGGTGTTTATGACAATCCGAAACGAGAAACCTTAAAATGGTGGGACCGAAATCCTTCCAACCTCGACCTTTCTGTTTATCAAGGCAAATATTTCGACAATTGGGGATATACGGTAGCCGTAAATGGCTTCAAAACGCAAGGATACAAAGACGGTGAAGAGCAAGAACGTGCGCGACTTACGGGATCGTTTATCCTTCGACCGATCAAAACGCCTAAATTGAAGTTGAAACTCGATTACTCTGGACAAGTTGAAGGCGTTCACAATTTCATTATTTGGGAAAGTGCTGAATATGCCTACACTCCCTCAGGTGGACTATCGAGTAATCCTAGCGACAACACACTCACCTACGAAAAATCCATCCGATTAAATGTTGATCCATCGCTGAAATATGTCGGGAAAGGAAACGGTATTCATCAACTAAAATCACGGTACTACTTGGTCACAATTGGCGGTAGCTCTTCCTTCTTCGAGGCGAGTTTAGCTCAAATGTATTACGCAGATTATTCGTATCAAAAAGCGTGGAAAAATGTCCATTACCTTACTGCGGGACTTACGAACTCATTCAACACGGTAACCAGTGATGTATTCGGCGATCATATCTCGAAAAACGTAGCGAGCTATGCTCAATATCAGTTTAAGCAGAAACGGTTTGGCTTTACTGCAGGTGTGAGGTCGGAGTATTTCCAAATGGATGATCGTGATCCTGATTCAGAATTTACCTACGGTAAACAAGCCAAAACACTTCCCTTCTACCCTATTTTTCGGGCCGCAACAAATTACACCTTAACGAAATCGACTTTTTTACGCGCCTCGATAGGACAAGGAATTCGATTTCCCAGTGTGAGTGAGCGCTATGCAAACACATCCAACGGTGCCATTTATATTTTCCCAAATCCAGAGTTACGTCCAGAGAGCGGTTGGGCCGCTGAAATTGGTGCAAAACAAGTCGTGAAAATGGGGAATTGGAAGGGAATCTTGGACGTCGCAGGATTTATCAATCATTACTACGACATGATCGAATTTACGTTTGGCATCTACAATCCTGATTCGATTTCGCTCAACCTCAATCCGAACAGCCCTGGTTATCTCTACAAATGGATTGGATTCAAAGCCAAGAATGCCGAAGAAGCGCAAATCACGGGAGTGGAATTTTCCTTTAACTCAGAAGGGAAATTGAAAGATGTTGAATTGAGAAGCTTGGTTGGTTACACGTATATGAATCCGATTTCCTTGAATAACGATCCAGAGTATTTGATGACCTTTTCTGACACGATTAGCGGCATGCTCAAATACCGATTCAACCATTTGTTTCGCTTCGATGTCCAAGCTGGATACAAAAACTTCTCTCTCGGATTCTCATCTCGCTACAACAGCTTCATGAAGAACATCGACCGTATTTTCGAAGAAAACATCGCAGGAACGGAAATCTTACCCGGATTGAAAGAATACCGCGAAAATGATCAAAGCGGAAGTTTGGTGTTCGACACGCGCGTGAGCTACAAATACAAAGAGCAGTACACTTTTGCGTTTATTGTGAACAATTTATTGAACACGGAATATTCTAGTCGACCAGCGGATATTCAGCCACCGAGACAGTTTATGGTTCAGTTGAGATACAATTTATGATTCTCGTTAGAGCGCTTGCTCAAAACAGTCATCCACTTCTTGAATCAAATCATTCGCCGTCGTTTTATCCTTGGCTTCGATTCTTCCTCCGATCAAATCCAAGGTATAATCTTCCGACCATTCCTTGTATTTTTTAGCTAATTCCTCGATTCCGTCCATGATGAATTCAATTTCTTCGTTCGTCATTGTTGGGTGAATCGACATTCGAATCCAACCAGGCTTGGATGAGCAGTTTCCGCTGTTAATTTCTGTTGTAATTTGATTGGATTGGTCTTCACTCACACCAAACAAATAATGACCGTAGGTTCCTGCACAAGAGCAACCACCACGTGTTTGAATTCCGAATCGGTCGTTGAGTAATTTCACCGCCAAATTATAGTGCAAACCATCAATATAGAATGAAATTACGCCCAATCGATCTTTATGTTGCTCCGCAAGAATGTGTGCATTCTCAATTCTGGACATTCGCTCCCAAATAATCTCAATGATTTCCTCTTCGCGCTTTTTGATATTGTCCACGCCCATCTGCTCCTTCAATTGCATGCTTAGCGCGGCACGAATGGTCTGGATAAATGCAGGAGTTCCTCCATCCTCTCGTGCTTCAATATCGTCGGTGTATTTATGTCCACCCCACGGATTGGTCCAATCTACCGTTCCTCCTCCTGGATGATCTGGCACTTTGTTCTTGTACAGTTTACTGCTGAAGACTAGCACACCTGTGGTTCCAGGTCCACCTAGAAATTTATGCGGAGAAAAATAAATCGCATCCAAGTAACGTCCTTTTTCGTCGTCCTCGTGCATGTTGATATCGATGTAAGGCGCCGAGCACGCAAAATCAACAAAGCATAGACCTCCGTGTTTGTGCGCAATCTCCGCGACATCCATATATGGCGTTACAATTCCAGTAACATTGGAGCAAGACGTAATCGCTGCGATTTTCCGCGTACGATCCGCATACATCTCAAATACTTTTTCAAAATTTTCGAGGGAAACCAAACCATCTTCATCAGGAGCAACAACTACAACATCTGCAATTGTTTCTATCCATGATGTTTGATTCGAATGATGTTCCATGTGCGTGACGAACACCACAGGTTTTTCATTTTCAGTCAATTCTATGCGATCTCGAAACGATTCTTGAAGTTTTAGCCCCAAAATTCGTTGAAATTTATTCACCACACCCGTCATTCCCGAACACGTAGATACCAAGACATCTCCCTTGGCCGCTCCAACATGATCTTTAATGATTTGTCGTGCCTTGCTGTAGGCATACGTCATTTTCGAACCTGTATAATTCGTGTCTGTATGCGTATTTGCTACAAATGGCAAGAGCTTTTTCAGGACGCGATCTTCAATGGGTTGGTACATCCGACCACTTGCTGTCCAATCAGCATAAATAATTCGAATAGAATCGTGATAAGGCGTTCGAATGGTATCATTTTGCCCTATTATGTTCTTACGAAAATTGGAAAAGTACGCTTCCATATGGGTTGGTTTTGAAGTGAAAAATACACATAAAATTCTCAATTCAAAGATAGCATGGGCAACGTAAGTTTAACAAAAAAATAATCAGAGATTTCCGAAATATAGGAATGCTAATGAACGCTATTTTTTGTTTCTCGGATGATAGGATATGATTGCTTCCTTGAGGAATTGCTGATCCAGATGAGTGTAGATTTCTGTCGTGGTAATGGACTCATGTCCAAGCATCTCCTGAATAGCTCGAAGATTCGCTCCTCCTTCCAACAAGTGTGTGGCAAATGAATGGCGAAACGTATGAGGCGAAACTGTTTTCTGAAGTCCGATCTTTTCGACGAGGTTTTTGATAATCGTAAAAATCATTACACGTGTCAACTTTGCGCCACGCCTGTTGAGGAAAACATAACTTTCATTTCCAGGTTTTATTTTCTGGTGATTTCGTACCGACTTCGTATAAATGTCAATTTCCTTTTTCACACTCGGACTTACCGGCACCAAGCGCTGTTTGTTTCCCTTTCCGATGACACGGATAAATCCTTCGTCAAAAAACAACTGTTCAAATTGCAAATTCACCAATTCCGAAACACGCAGTCCGCAACTGTACAAGGTTTCCAAAATCGCCTTGTTTCGATGTCCTTGGTCGGTACTGAGATCAATCGCTGAAATCAACTCATCAATTTCTTCAATCGTTAATACTTCAGGAAGCTTCCGACCAATTCGCGGTGTTTCGATCAACTCACTAGGATCATCTTTTACTTCACCTTCCAAAGCTAAAAAGTAATAGAATTGCTTGATTCCGCTGATAATGCGCGATTGCGTTCGAGCACTTAAACCGAGATCGTACAATTCCTTCACAAAGATCTTCAAGTCGTTCGTTGAAACATCAGTTGGAGATAACTTCCGCGAAGCACAAAAGTCCATCAATTTCTTTACATCGTTCTGGTAAGCGAAAATAGAGTTCTCCGCCAAGCCTCGTTCTATTTTCAAGAATGAAACAAAATCCTTAATATAGCGATTCCAAGACTGCACTATGCGATTATTGATTATTAATGGACCAAATTTAAATTTAATTGGTCAACGCGAGAACGAAATCTACGGGAATCAATCATTTGATGATTATTTCGAGGACTTAAATGCGCGTTCGAGTGCAGATTTATCCTATTTCCAATCAAATGTAGAAGGAGAACTCATCAATGCTCTCCAAAAGTCCGATCATGATGGAATCATTATGAACGCAGGCGGCTATACACATACGAGTGTTGCCTTGCGCGATTGCATAAAAGCGATCAAAGTGCCTGTGGTAGAAGTGCACATTTCCAATATTACGGCTCGTGAGGAATTCAGACATACCTCTCTACTCTCCCCTGTTGTGGAGGGATGCATTTTTGGTTTTGGCTTGGTTTCGTACGAATTGGCAGTGGATTATTTTTTGAAAAAATAGGCGTAAAAAGCAATCTGCTTCGTCTTATCCCATGGATGAATTAAAAAATCCATTCTCTTCCTGCAAAATTCCTTGTATTTTTGATCATCAAAATATCTGAAGATGAGCAAACCCAACTGGCAAACAATAAAGGAATACGAGGACATTACATTCAAACAAGCAGATGGCGTGGCGCGCATTGCGTTTAACCGACCAGAAGTTCGAAATGCATTTCGCCCGAAAACGGTCGATGAACTGCTGGAAGCTTTGATCATTTGTCACGAAAGTCAAGAAATTGGTGTGGTACTCATCACAGGTGAAGGTCCTTCTCCAAAAGACGGAGGTTGGGCATTTTGTTCGGGTGGCGATCAACGTGTTCGCGCAAAACGCGGATATGCCTACGCTGACGGAGTGAATAAATTCAACATTTTGGACGTTCAGCGCCAAATTCGTTTCATGAACAAAGTAGTCATTGCACTCGTTCCAGGTTGGGCCGTGGGCGGCGGACACAGTTTACATGTTGTTTGCGATTTAACCATTGCGAGTAAAGAACATGCGATTTTCATGCAGTCTGATGCGAATGTTGCTAGTTTCGACGGAGGGTTTGGATCAGCTTATCTTGCACGACAAGTTGGACAAAAGCGTGCACGTGAAATCTTCTTTTTAGAAATGGAATACACGGCTCAGGAAGCCTACGAAATGGGAATGGTGAACAAAGTTGTGCCACATGAAGAGCTTGATCAAACGGGCTACGAATGGGGACAACGCATTATGACGAAAAGCCCGACTGCCATCAAAATGCTAAAATTCGGATTCAATTTAATCGATGACGGATTGGTTGGACAACAAGTATACGCGGGAGAAGCTACGCGATTGGCGTACGCAACCGACGAGGCAGAAGAAGGACGTGATGCATTTTTAGAGAAACGCAAACCCAACTTCGGAAAGTTTCCTAAATTTCCATAATTGAATCGTATGAAACTGCTCACATTTACGGGACTCGTAGCGCTCTTGTTGCTGTCATCTTCGATTGTAACAACATGTGATACTGAAGTAAAACCTCCAAAGAAAGACTTTCGCACAAAAAATGTGATTGTACTCGTAATTGATGGTCCTCGTTTCTCCGAAACCTTTGGCGATAGTACCTGCCAGTATATTCCACACCTCGCCAAAGATTTGGCGCCACAAGGTGTTTTATTTACCAATTTTAGAAATAATGGAAAAACGAATACGAATTCAGGTCACACAGCGATTACAACGGGTGTTTACCAGAGCATACGTAACGACGGTACCGAACTTCCGAAATACCCATCCTTTTTTCAATATTACTTGAAAGAGAAAAAGATTCCGAAGGAAAAGGCGTGGATTATTGCAAGTAAAGGGAAACTGAATATTCTTGCTAACGCCCGAAAAAAAGGATGGTTTCATAGTTACATGCCGTCCGATTATTGTGGACCTCGCGGAAATGGAAGTGAGTACGTAGCGGATAAATTCACATGGGATGTGGTGCTCGAAAAACTAAAAACAGAACAGCCGAGCATGATGCTCATCAACTTGTTAGAAGTAGACACGCGTGGACATTCCAATGACTGGCCGAATTACCTCGGAGCGATTGAACGTACCGATAAGTATGCTTACAAATTGTGGAAATTCATCCAAAACAGTAAACACTACAAAGACAACACAACCTTGATTATTACGAACGATCACGGACGTCATCTCGATGGACACAAAGACGGATTTGTAAGTCATGGAGACCGTTGCGAAGGCTGTCGAAAGATTTACATGATTGGTCTTGGCCCCGACTTCAAGCAAGGAGAAGTTGTAACGGAGGAGTACGAGCAGATTGACATTTCTGCGACAATTGCGCACTTGATGAATTTCGAGATGCCCACTTCGGATGGACGTGTGATTACGCCTTTGTTTAAATAGACATACTTCATCCGAAGCTAACCAACACCAAACATCCTAAACCAAATCAAACTATGAAACATCTAATCTTAGTAGTTCTTTTGATACTGAGCTTCTCGAGCTATGCTGGAAAATACAATATGCAACTCACCTTTGTGGATGGTTACACAAATGAAGTCATCGCGAACGAGAGAGTAACTGTGCGTATTACAAACTTGGATTGGAAGAAGGAGTTCACCACGAATTCTAAAGGGGAAATTGATTTTAAATTCAAAGCAAAGCACTTTATCAAATACAGTTTTGACTTTGCTTGCGGCAAGTACGAATTTCAAGTAAGGGAACGATACCTTCGAGAAGATAAAAACATCAAAATAACCTTCAAACTTTACCCATCAGAAGAATACGAAAAGATGATCAAAGCGGATGAAGAAAAAAAATTAAGTCTTCTAACAGAAGCCCCTGACAGCGTACAGTGCTTTTCTACAACGAATGAAGTTTCTAACTTTTTAGAAGAAAGCATTATCAACAAATATCTTCAATTACCTTATTGGTATGGCGACTATGGTTTTAAGGTAGAGTTTCTAGTTCAAGCGACGTTTAATCCCACTGGCAAGCCCCTTCAAGTGGAAATCGTGGAAAGTTCCGACCATCATCTGAATCAAGAAATTATTCGACTGGTGAGACTAATTCCAGAGAGAAAAACACCCATCTGTGACAAACAATACAAACGAACATTACAATTTCCTGTAGTGATAGATCACGATCTTGGCATGTAACCAACAGCATTATAAGAGTAAAAATGTATTTATGCGAATAATTGTTCCTATCACGATATTCCTGCTCACCTTCAGATCAATAGCTCAAACAGATAACTTCGAAGCATCAATCACACATGGCAACTGGCTTGTTGAGTTTATCAACTTTGAATTAACGGACAGCATCAAATATCAGAAAGGAGACACAGTAATCTTCAACAAAGTTCCCAAAAGGCTAAAATTCAAAAAGCAGCGTCCATTTCGATTCTATTCAGATGGATCAGTACATTCTCCACAAACTCCTCCACTGAGTTGCGGAAATGTCACAACGTGGGAAGCTATTTCGAATCTGAAGTGGCGCACATACTCAACCTGGAAAATTATCGGCAACGAAGAACAAATACTACTTCATTTCAACGCGCTTCAACTTTCTTTAATTCAAATGGAAGAGAAACAACTCACCTTTGTCGTTTCAGATTAAAATCAGCCTACAAAAAAAGGTCTCGATAACTACCGAGACCTCATGAATATTCTTCATTCATTTCTCAAAATGACTAGTCATTCGAATCGTCACCTTCATTGATATGTTCATTCATTTGTTGACCAACATAGGTTCCTCTAATGATTTGATCCTGGAAATCTTTCATTCCACCTGGCGAGTGAGGCATCAAAATAGACGAATTCTTCGAGTTCGCACCGATGTCTTTGATCGTGTCAAAATACTGCGTCATCAATACAAATTGCATGATTTCCTCGTGCGTTACATTATCCAACGACTTCTTGAAATCTTCTACCGATTCCTTAAATCCACGCACAATTTCCAAACGCTGTTGCGCAATTCCTTCTCCAGATAAACGCTTCGATTCTGCTTCCGCTTCCGCTTCCTTCACAATGCGAATCTTCTTTGCTTCGGCTTCTTCCAATGCAGCTTCACGCTCACGTTTCGCAGCATTAATTCGGTTCATCGACTCCTTCACTTTGTGATCTGGATCGATATCGGTAATCAACGCTCGAATAATATTGTATCCGTACTGCTCCATCGAAGAAGCAATGTTCTTTTGAACAGCAATCGCAATATCATCTTTTTTGGCAAAGACATCATCCAACTCCAACTTTGGAACCTCGGCACGCACATCATCAAACACATAGGATGCAATTTGGTTCTTCGCATTATCCATCGAGTAATACGCTTCCTTCACCATTGCACGCCCCACCGAAAACTGTACCGAAACTTGGAGGTTCACGAATACATCATCCATCGTTTTTGTCTCAATGGAAACATCCAATTGCTGTACACGTAGGTTCATCACAGCGGCTTTTCGGTCCACAAAAGGAATAATGAAGCCCAATCCAGAGTGAGCCACCCGCTGAAACTTACCAAATCGTTCGATGATGTAGGCAGTTTGCTCCGTGACCATTATCACGGCTTTAAAAATTAATATTACTCCAAGGACTCCTAATATAATGGGCACAATGGGTAGGTCTATCTCGTTCATACTTTTTAGAATTTGTTTGTATTAAATTAATCATTCTCCATATGGAAGCGTGCCCAAATTCACGAAAATGAATATAGAATGTATTTATTGATAGTTAATAATTATCGATTTAAACTATTAAAAGAATCCGTCAACTTTGTTTTAACCTAAAAAACAAATACATGAAGACACAAAAAATATACCTCGAACACGCAAATATGACCGTAAATAACTTGGATCAATCCATTCACTTTTTTCAAAGCGCTTTCCCCGATTTCATCATTCGAGGAGGTGGAGATTCCGACGGCAGAAAATGGATTCACTTGGGAAATGACACCACGTATATTGCCATCAATGAAGCGGTTGAAGAAATACATAACGAAAAGAACTATTCGACGTCAGGATTTAATCACATAGGATTCGTCGTGGAAGATCTAGCAGAAATTTCCGAGCAACTATTGGCTGCGGGGTATAAAAGATCGTACCCTAAACAAGTAGAAGAATTCCGTATTCGCGATTATTTTTTCGATGCAGATGGAAATGAATTTGAGTTTGTTCAATACCTTTCAGAAGACATCAAAGAACGCAACTTTTACAACGCCTAAATCAATGTACTATGCATATCAAAGAATTAACCATCTACAGCAAGGAATTGGAGAAACAAGTCGCGTTTTACACGTCCACGCTTCAACTAAATTGCATCGAACAGTCAGAAACACAGGCCTCAATCCAAATAGGAGATTCAATACTCACCATTGTTGCGCGGGAAAATGCAACACCCTATCATTTTGCCATCAACATCCCGTCAAATAAAGAACAGGAAGCGCTTGATTGGCTCAAACAACGCGTTGAAATCTTGAAAGACGACGATATCGAGATACACGATTTTGCTTTCTGGAATGCCAAGGCCATGTATTTTTACGATGAGGATCGGAACATTGTGGAGTTCATTGCGCGAAAAAACTTGAACAATCCTTCGGATCATCCATTTGATGCGTCTCAACTACTAAACATTTCCGAAATTGGTTTACCAACGCTGAACATCGAAGCGAAATATCAACAGTTGAACGCACTAAGCAGCATTACGCGGTTTAGCGGAGATTTTGACCGTTTTCTAGCAATGGGAGACGATCATGGTTTGTTTATTTGCGTCAACAAAAACATCAAAGATTGGTTCCCAACTGGAGATACCGCACATTCTTCCGGTTTTGAATTGCGTTTTACAAACGAACAAAAAGACCATCACATCCGATTTGAAAAAGATGAAATCATTCATCTAGGTTGAGCATTTTCGTTGGGCGTTCCCTCGATCCTCCTGACGTCGATCAAGGTCGGGTCATTCACTTCAATCTTTTGTGAACAAAAGGATTTTCGTTGCTCCCCCTAACGCGGCAATCGCTTTCTGAACTCTCGTTATCGTCGTTTGGAATGAAACTTGGATACTTTACAATCATATTGAGTAACGTTTCGGCATTCGTTCAATATATAGATAGAAAACTTCCTTCATAAAATGATCGATATGAAAAAGATGATTGTATTTGCCGCAGCTTTTCTTTTAGCAGGAATGGTGAGCGCACAAGACACAGAAAAGAAGCGATTCACAAAAGGATTCAACGTGGGAATTAACCATGCGAATGCGCTTTTGGACAACTCCAACGGTGGAGGAAGCATTCAAAACGGAACCGGTTTCCGAATGGGATTGATCAGTAGCTTTGCTTTTTCAGAGCGTATCTCAATCGATCCAAAGGCAGAACTTTCCTTCAATACTTCAACGTTTTGGGATGGGAATCAAGAATTTGCCATCAATCCAGTCGATTTAGAGTTGTTAGGGCATCTCAAAGTAAAAACAAAGAAAAGAGGATTTAGTCCGTATTTTATTGCTGGTCCCAATCTAAAAATTCCACTTGCGCGCAACAATGCTACGCTTCCAACGCGACAAGATGTTGCCATCGACTTAGGTGTTGGCTGGGATGTTCCGCTCGGAAAGAAGATAAGAATTGCGCCAGAGCTTCGTTACTCAATTGGATTGATGAACATTACTGAATCAAATTCGGTTCAAGACTTAAAGTTTCATAACGTATCACTATTGCTGAACTTCAGTGGACGACCCCGACTGTAACTAGAAAAACAAAAATCCGCTCATCTTGGGCGGATTTTTCAGTCTTCCACAATCACCTTTGTGTATTTTGACATCCGTTTTTTTCGCCCAAAATCACCTAAGCCCAACCCAAAAATGAAACGGTAATAATTATCTATTCCGTTGTGATTTCCAGCCAATCCAACATTGAAACAAAGACTATTCTCTTTTATAAATGAAAGTGTTGCTTTGTAATTCAACCCAATTCTGTATTGTTCCGTTACTGTGCTACTGACTGCAACTGGATAACTATAATTAGAGGCACTATTACTTGAGTAAGTCACTTCAAAATCAGAATTTGTAGTACACTTATTAAAAGAAGGTCCCACCAGAAACGATAGCATAACACCGTGCGGTGTTGGACTCGCAAAACCAACCATCAAAGAAATTGAACCAACTTGATCTTGCTTGTAACTGTGCGGAGAATACAAGAAAGCATGAGGTTTTTTGGGTATCCCTGGCCCCACATTTCTCCTAAAGTTTTGAAAATACGCTCCTAAAAGAAGCTGTTCAAAAATCTGAACGTGTGCACCGAACTCATAATACTTTGCAAAGCTACAGTTAGCACTTAGCCACAGTCGCTCAATCTCCACCTTTTTCTCTTGAGAAAATAATGCCCCAGTAAAGAGCAATGAAATAAACAAAAGGTAAACTCGCATCGATTAGGCTTTTCTAACTCAACGAAAAACAATCCCAAAAGGTTAGAAATCATCTCAAGTAGTGCTAAACTATAAGTGCACGACTTTGACCGTTTTATTCAAATCTACAAAGTGTAAATAATAAATTCCCGAAGGAAAAGTCGACATATCCGTTGAGTAATTGGTCTCATCAACCTCGACTTGATTGAGCTTCTCCCCTGTTACACTCAATAGCTGAACCTTTCCTATTGGTTGATCACTCTTTACCGCCAATTCTTTCGAAACAGGATTTGGATACACGTCTAGTAAAATTTCCTTTTCGAGTTCATTTATACTCACCAATTCTGGGATAATGAATTGAAATAAGCGAACTGAGTTCGGCTCCATTGAAAAGCTAATTTGTCCATTATTGAGCGTAATTGCAGAACTTTCCAACGATTGGTCAGCCGTAATATTCGCAATGGCGTCGTTTTGCGTTAACCCCTGAACAAGCAGTGAGTCATACGTAAAATGTGTATTATTCTCCTTTGAATCCACCACGTAACTCAGACCTGAATGTGTCCCAGAGATTCCCGGAATCGTAATGATGAAATCACGATCACTCGTCTCGATACTTTGATAATGAGTGTAAATCGGAATGGAATTATTGATCGCTGTGCTGATAGCATCCGTGCTACTGATTGTAATTAATCCCTGAAAAATGGAATCTAAATGAGTCACATTACCTGTGGACATGTCAATATATCCAGCTGCGTCCAATTGGTCCGAATTCAATTGGTGTTCAAAAAATAGATAGTCGAAAGCTCCGATAAACGCGGGCGGAGCATAATTGGTAATGAGTACACTTAAGGTATCCGAAGAAAGCGTGGCAACACGATCCGATTGTATGCTTGAATTCGTAGCTAGAATAGATCCGTTCAATTTATTGGAAAGAAGCATGACTTTGTACGCCGGCTTGTGAATGCTTCCATAACTTAACATTCCGTAGTCATTATGAAACTCATTGGTTGACTGCTCAAAATCCTGCCAGGCTGCTACCATATTACTTTCGAGCGAGGTCTTGGCCGTTTCAATTTGACTTTTGATAAAGTAGGAACGCTGAAGCGGTGTTTCTCTGACCTGAGAAGGCGTATTCCACTCACTCACCATCAGCTCTGGAGTTGAAACCCCAAGCGACGCACACTTTTGCGCGATGTAGGCAATCGCATTTTTGTTGGTTTCATGTTGAATATGGAAATTGTGCCAAGACACGAAATCCAATGGTTTGTTCCATGCTGCTGTGGAATCCAGTAGTTCTCCAATCAGCGACAAATCACCAATGGAATTGTTGATATATCCATAGGGTTGCTGATAAGAAATGTTTTTTGCCCAATGATTGGTTGCGGGTCCTCCCACTGGATTTGCAGCACTCCCCGATTTGATTGCATCGTACGTATGTTGATACAACTCAAAAAATTCCGCTTGCGTTCCTGTCCACGAACCAAGATCTGGCTCATTCCAAATTTCAAAATAGGCATTGTTGATACCGTAGGTATTCACGATTCGATTCGTAATGGTGGTCACCATATTGTTCCAATCGGCATAATTTGCTGGAGGCTTTGTGTTCAATACATACCATCCAGGTGTCTGCGCAGGAGATCCATCTGTAGAACTACTCAACCAAGCAGGCATTTTTTCAAAGATGAACACCAACTTCTCCGTTTTATTCGATAAATCTTGTAGGATTGTACTCACTCCATCCAAAAATGCGATACAGTCGATTAAATTCGTGGTGTTGTTGAGGGCGCTTTCTATAATATGCGTTCGAATCGCATTTTGGTGAATTCCATTCCCCAGAAAATCGGCTTGTGCTTCTGCCGTCTTCGGTACATAAAAAACTCCGGGAGTGTACTTCAAACCAACGTTTGATTCCAGTGAGTCGGGATAAACATTAAGGGTTGTCTGACCAAACGAGATTGTAGTAAGTATTAGTAGTATCAGTAAAGTTGATTTCATTTTCAGTGTTTTATGACACAAAATATACAGTTCTTTGCGAAAACTGTACCACTTACTTTCAAATTAAGTTAGAACTCAACCAAAACCTATTGTCTGTATAACGTCCCTTTAAGCTTAGGATAGGCCATGTATTGTGTTGGTCCCGTTTGGAACCTTCCAATTTGATTGAGCACAATGCTATCTGAGAAAATAAAATAACCACCTCCATTATAGGTGTCGAAATTATGTACTTCTCCTGACGCGCTTCTAATTTGAATTGTATCATACATCACCCCTGGAATACTGTCAAACTCCATGGTAGTTGCAAAATTCATGTATAGAGAATCTCCATAAGGATCAATATCTAAAAAAACATGACTGACTGTAATTGTCAAGCTATCATAATTTGTTCCATAGTACAAATAATCAGGCACATCATTCTGAATGACAAGTCCACGATAAGATCCATTTAAACTCTCTGCAAAAGCACACAAATCACAAGAAGGCTGCTCACTCAATTCTTGATGGTCAAACTTTTTGCAAGAAAGAAGTCCCAACAGTACAACCGCTATCAATAAATAATTCTTACTCATGTTTTTTAAAGTTATTAATTCCTGAAAACGGGTAGTTCTTCACAACCAATTCAGAACCGTTTATTGTGATTTGTTGTGTTGATTCAGCCTTCTGAATAACAAGTAGCGAGTCAGAAACAGAAAGCACATACCCTTTTTCGGATAAATCTCCATTCGTGTAATACTCAACTTTTCCATTCTTTTTAAAACGGATTCCGTAATCGTCTGGGCTCGACAAATACGATGCGTAGTCATCAGAGTAGATGGCAGCACTGTGATACCAATCATAATCTCCAATGAGTTCTGAGTGATCGGTTAGTTTGATCCTATCCTTCTGACATCCGAATAAAAGGAGTAGGCTGAGTAAGGCGGTTAGCGTTTTCATACATACATAACGCCCTAACATTTCATAGGGTTGGTGGAAAATAAAAAATCCCGCCTCATTCCAATATTTACGGAATCAAAGCGGGATTTCAAGCTTATCTTGTACGATTATTGAATCGTCAATTTCTTTTCTAAGTCTTCCAGATATGCTCTGAATTGCTTATCCGTTTCAGACAGATTGGTTACGGTTCTGCAAGCGTGCAATACAGTTGCGTGATCTTTTCCTCCGCAGTGCGCTCCGATATTGGCCAAGGATGACTTCGTCATTTTCTTTGAGAAATACATCGAAATTTGTCGGGCTTGCACCACTTCACGCTTACGCGTTTTGGATTTCAAGATCTCTAGTGGTAAATCGAAATAATCGCAGACTACTTTCTGGATGTACTCGATAGACACTTCGCGAGCTGTGTTTTTCACGAACTTATCCACCATCTGTTTCGCCAATTCAAGCGTGATTGCTTTCTTGTTCAATGAAGCTTGCGCTAGCAAGGTATTCAATGCGCCTTCCATTTCACGCACATTGGTATTGATTGAGTACGCGAGGTATTCCACAACATCCTTTGGCAAGTCGATTCCGTTTCCGTACATCTTCTTTTCCAAAATGGCCATTCTCGTTTCCAAATCAGGTGCGCCTAGATCGGCAGACAATCCCCATTTGAATCGAGACAGCAAACGTTGCTCCATTCCCTGCATTTCCACTGGTGGTTTATCACTTGTCAAAATAATTTGCTTTCCATTTTGGTGCAAGTGGTTAAACACGTGGAAGAATACATCTTGTGTTTTTTCTTTTCCAGAGAAAAACTGGACATCATCGATAATCAATACATCTATCATTTGATAGAAATGAATGAAATCGTTGGTTGTTTGATTCTTAATTGCGTCGATGAATTGATGCGCAAATTTTTCAGAACCTACATATAATACCGTTTTGTTGGGGAACTGATCTTTGATGGAAATACCAATTGCGTGTGCAAGGTGTGTTTTTCCCAATCCGACTCCACCATATATCAACAATGGATTAAATGCCGTTCCTCCAGGCTTATTGGCTACTGCATATCCGGAGGCACGAGCCAAACGGTTACAGTCGCCTTCTACGAAATTATCAAATGAGTACGAAGGATTTAAGTTCGAGTCCACATTTACCTTCTTTAATCCTGGAATGATGAATGGGTTTCGAATTTGTTTTTCGTTGATGTTCAAAGGCATTGATACGGGAGAGTTTTTCAACGCTTTCTTATTCAACGCAGGAAGCTTTACTGTGTAAGGCGTAGAGTTCGTCATGTTGTTTTCCATGATAATACTGTATTCCAAACGACCTTCTGCGCCCAATTCTTTTTTGACCACCTTTCGTAGTAGGGTAATGTAGTTTTCCTCCAGCCACTCGTAAAAGAAATGGGAAGGAACCTGAATAGTTAATACATCATCTTCAAGTTTCACGGGAACGATCGGCACGAACCAGGTTTTGTATGCTTGCAGCGAAACATTATCCTTGATTACCTTGAGACACGATCCCCAGACACTTTCGTGATTTCTACTCATGTTTACTATTAATTTTTCGTTTCGTTAATGTTGTCAGTCGACTGAAAATGGCTTGTGAGAGTTAGTTCGGTTTACCGTTTCCGTCGAGGACAAATATTCACATAAAAAAGTTTAAAAAAAAGTCAATTTAGCCTTGATTTTTAAAAAAGTTTTGCTTCATAAAATTTTAACATTGCGTGCTGTGTTTCAAGCACTCCGACAAGGTAGTCGATGTAAAGAATTCTAAAACAAGGTAATAGACAAATCGTCAACTTTGGCTTTCATAGACAGACATGAAAGTAATCATTTATATGTAACTTTCGATCGAATGAAAGAAACTTTTTTGATCTGAAGACTTATTAACAATGAAAATCAACTTTCGGCACAAAACAGAACTGCGAGTTCGCTATGGTGAAACAGACCAAATGGGTTATTGTTATTATGGGAATTATGCTCAATATTTTGAAGTTGGTCGTGTAGAAACATTGCGATCACTTGGCATTAGTTATAAGGAACTCGAAGATCAGGGAGTGATGCTTCCTGTGTCCGACTTCTCTGTTAAGTATAAGTATCCCGCAAAATATGATGATGCTTTGACCATCGAAACGAGCATTACAGAAGTTCGCGGAGCCCGCCTCCTCTTTGATTATAGCGTAACAAACGAAGCAGGACAACTGGTTGCTACTGCTCACACAACACTGGTATTTGTAGCTAAAGAAACCATGCGCCCGATTACTCCTCCAGAATCTTTCTCTCTTATTATCAAGCCGTATGAACAAAACTAATCACCTGTCCTTTCTCCCTTTTGATCAAGAACAACTTGATGCTTATCTCTCCAAACGCGAAGGTGAAACAAAGCTTGGCGAGCGCATTCAGTTCGAAATCACCGATAAAACGGACTCTATTATTTTAGGAATTTCTGAAGACATTGGTCCACGAGCCAACCACGGAAACGGCGGTGCCACAGCAGCTTTTGATGCATTCTTGGGAAAATTCCTCAACATGCAATCGAATCAATTTCTTTCGGGAGAATCAATTTCTATCCTTGGTTCTATCCATGCTTCATCGACCTCTGGAGACATTGAAACCTTGAGAAAACGGGTAGCTGAATTGGACGATTTAGTTATTGGTACGCTTTCTCAGATTGATTTTTCGAACAAACAACTGATCGTTATTGGAGGTGGACACAACAATGCCTACCCCATTATCAAAGCATTGAGCGAGCACAAATCGCTACACATTCTAAACATCGATCCACATGCGGACTGCCGTCCATTAGAAGGAAGACACAGTGGAAACCCTTTCTCCACAGCTATTTTAGAAAAACTGATTGCTTCGTATAGCGTTTTCGGCTTGCATGAACAATATAATAGTAGTGCCATTTACGATTTCCTGGAAAAGCACGATTGTTCGGCAACTTTTTATGAAAACTACTTAGACGGAAATGATTTAAACGATGATATTGAAGCCTTCCTACAAGAAAAAGGAGATGCTTTTGGCGTAGAAATTGACTTAGACTCTATTGAAGGCATGCCGACATCTGCATTCACACCAAGCGGCTTCTCGCTTCAAGAAATTCGCCAAGCATTGAGGAAGCTATCGAAAAGCAGACCTATCTATCTTCATCTTCCCGAAGGTGCCCCCACTTCGAAGCACGAAAAAAGCATTGTAGGTAAGGCGTTGGCTTATCTCGTGTCGGACTTTATAAAATCATCAAAACTCCCAAGATAAATCAGCAAATCCACTCACGTTTTTATGTATCTTTCGTTCTTATATATAGATGCACATGACAAACTCTGATCAAAAATGGACGTTAAAGGAATTTCTCCTTAGCTTTTTCCCATTTCATTTGATCATTGCGCACCTGAAGCACAACATGTTTGCGCTGCTCTTTTGGACACTTCTCTTTTTATTTGTGAATGACAGTGCTGGTTCTGCGTTTGGAGTCCCCTATCTGTTTTTATCGCCCGAATACCTCGGAAGTGTTTCCGCAATGTCGTTTTTCTTCTTGGGATTTGCCTTTGGTGGATTTATCATGGCCTTCAACACGTATTCCTACATCAAATTAGGGCCGCGTTTTCCATTTTTAATGACGCTTGCCAAGCCATTCATGAAGTTCTGCTATAACAATTCACTCATTCCGATTGGATTTACCATCTTCTACATCTACAAGATGTCTGCTTTTCAATACGGAGAAGAACTCGCTGGAGGATACGACATACTGCAGTACAATTTATCCTGTTTGGGCGGCATCGTTTCTTTCTTTGTCGTTTCCTTTCTGTATTTCTTTCCGGTAACGCGCCGTCAAGAACGAACTCGATTAAACGAAAAGGAATTGATCACTTCTCTCACCCACCGAGAAGAATCGTGGTATCGACAGTATACACTCCAACGTGATAGACGCTATATTTATATGGGAAAGCGTCTAAAAATGCAGCGAAGTCGAAGCATCAAACACTTTAACCGCGGCGTCATTCTACGCACTTTCGCTAAAAATAGAATCAGCGCATCTGTATTTGAAATCATCACGATTTGCATGTTCTTCTTCCTTGGTTTTTTGAGTAGTCATGACTTCATGGAAGTTCCTGCGGGGATGAGTATCGTATTACTGATCACCATCACCCTAATGCTGTACAGCGGATTGAAATCATGGCTCAACAACTGGGCAATACCCGTGTTAATCGTCGTTATCGTGTCGATGGATGTACTCAGTAATTACACCGACGCCTTTAACTATCGAAATTATGCCTACGGGATGAATTATGATGACGAATCTAAGGCTGAACCCTATACGATTGACAACATTCGTGCACTTTCAGAAAACGATTCGTTGAATGAACTTTCGCGAAACAATTACATCCAAACCCTGAACAACTGGAAGAAGCGAACGGGTGAAGAAAAGCCCATGCTCGTTATTGTGAATTCATCTGGTGGAGGATCGCGAAGTGCACTTTGGACTGTGACCGTGCTTGCCGAATGCAATAAACAACTAGACGGCCAATTGAATCCTCACATTCAAATGATGACAGGTGCTTCCGGAGGAATGGTTGGCGCTGCCTACTATCGAGAACTTCTACTTCGCCAACAAAAAGGTGAAATTGTCTCGCTGTCGGATAATCAATACCAGAAAAACATCTCGAAGGACATGCTGAACAAGCTTTCGTTCATGGCAACCACCAACGATATCTTCGTGCGTTACCAAACCTTCGATTATAATGGACATCGGTACACGAAAGATCGCGGATATGCCTTTGAAACGCAGCTTCATGAAAACACGGATTTTATCATGGATCACGATTTGGGCTATTATCGTGAGTTTGAAGAAAGCGGAGAAATTCCCACAATGATCTTCTCTCCAACCATTATCAACGATGGACGTCGACTGCTCATCGCCTCGCAACCTTTAAACTTCCTTACGAAAGATTCAAAACAAAAACGCACTGGAGATTTCTCCAACGAAAACATTGACTTTCTGAGCTTTTTCTCGAAGCAGCACCCTGAAAAAATTCGCTTTTCAACCGTGATGAGAGCCAGCGCTACCTTCCCGATGGTGATGCCGATGATTACCATGCCCACCGAACCGCAAATTCAGTTGATGGATGCAGGAATTCGTGACAACTACGGAGGAAAAACGACGATGGAGTTTTTGTTTGTGATGAGCGATTGGATCAAAGAAAACACTTCTGGAGTGATCATTCTTCAAATTCGCGACACCAAGAAAATCTTGGAAAATACGACCTACACTCACTTCTCCTTCATGGACAAGCTTACCATGCCTTTTGGAAACATGTACAAGAATTTTCCACGTGTTCAGGACTACAATCAGGAGGAGTTAATGCGTATTGGAGAGGAATCGTTAGGTTTTCCAGTTCACCAAATCTCGTTCAATCTGCGCGAGAAGAAGGAAGACCGCATCTCACTTTCGTGGCACTTAACCAAGGACGAAAAAGAGAAAATCAAAAAAGCGTTTCAAAGTTCTCTCAATACCCAGGCATTTGAAAACTTGAAACGCTTACTGTAACTCTCAAGCGATTTGTTTTAACGATGGACCACTTCTTCTACATCGTATAATTTCACGGATAGATTTCCATTTGACGGATTTTCGTCGACAACGGTATATCGGAACCGAATCATTTTCGCGTGCTTCAACTGTTCTTGCGACATGTTTACAGGAATCAATCGACGATCCACTCGTTCCGACATTAAATGAATGGAAGCTTTTCCATCTTCGATATGTACTGTTCCTTGTACAAGGCTTGATTTTACTTCGCTACGCGATTGTGCATCAACTTGTTTCTGATCGAGATGTGTATCTAAATTCTTTGCGATGGGTGCTACCGCCATTTTTTTCTTTGCCGAAAATTTATTCTTGAGTTGGTGTGACACTTGATCAGTTTGAGCAAAAGCCGCTGACGTTGCCATCACGAGTATTCCGAGTATTAAACGTTTCATATAGTTGATTTTACTGTGCATTAATGAGCTAAGATCGTGCCAATTTCGACTCCATCCGATAGTTGTCGGATTCGACACACTTCGGCAGACGCAGTTGTTCAGCTCAGTGCACCGCGCTCAATTGCCGATTTACATGCGCTACGTAGTAATTCAGATAGATACAGAATAAAAAAACGGTGACAACTTTCGCTACCACCGTTTCCTTTTACACTACGTGTACTTATTTTCCTGCGCGCTTACGATCTGTTTCTTTCAACAAGATCTTACGCATACGCAAATTTTCTGGTGTTACCTCCACGTATTCGTCGGCTTGAATGTATTCCAAACACTCTTCCAAACTGAATTGTTTCGGTGGAGCCAATTTCACTTTATCATCCGCTCCAGAAGAACGCATGTTGCTCATCTTTTTGGTTTTTGTCACATTGACAACCAAATCATTCGCACGGCTATTTTCTCCGATCACCTGACCTTCGTAAATATTTTCACCTGGTGCGATGAAGAATGTACCACGTTCTTGCAAATTGTTCAAAGAGAAAGGAATTGATGTTCCTAATTCCATTGAAATCAACGAACCATTCAAACGTCCTGGAATCTCTCCTTTGTACGGTTGGTATTCCATGAAACGGTGTGTCATGATTGCTTCTCCTGCCGTTGCCGTCAATAAGAAGTTTCTCAATCCAATAATTCCACGAGAAGGAATTTGGAACTGGATAATCATTCGATCTCCTTTTGGTTCCATATTTAACATTTCTCCTTTACGTTTCGTTACCGCTTCAACAGCTGTTCCACTGTTAATTTCCGGAAGGTCAATTGTCAACTCTTCAATTGGTTCACATTTTACTCCATCAATTTCTTTGAACAACACTTGTGGCTGACCAACTTGTAATTCGTATCCTTCACGACGCATTGTCTCGATCAATACAGACAAGTGCATTACTCCACGTCCGTGCACCATCCACTTATCGGCTTTATCCGTTTTGTGAACACGCATAGCGAGGTTTTTCTCCAATTCTTTGTCCAAACGCTCAGAAATGTGACGTGACGTCACGAACTTCCCTTCTTTTCCAAAGAATGGTGAATCGTTGATCGAGAACAACATACTCATTGTTGGCTCATCGATATCGATTGTTTCCATTGGTTCAGGATTTTCGAAATCACAGATCGAATCACCGATCTCAAATCCTTCAATTCCCGTTACCGCACAGATATCTCCACCTTGCACAGACTCAACTTTCACACGATCCGTTCCTTCGAATACAAACACTTCTTTAATTCTGTGTTTCTCTTTCGAGCCATCACGCTTCGCCAAAATAATTTGTTGGTTTGGCTTCAACTCTCCACGTGTCAATCGACCAATTGCGATACGACCAACGAATGATGAGAAGTCCAATGACGTGATCAACATCTGTGTATTTCCTTCTGGAATTTCGATTGGTGGGAAGTACTCAAGAATTTTGTCCAACAACGGAACAATTGAGTTCGTTTCGTTTTTCCAATCTTCCGACATCCAATTGTTTTTCGCCGAACCATACATAGTTGGGAAATCCAATTGCTCTTCCGTTGCATCCAATTCGAACATCAAATCAAATACTTTCTCGTGTACCTCATCAGGCGTACAGTTGTCTTTATCCACCTTGTTTACAACAACCAATGGTTTCAATCCCATTGAAAGTGCTTTTCCAAGTACAAAACGTGTTTGCGGCATTGGTCCTTCGAAGGCATCCACCAACAAACATACACCGTCTGCCATGTTCAACACACGCTCTACCTCTCCTCCAAAGTCGGCGTGACCGGGAGTGTCGATAATGTTAATTTTTGTACCCTTGTACATCACCGAAACGTTTTTCGAAACGATGGTAATTCCACGTTCACGTTCCAGATCGTTATTGTCCATGATGAGTTCACCCTTCGGACGATCTCTTTCATCAACTACGCTACCCGCTTCAATCATTTTGTCTACCAATGTCGTTTTACCATGGTCGACGTGAGCAATAATTGCGATGTTTCTGATTTCCATAAATCTATTCTAATGTATTATCTGATTATCTTTTATTTCTTGATCGGTTTCGATCTTTTCCTCTTGGTCCGCCTTTGGATCTACCACCTCCTCCTGGGCGTGGATTGTTTGATGATCTGCGATTTCCTGAACGACCACCACCTGATTTACTCTTCGTGACTTCCACATTCATTGTGTGTCCTTCGAAATCGGCTCCATTCACTCCTTGCAAAATCTTTTCTGCCAATTCGTTATCAGCTTCAAAGAAAGAGTAAGATGAAAGGATGTCAATTCGTCCAAAACTTGCTGATTTCAATCCAGTGCTGTCACATGCTACACGCAACAATCCACCAGGATTTAATCCGTCTTTTCGTCCTAGGTTGACGAAGAAACGCGTTTTATTCGCATCATCGCGATCACGTCCTTTATTACGACCACCTTTTCCGAATTTGTCATCGCGTCCACCACGTTTATCTGGTGTTGCGTTCAAATCTCCAGCGCGTTCGTAGTAATCGATAAAGCGATTGAACTCTGCAGAAACGAATCGTTTCACGATTTCTTCTTTTGAAAACGATTCAAACTCACTCATGATGAGCGGCATAAATCCTTGAATATCCTCTTCGCGAACATCCGTAGAAATAACGTTGTCAATCAATTTCATCAATTGAATTTCACAGATTTCCTTCGCGTCTGGAATAGCTCCTGCGATGAACGTTGTTCTGATCTTTTTCTCGATGATTTTGATCTTGTTCAGTTCACGTGTGTTGATCAAAACGAGAGATTCTCCTTTTTTTCCAGCACGCGCCGTACGCCCACTTCGGTGAGTATAGTTTTCGATTTCATCAGGAAGATTGTAGTTGATCACGTGTGTGATATCATCTACGTCAATTCCACGCGCTGCCACATCTGTTGCTACTAACAACTGAATAGATTTTGAGCGAAAACGCCCCATTACACGGTCTCTTTGTGCTTGTGACAAATCTCCGTGAAGTGGTTCTGCGCTGTAGCCTTCTTTCCCTAATTTCTCAGCAACATCTGCTGTTTCACGACGTGTTCTACAGAACACCAATCCGTAAATATTTGGGTTGAAGTCAATCAAACGCTTCAAAGCGCGGTAACGATCTCTTTCATTCACCATAAAATAGATATGGTCGATGTTTTCGTTCGTTTGATTTTTGTGTCCGATGGAAACCTCCAAAGGATTTTCCATGTAATTCTTCGCAATGCTTGCCACTTCTTTGGGCATTGTTGCTGAGAACAACCATACGTTTTTGTACGGTGGAGTTTGTTTCAAGATGGCATCAATATCCTCCTTGAATCCCATGTTGAGCATTTCATCAGCTTCATCCAGGATGACTGTTTCTACCTCACCTAGCTGAATTGCTTTTCGTTTGATGAGATCACACAATCTACCTGGCGTAGCAACGATAACGTTTGCTCCCCGTTTGATGTCCTTGATCTGAGCCCGAATGTCTGTACCACCGTAAACGGCAACTACATTTACTTTCAAATGCTTAGAAAATTGTTCGATGTCTTTTGCGATTTGGAGACACAATTCCCGTGTTGGGCAGATGACAAGTCCTTGCGGTACTTTCATCGATGTATCAATCCTGTTAACTAGCGGAAGACCAAAAGCCGCTGTTTTTCCCGTTCCTGTTTGAGCTAAGCCAACAAAATCACTTTCTTCACCAAGTAGGTGAGGAATAGCTTCTTGCTGGATCGGAGTAGGTGTTGAGAACCCAAGTTCTTCTAACGACTTCAACACCTCACTCTTCAGCCCGAGTTCCTCAAATGTCATTAATTATGTATAAATTTTGGTGCAAAGGTACGTAGAAAATAAGTAGCAATCGCTATTTCCGTGATTTTGTGGTGATTTGGTAATAGTCGCTTAACGTCAATTGTTGGATAAAACGCGTCAATTTTCCTCTCTTTTTTTCGCTCTCAGAATTACCGAATCGTAGGCGGACATGAAAGGCAGCGTACGTAAGGTTGAAATTAAAACTGACCGAGAATCCAATCCTAATTTCGATCAATCAACCACATAACAAAGTGGATTTGCGCAACTCCTTCATTTGAAATTGCGCCAATTGTGTTATTCTTTTATGAATTTCTTTGTTCCATGCTGATTGTCTTGATGAATCGTAGCAAAATAAACACCACTGCTCAACTCACTACAATCAATTGTCTCGATGTTGGAACTGATCGATTTTGACAAAAGCAATCTTCCGTTTGCATCTCGAATGGAAATTTGTCCTGTTGATCCTTTCAAGTTTTGTACACACAAATGGTTCTTCACGGGATTCGGGTAGAAGGTTACATCCAATTCTGTGTAATGATTAACGGCCAATTCAGCAAGAGGCGTATTCACAACGAGGTAACCGCTATCTCCCACTCCAAAGGTAACGTCAGAGCCGTAAGAGGTCATTGCATTGATGGCTTGATCAACATTGGTGTAATTCCAATTGACACCGTCTTCAACTTCGAAGATTACTCCATTGGGTAAAGTGCTAGGGACAGCTCCCGCATAAATATCCCCGTTACCTGCAGCGTGAACTGACAGAAAGGCTGGATATAAGAATGTTGCTGAGTTAAAGTCTTGTATCCACGTAAGGCCACCATCAGTCGATTTTAACACTCCGAATCCTGACCCATTTTCATCGTAGCCAGCGTAGCAGAGTGTGTCATTTACCATGACCACAGAAGTGTGTACACCGCTTATATTCGTTGGAATGGTATCCCAATTGGCTCCACCATCAATTGTTCGAAGCATGTATTGATTTCGAACAGCTGCCAACCCAAGCATGGAGTTCGCGAAACTCATTTCTACTACTATTTCTTGAGTATCCCAAAAATTAGTAGAAATCGTAGCTGGAGAAGAAATACTGTTCGACACAACATCCAATCGCGCTCCTTCAAAACAATCTCCACCTCCAATTATATAATCTGTTCCACTTGTTGGCAACACTGTATACGGAAAGCACATTGCTGCACTCACATTCGACCATGATTGAGCACCATCAACCGTTTTCCAAACTCCAGTATATCCTGAAACGATAAAACCGGTATTCTCATCCACAAAATGGACGTCGGTAAAATCATCATCACCACTGCTTATTACTATTCCATTCAATCCTAACTGACTCCATGTTTGACCTCCATCGGTCGTTTTTAGAATGGTCGAGTCGTAACCGACAATGTATCCAACAGAAGATGTAGGGAAATCAATGGCTCTCAATTCTGCGGAAACACCCGTTGGAATTTCGTACCAAGTAGTTTGAGCAAAAAGAGATGAACCTAACAAAAGGAAAGCGATGATAAAAAGTGAATTTTTCATGATATAAGAATTTAGTCTGGACCAAAGGTATGCCGAACGAGGCGTTCATACCATGTACAATTTTCCGTTAGGATTGTACTTTTTGGAATTCTGCAGGAGAAACACCTACTTGATTCTTGAAAAACTTACTGAAATGAGCAGGATCGTCGAATTGAAGTGCGTATGCCGCCTCTTTGACCGAAACTTGCAGTAATAGGAGTCGTTTCGCTTCGAGAATCACTTGTTTGTAGATTTGTTCACTCGCTGTTTGTCCTGAATGCTTCTTTACTAGCGAATTCAACGACTTCGGTGTCATATTCAACTTCTCTGCATATTCCGAAACCTTTTTAACGGATCGAAAATCATTGACCAACAACTGTCTGAACTTTGAATAATCGGAAGAAGTAGATGTATCGTTGAGCGGTAACTTTTCCCGCATTCGCAAACACAACCCAATGAGCGTATGTTTTAGGATACTTGGTGACAATTCGTCTTTATTCTTCCATGCATCTACAATAATGGTATCGACAAGCTGTGCTTCACTCTCATTCAGATTGGCGCAGGCATGCGGATTTTCGAAATCATGTGCGCCGAAATCCATCAAAAAATCAACAATCACCTTCGATTCCATGACGTCCTCATTTCTAAACAGAAACACATACCCCATTGATCCTGGGTCGCGTTTCATTTGATGCACTTGTCCGGGCACTACTAACTGAAACGAATGACTCTCAATCTGAAAAGGCACAAAATCAATTTCGTGTACTCCTCCTCCCTCTTGAAAGTAGAATAGTTCGTAGTACTCATGACGATGCGGTTCCGAATAATCGTATTCATTCGATTTTGAAAGCTTATTGATAACAACGGAGCTTTTGTCTCGATCAGGAAGAGAATGTGAAGGAATCATCAGTCGAAATATACAGAACTCTACGGACTTTGTCCAAAAGTTAAGGGCTATATACTTTCACGAAGTTACTCTGACTTGTCGGAAGACGAAGCAGGCGGAACTGGACTCTTTTCCGGCTGAGGAGTTTGAACGGGTGGAATTGGTGTTGACTCCAACGATTCATTATTACTCTCAGTACTATCACCTTCAGTTGCAGGCGTAATCTTACGTTGCTGCGGTTGTGAATGCGTAGGTTTTCGCTTCATGACATCTTCGATGTCGGCCGCGTATTGATCAAGTGGTTTTTGTATATCCCTTTTTGTGTCGTCGATCAGCTCCCGTAAATTCAAATCCCCTTTTAGTTCATTGCTCGACTTTTTGATTTCCGATTGAAGGTCGGCAGAAGCATCTTTGATTTGACGAATGGTTCTCCCAAGTGTACGCGCAAGACCTGGTATGCTCTTCGATCCGAAAAAAATCAGGATAAAGATCAAGATCAAGACAACCTCACCTGTTCCAATATCATTTAGGAATAAAACCATGATACAAAGATAGAACTTTCGATTGGTTAAAATATTTATCGATGTATCGTTCTAACATTTTTTATATTTTAAGAGAAAAATCTGCTATGAAACATACATTCACTCTCCTTTTGGAACTTGTACTCCTTGCTTCTTGTGCCACTACCCAAAAAGCTCAAATTCAAGATAATGGCCCCATAGAAATCACGAAAATTTCCGAGGATGCCACTTATGGATCTGAGAAAAATCCAATTTTGGTAGGAGGCGTTGCCGATTCCAAAGGGCCACAAAATGAACGGGCCTACCTCGATTTATTGGCTGGACCTGAAGGTCAGAAAATCACGTACGATCGCGTAAAAAGCTGCTGCTCGTTTTCGACGGAGCGCGGATTTATGGGAAAGGGCCTGCTCGATGTTTATAAGATCACGTACCAAGGACAAAAAGAACCGATTTATCTCTACATCAACATGTACGATTACCAAACGCTCTACGCACCTGTTGGCTTTACAATTCGTTGAAATCCCGTTGGACAATTAATTACTTACAGAAACAGCGACCAAATTGACAGCACCATTTGTGCACTTATCAACATCCAAAAAAAGCGCAATGATGGTTTCATCACTTCCGCAAAGAACTGACTGAACTTTGAGGTAAGAATGCTCGACAGACTCACATTTTCATCGTGAAAATCGACATCCTCTAAATTCACTTTCCTGAATCCGTATTGAATGATCGAACGCTGAAAGCTAGAAGTCTCTGGATTGTCTTTTATTGCTTGCAATACTTTCATTTTGAGCATTGCCTTATCCAATAATTCCGAATGCCGTCCTTTCTTTTGCGTGATTTTATCGACCGCATCATTCAGAACAGACAGTAATTTCTCACCCGATTTACTTTGAAACAGCAAGTAGATA
This sequence comes from Flavobacteriales bacterium, assembly GCA_013373595.1. Lineage (GTDB taxonomy): Bacteria > Bacteroidota > Bacteroidia > Flavobacteriales_D > Crocinitomicaceae > UBA4466. Next base: position 65,770 of record JABXHO010000027.1, on the reverse strand, counting down.
CTGTTTTGGATGGACACCTTCTTCGCCATCACGATGTAAACCACAACAAAAATCGGAGACCCGAAAATGATGATTAACGCAGGGAAATTTTCGTAGAGCAAGGTTTTGACGTATCCCGTAAACGTTAAATCCTCAACAAATAACAGATCGATATTGAACAGAAAGGAAATCAAAAACGAAATCAACGTTATGACGCATCCTAAAACAGCGATTAATGCCCATACCGCAACAGATTTCAACACAATCTTTCCCGCAATCTTTATGTGCTCTTTCATCCTATTAAAATCCTGCTTTTTCCGCTGGATAAACATTAAAGGTTCCCGATGCCATGGCAATCAAAGTGCCTGCTTCGTTGTGAATTTGTCCTTCTACGAACACAATGCGTTTTCCCTTTTTGATTGTTTTTGCCGTTCCGATTAATTTTTTCCCGATGAGTGCGGGACTTACAAAGGAAATTTTCATTTCGATGGTAGAAACGACCTTGTTTTCTCGAACAACCTGTGTGAGCGCGCAAACGCCCATTGTTGCATCCATAAAGGCACTCACCGCACCGCCATGAGCAGCGCGGGGAGTTGCCAAATGCTTTTCATGAATGTCCATGTGGTATTCAATTTCGCCAGGGGCTCCCACTTGGAAATCCATTCCCAATAATTCGCCAAAATGGTTGTGCGCTATGTACGCTTTGACGATGGGGTGATTGATGAGTTCGTGCACTACTCTCCTTCTTTTGGGAGATGTACATCCACTTGAGGAAAGGGAATTGAAAGCCCTTCCTTATCAAATTCATTGTACACGCGCTCGTTCATATTAAAGTATACTTTCCAGTAGTTTTCCGTTTTCGCCCAAGCTCGCACGGTGATGTTTACGGAAGAGTCTGCCAATTCAGAAAGTCCAATGAAAACAGGATCTGGATCTTTCAAAATCATTTCGTCTTCGTCTGCAAATTTCTTCAACAAATCTTTGGCTTTTTTGAGGTCATCACCGTAGGCAATTCCAAAAACGAAATCCACTCGACGTTTGTCAGCTTTTGTATAATTGGTAATGGTTCCGTTTGCTACAGCGCCATTTGCTAGAATGATTGTTTTATTGTCTACTGTTTTCAAGATCGTATTGAAGATCAAAATCTCATCAACAGTTCCTTCTTCTCCTTGTACATTAACGAAATCTCCTACTTTGAATGGTTTGAAGAGCAATAGCATGACTCCACCGGCAAAATTCGAAAGCGTTCCAGAAAATGCCATACCAATAGCCAAACCAGCAGCACCGAGAATAGCTACAAAAGAAGTCATTTCCACTCCGAGTTGAGTAATTGCAGTAACCACCGTGAGCGTCTTGATGAGCATTGATACCAAACTGGTTAGGAACGACACCAAACTTGGATCGGTTTCTCTTTTCGTTAGAACCTTTTTAACCGTTTTCGCGAGGAATTTAGCCAACCAAAAACCAACTATGAAAACAACTATTGCGATTGCTATTTTGGCTCCAATACTCACCAATAAGTCCATTATCTCACCCGATGAATATCCTAACCATTCACCGCTTGTTGCAGCTTCTACTACATCATTAACTGCTTCACTTTTAGCCATATTTTTCGTTTTTTAATCAAAAATAAGGCTTGTTTCCGAGTCCACAAGTACAATTCATTAATTTTACCCCATGTTTTTCATTCTGTCTAAGGCCTTATTATTTCTCATCACTCCCGTCTTCTGGTTGGGATTAGCGATTCTCGGAGCGTTGTTTTTAAAGAATGAAGTTTGGAAGAAACGCATGAAGTGGACCTCCATCGGTTTGTTTGTTTTCTTTTCCAACTCGGTGATCTTTTCCATGTTCTGCGGTTTGTGGGAAGTCCCAGGAACAAAAATAAAAGACGTAAAAAAGCATGACGTAGCCATTGTGTTGGGGGGAATGTCGGACTACAACAATGATTTGGATGAACTCACCATTTACCGTCAAGCGGATCGTATCTTTCAAGCGATTACGCTCTACAAAACGGGAAAAGTGAAAAAAATATTGATTTCTGGTGATTCTGGCTACATCACCGATCGCGGTCTACACGAGGCACGACAAATGAAATCGATTTTAGTAAAATGGGGCTTTCCGCCCGAAGACATTCTAACTGAAGAGATTTCTAAAAATACCCATGAAAACGCGCAGGAAAGTGCAAAATTGCTAAAGAAACATCCCGAATTAAAATCGTATATACTTGTGACATCTGGCACGCACATGAAGCGGTCGTTGGCGTGTTTCAAAAAAGAAGGATTGAAGTGTACGCCTTTTTCAACGGACTTACTCACAAATCAAACGTGGAGTTTCCATTGGGATCAATACATCATTCCAAGTATGGATAACTTTAGTTATTGGAACAAACTGATCAAGGAAATGGTTGGGTATATTGCCTATTCAATGGCAGGCTATATTTGATTTCACTCGTCAGATCTGATACCTATGCATCGAAACGAATATAGGTTAGCAATCATTCTTACTCGCCTTTTTTTCTACGACGTTTCTTCTTCTTTTTACCAACTGTTGGAATGGCATCATCTTCTGCTCCACCTTGATCTGGCGCACCAAAAGCGTACGTTTCGCGACCTTGCTCGTCGTATTTGTGCTCCTCAATGCGAACACCTTTTTTATCGTACAGAATTTTCTGCTTCGCTTTTCCGTCAGGATAATATTCGATGAACCATCCTACTTTGACACCTTTTTTGTAGTTCTCTTGTGTTTGAACATCACCTTGATAATAGAACGTTTTAAACTCTCCGTGCTTTACATCCATCATCCAGTTCTCTGTTTTCAACAAGGTTCCGTCATCGTAATAGTATTTTGCTTCTTCGTTCTTCTTTCCGTCTTTGTAAAGAATTTCAAGTGTTAAAATTCCTTCTGGATTGTACTCTTTGAAATACCCGTCCATCACGCCATTTGTGTAATTCACTTCGCGCTTAATTTTCGAACCTGGATAGTACACGCGCTTTGTTCCATGGAGTAAACCGTTGTTATAATTCTCCCACTTCGTTGTGTCTTTTTCTTTCGTGAAGAAAATATGCTTACCATGCTTTTCACCTGCTTGGTAGTTCATTTCCCACATCAAATTGTAGGTACTATCATAATACAACAACCACTGCCCGTTTTGCTCTCCGAGAATCGTACTTTGAACAGACTGAACACATCCTGATAGGTAATAACTTGTATCGATTCCGTTTTGTTTTCCATTTACGAACGTGATTCGGCGCTCGAGCTTTCCGTTCATGTGACAGGTTTCACAACGTCCTGTAAACGGTTTGCCGTAGTTTCCAGCATACACGATATCAGCATCCTGATCGTAGGTCAATTTTTCGTTACAGTCGACTACTCCTGCCAATTTACCACACTCCCATTCCGCATAGCGCTGCTTCGATTTCGGAATCAATTTTCCTTCAGCATCGTACTTCTCGTAACACTTTCGTTCTTGTCTTTTCGGTACGTCCAATTGTGCGTTCGCACCAAAAAAAGTCAATGTCAATACCGCTAAAATGAGTCCTTTCATGTGATTGTTTTATTTCGTGATGACTTGTATTCTACAAATCTTAGTCCACTTTTCCTACTTCTCGTCGGATGATTCTTTTTGCAACTTACGAAGTACTTCCAACATCTCCGGTTTTATCTCCGTTGTTTTTTGCGTGTTGACGTCGTACGCCACCAAAGTAGATGCGCCTTTTGAGTAAAGTTCCCCATTTACGCGAATGTTGTAGCCAAAGGTGTAGCTTTTTGTTCCGATGTGTTTTGTGTACACTTCGATTTCTGGAACATCGTGCAACAAAATTGGGCGAATGTATTCCACTTCATTCTTCACCAATACAACACTGTCTTTCGTCCAGTCCCAATCCACTCCTAACAAATGTTTGAAGTAATAAACTCTGGCTGATTCAAAATACGTTAAATACACACTGTTGTTTACGTGTCCCAATACATCGAGATCAGAAAAACGAACATGTACTTTAAAAGGTTCTATCATTTCTTGTCTAATTTTTCAAAATCGGAGTTATTACTGATAAACTCAGGTACAATCTCCTTCATTTTTTGAACGATAATCATATTGTTTTGCGTCTCAAAGAGTTCTACCAATCGATTCACGTTTTCGATTAGGCTACCATCTGAAACACTTGTTTTTGCTCTCAAAATTTGCGGGTGATGCGTAGGCAAGGTGTTTTCCTCTTTGGCCAACAGCTCTTCGTAGAGTTTTTCACCTGGACGCAATCCAGTCACCTTTATTTCGATGTCCTTTCCGAGTTCCAAACCACTCAGCTTGATCATCTTTTTCGCTAAATCAATAATTTTAACGGATTCACCCATATCGAACACGAAAATCTCTCCTCCATCGCCCATTACTCCAGCTTCGAGCACGAGTTGACAGGCTTCAGGAATCGTCATAAAGAAGCGCGTTACTTTCTCATCCGTCACCGTAATGGGGCCTCCGTTTTCAATTTGTCGTTTAAATAATGGAATCACCGAACCATTTGATCCGAGTACATTTCCGAAGCGCGTTGTGATGAATTTCGTTTTGTTCTGAATGCTATTCGCTTGAGCATAAATCTCGGCAATGCGCTTTGATGCTCCCATCACATTCGTTGGGTTCACCGCTTTGTCGGTCGAGATCATCACAAACTTGTATACTTCGTTTGCCAGTGCGAGATCTACTAAATTTCGCGTTCCCAAAACGTTTGTTAAAACAGCCTCGGAAGGATTGCTCTCCATCAATGGCACGTGTTTGTACGCTGCCGCGTGGAAAACGAAACGCGGTTTAAAGCTATTGAACACGTTTTTCATGCGCTCAAAACTTCGAATATCTCCAATAACGACCTCAAAATGCAAGTCTGGGAAATCCGATTTCAATTCATTCTGCAGATCGTACAAAGGTGATTCCGCCTGATCGAGTAAGACAATCTGTTTGGGTGCGTATGGTGCAATTTGTCGAACGAGCCCGCTTCCAATCGATCCTGCCGCTCCTGTAATCAAAATCACCTCATCACTCAATTCTTCCTGAATCTTCTCCTCTCCCAATCGAATTGGTTTTCTTCCGAGAAGGTCCTCAATTTTCACTTTTGCAATTTGCTTGGTCGAGAACTCTCCGTTGATCCAACTCTTCGTACTTGGAACTTTCTGAACGGATACATTGTGCTTCAAACACATTTCAACCACTTGCTTGCGCTTGTTCTCATCTGGTTCTTGAATGGCGATAATGAGTCGTGATATTTTTTCTCTCTCGATGATTTTCTCCAGTTTCGAAGTGTGGTAAATCGTGACGCCTTCCAAACGATTTCCTGCGAGCTTTGCATTATCATCGAGAAAACCAATGATTTTTTCACCACTTTCAACACTCTTTTCGATGGTTCTTTTGGTGATTAAGCCCGAAATTCCAGCTCCATAAATCAACACGCGGTCTTCCACGTTCTTCACTTTTATGGATTCGAGGTAGATGAGTTTCACAAAGAAGCGGAACCCCAATAACAGCATAAAAGAAGCCAAAAACTCGATTAGCAATACGGATGTTGGAAGCAAATAATATTCATCTACGAAGTAGAAGCGAACCATTCCGAGCAAGAAGAAGATCAGTGAACTGAGCGCAGAGGCAAGAAAAATACGACGTAAATCTTCCGTTGATGTATGTCGAACCAATCCTTTGTGAATACGGAACGTGTAGAACACCAAAAATTTGACAGCGAAGAAAATACCAATTGACTTCGATAGAATTTGCCATTCTTCTGCGATGACCGCTTCATCAACCTTGATATCGAAACGAATCAAATAAGCAAAGAGCAAACCAAATGCAGAAAGCATCAAGTCGATGACGATCACGATCCACCTCGGTGTATTTGATTTTGGGAGAAGCATGTTCAAAAGTACGAATTTGAGTTCATAGGCTTAGGTATCATTATGACTTTTTACCCCAACGTTTTTTCAATCTTCGCACCCAACGAAACCAGCGTGGACTCCGATCGATGCGATAACTCGCGTATTCGATGTCTTCACCACCAAACGCATAATTGAAGCGGCGCACACCTTCCACGCGTGAACCTCCGAAATCGAAGACTAAATTCTGTTCGTTTGCATACCCAATGGCCGCATCGATAGCGGCATACATTCCACCGTTATCTCTCGCTTCTGCTATACACGCACCTTTCGAATAGAGCAATTGTCCGTTTGCTTCGATACAAACAATCCCGCCCACACATTCGTTTTCTAGCTGAACTTCGAAGGTCTTGAGTCGTTTTTGATCATGTGCATTGCTGTACGCTTTTTTCAATCGTTGGAGTGAAATCTCCGTCATGCCAGAGAACTTCCCTTTCAATTCAGAACTTACTACGCCAAATACTTTTTGCCAATCATCTGTCATTACGACTTCCAAGTTCGCGCGCTTGGCTTTGTTCAACATCCGATTGACTTGTCCCTTTCGCTTTTTTTCTGGATTCAACAATTGCGTCACAAACATCTCTTGGGGCGCTCCGAGCACAGCACTTCGCAGCTCGATTTCAACCGTTTTAAAAAATTTGAGAATCACTGTTTGAAGCAACTCATTGTCGACCTTTCCCATTAACTCAAGGTAACTGACAAAAATGGGCGTGTACAAAATCTTTCGTCTCGCACGAACTGTGTACGGAAGTGCCAAGCCAACAGTGTAATCATCATTTGTAATCACACACCAATTTTCGGCAACCGCATCGAGATAAAAAGAGTAGGAAAAAATAGCAGTTGTACCTGTTCGACTCACCAAGGCGTCCCACTTTTCGACATCTAGGTCCTTCCGTTCTGTAATTTTCAACTGCATCAAGTGCGAATATAAGGAATGATCACGTGAAATTTGACGCAAATTGGTAACTTGGCTATTATGAAATACCTGGCACTCATTTTATTCATCTTCTTCGGACTTGGCACACAAGCACAAGAGATAGATACAAAGGCGATTGACTTCGTTAATAAGTTTTATACAGCCGTCGTTAATCACCAAGAAAAGAAAGTGATCAAATGCATGGACAAAGGCTATCGCAAGGAGCAAATTGCATTTTTGGATGGAAACAAAGATCAGTTCGTAAACGAGTTATTTGGCGGATCAGATATTTCTACGGGAAAGTGGGTCAATTTGAAGCTTGATGAAATTGACAACATTGAAATTCAAGATGTGTTTGAACGTGGCGAGAACGAATGGGAATATATTTTTCACGTAAAATCTGGCGAAACAGTCATTGAAGTGCCATTGACCTTGCGAAAGTCGGGGAAGAAATTTGGTTTTGTGGGAGCTGTAGGATAATTGGATTTTTGGATCGCTGCGCTCTTAGATTTTCCGATTTTATGAATGTCCAAACCAAAGGTTGACTGGAGCGCTAGATAGTCGGATAGTCGGATAGTCGGATAGTCGGAAAATCAAGAAAAAAAATTGAAGGATTGTATGAAGGAGATTGAATATAAGTTTTTGGTGGATCGAGTGATTTGGGAAAAGGCAGAAAAGCCGACACCTGAGTTGATTGTGCAAGGATATATTTCCAAAAGTGAGGATTCGACGGTGCGTGTCCGCATCAAAGGGGAACGCGGTTACCTAACCATTAAGGGAAAAACTACAGGAATTACCCGAACTGAATTTGAGTATGAGATTCCAGTTTCCGACGCTGAAGCAATGATTGACCTTTTCACGGAAAAGCATATCCGTAAGCACCGCTACGAAGTAATGGTTGACGGAAAGGTATGGGAAGTAGACGAATTTCACGGGAAACTCGAAGGGTTGATTCTCGCCGAATTAGAAGTTGAATCCGAAGATGAAACCTTCACGAAACCGAATTGGGTCACGCAAGATGTTTCTACTGATCCGAATTACTACAATGCCGTTTTAATTGATCAGTGTTAGTTCGATTTTCGGATATTCAGATTGTTAGATTTTCAGATTACCTGCGGTGCTGCTGCACGGTGTTGGATTATCGAAGTAAATTCCGAAGTCAGAAACTACTCTTCCAAATCAACCACTGTGGAGCCTACCTCCAATGAGAACCATTCTTTGAAAACGTCCATTTTGATTTCAGGAAAACCTTCTTCATTATCAGAAACGGCCACCAATTCGCATTCGAAAATCATTTTATAGTGACGCTCGATAATTGGCTCCACTTCAAAAAAGTCTTCTTCAATCAAATAAACCGAAGGTTCGGCATCGAGATCAATTTGAAATTCATCGTCTTGTTGATTTGCCCAGTCGACAAAAGCTTGTTTCGGTCGAACGATAATGAATCCTCGGTCTAATATGTTCATAATGCTTCGTTTTGTATGCGTGTTTTCTTTTTATCCATGTAATTGTACCACCGAACTTTTCCGTAACGCGATTGCTCCAATCGGTAATTCCAGTCGAGTTCGTAGTTTTTTCCTTCAAAATAGGCGTCCCATCTTTTTGAATCAATCTTTGCAGGCGATTCGATATAGACCAATGCTGTATCATTCATGAAAATCTGAAATGAATTTACTTGAAGGTTCTTTTCTTCTCCTATTCGAATGAACTTGCACTTGGGTCCAAAACAATCGAACCAGTTAAACAATGCATTCGTTACCAAGGTAGAATCTGCAAAAGTCCACCGCGCAAATACCACTTCCTCGTCTCCCACAAAAAGTCGAAGTTTTTCCATCTTTTCTGGTCCTACCCGATCTGGAAACAAATCTTCATCGTAAGGCAAAATGCTATCCAGTACGCCAATTTCAGAAAAACGTTCTTGATAGGCAGAAAGTGTATCTGAATCATTCGTTTGTTCTTCGTCTGGTTCGTCATAGCTGCGCTCCGATTTGGGCAATATTTCGCCCAAATCCTTGATTTCCTCCTTCTTCTCGGAGGAACAAGCGATCAGTACGGAACTAATCACGAAAACGGCTATGTATTTCATCCAACTCATTTTCATGTTGCTTGTTGTAAATCACGATGATGGAATCTCGTCACAATTATTTGTAGTAAAGATAGTGAAGAAGAATTGAATGACTACGGAAATTAAGCATCAGAGATGAAAACTGTCATCGAAATGTTACTTTTACCTCAATGAAGTCATTATCCCTCATACTTTTCTCAATTATTTCTTATTGTTCAATTGGACAAGTTCGCGTCGGCTCTATTGAATTCTCTGGGCGTGTCACCCACATGTATGATGCAGAAAACTACCAAATTGAAATCCCATTCGAACGACAAAACACGCAAGGAGTTTTAGGAAAGATTTATTTCGACTCTACCCATTTAGAAATTGATTTCTTGGCAACGATTGCATATAATTTGAATGTCACATATAAAAAGGAGAAAGAATGGGTGTTGTATTTAGAACGGTTTGGCTCAAATAAGAAGGCAAAGACGGTTCTCTACGAAGATTTAGAGGTCTTTATATTTGATAGTTTATCATTTAATTTTGACACCATCAAGGTGATTGCAAGCTATCCTTGTCACTTGGCAACGTACGAACTCGCTGGTATCCCATATGAGGCATGGTTTTGCACAGATATTGAACTCGGAGGGAATTTGCTACCTATTCCCACTGAAATCGCTGGAACCTGTTTAGAATTTACGCTCCCCATGGACATTGCCGATGTAAAATATACCGCAACAACTGTCAATTCCACTCCTCCGAAGCCCGAGCGCTTCGAAATGGTTCTTCCGCATGCCTATGTTCTAGAAGGGGAACCACTTTTCCCGGTTACTGAACCAACACGTAAGGAGCCATCTGAGAGGACTTCTCTTCCTCCGATTCCACCACCTCCGCCGCCCATGAGAGTTGAGGAGGATTAATTTCCTTTCTCTACTTCAACGAGCGAATAAATGAAATCGTTTTGTCAATATCGCTTTTGGAAATGTCTAAATGTGTTACAAAACGAATCATTCCAGGACCGAATGCCATGGGTGCCATCCCCGCTTCATGAAATTTCGAGATAATGGCGTCGCGTGCATCAGCATCCTTTAAAAGGACGACAACAATATTTGTTTCCACGCCCATTACGCTATCTACCCAATCCATTTCGTTGAATGCCGCTTCCAATGCTCGCGCATTTTCGTGATCCTCTCTCAACCTTTCAACATTATTCTTCAACGCGTACAATCCACCAGCTGCAATAATTCCTGCTTGACGCATTCCACCTCCGAATACTTTTCGAACACGGTGCGACTTTTTGATAAAATCCTTCGAGCCAATCAACAAGGAACCAACAGGAGCACCTAATCCCTTGGAGAGGCACAATGATATCGAATCGAATTGCGAAGCATATTCTTTGATGTCAATTCCGTTCTCTACCATAGCATTCATCAAGCGCGCTCCGTCAAGGTGAAGAGGAAGCCCTTGTTCCAAGCAGAACTTTCGAATCTTTTTGATTTCATTGAAATCGTAAATCGCTCCACCGCCTCTGTTGGACGTATCTTCGAGTGAAATTAGTTGTGTGAGTGGATAATGTACATCATCTGGATTATTGATCCATTGCGCTATTTGATGCACAGAGATTCGTCCACGATTCCCTTCTAATAGTCGCACGGAAGCGCCCGAATTTCGAGCAATTCCACCACCTTCGTATTTATAGACATGACTTTCTTTGTGCGTGATCACCTCTCCTCCTGGTGTTACATGAACGTTGATTGCAATTTGGTTTGTTTGCGTCCCCGAAGAACAATAGAGCGCTGCTTCCATTCCAAACAAATCGGCTGCATATTCCTGTAGCTCATTGATCGTAGGATCTTCTGCAAAAACATCATCTCCTACTGGGGCAGACAACATGGCGTCTCTCATCGCTTCAGACGGTTTGGTTACGGTATCACTTCGAAAATCGATCATTGCTTTATCTATTTAATGAGGGCAAAAAATAATACTTCCGTAACAAAGTTTGCCTGCTTTTTCCGTTTTTTTGCTGTATGGAATACATCATCGTTGCCATCGCTGTGCTCATTGGAGCCAGCCTCACATTCTTTTCGGGGTTTGGATTAGGAACCATTATGCTCCCCGTTTTCGCTCTCTTCTTTGATATTGAAGTCGCAGTAGGAGCTACAGCAATCGTCCACTTGTCCAACAACCTGTTTAAATTCTTATTGGTACGGAAATTTATTCACCTTCAAACCTTTCTACGATTTGGAATTCCCGCAATGATTGCAGCCGTTTTCGGTGGACTTCTTCTTGCAGAAGTTACAGGATATGCTCCCATTCACTCCTACTCCATTGGAGAAAAAACCTTCGAAATGACCTACCTCAACATCATTGTCGGTTCGTTGATGATCTTTTTCGCGTGGTTTGATTTGAGCCCAAAATACAGCAATTTGCAAGTCGATGAAAAGCACTTGCCGCTCGGTGGGTTGTTAAGTGGATTTTTCGGAGGTGTTTCAGGACATCAAGGCGCATTTCGAGCAGCGTTTCTATCGAAATCAGGTTTGGATAAAAAACAATTTGTTGGAACTTCCAATGCTATTTCGCTTGTAATTGATATTTCGAGAATCCCCGTTTACCTCGGACTATTTTCCATTGGTTCATCAAAGGAAATAAACTTAGCAGCTTCCTTGTCTGATGGAAAAATGTTACTCATCGTTGGAATTGTATTTGCCTTTGTCGGCACCTTCGTAGGAAAACGGCTGATTGAAAAAACAACCATTGTGGGTGTCCAGCGTTTGGTTGGGGTTCTGCTCTTTGTGATGGGCGGATTGATGATTGCAGGGATTCTTTGATTTCATGACGCATTGAGAGATTGAAGGATTTAAAGATTACGCGCACGGTTAAGCACCACAGTTCTCTCTTTTCGTAAAGCTATCGCCCTTCGTCTGGGCAGAAGATTGAGGGTTGTTATGGAAATTTCGCGTTCGGGATCGCAGTGGATATCCTTTTTTAAGGAACGAGAAAAGATAGGAACGAAGAGCGCGTAAAAACGCCCAACTAATCGAGATGCAACTCTAATAACATTCGCTTAAACTCACCTCGAATGGTCGACTGTATTAATATATCGCCCCCACTCTTCGGGTGCTTAAATGTGAGCTTTTCGGCATGTAGCATCATTTCCATCATGGAAAAGTGTTCTTTGAACAGCTTGTTTTGTTTGTTGCAACCGTGCGGACGATCGCCAATAATCGGATGAAAAATATGTGCGAGGTGTTTGCGCAATTGGTGCATGCGTCCCGTTTCTGGATTCAATTCGACGAGTGAAAATCGAGCGGTTGAAAATTTCCCATTGGGAAGATTAATTTCGGATCGAAGGAGTGTTTTGAAATGCGTTACGGCTTCCTGTTCCGATCCGCTTTCATTCGTTAAGGCATAATCGATGGTTCCTTCATCGTCCGTCCATCCGCGAACAATTGCTTTATAGCGTTTACCAACTTCACGTTCCATGAATTGAGTTTGCATGATGCGATTGGTTTCCTGGTCTTTCGCAAAAAGCAATACGCCCGACGTTTTTCTATCCAAACGGTGTACAGGAAACACTTTGTGATCAATCTGATCGCGTAAAATTTGAAGGGCGAATTCGGTGGCATCTTTCGCTAGTTTCGTTCGGTGAACGAGTAGTCCCGCAGGTTTGTGAATTGCGACCAAGAAATCGTCTTCGAAAAGAATGTCTAACTCCAACTCGATCCTATTTTTTCCTGAGTATCGTCAATCCGTCACGAATAGGAAGTAGCACATTTTGCACGCGATCATCTTCTTGCAAGCGCTTGTTCAGGGCGATCAATTCAACCGTATCAATGTCATTTGGATCTACCTCTTCAACCACTTTACCAGACCATAAGACATTATCCAATAAAATGTATCCACCCGACGGCATTCTATCGATCACCATGTCGTAGTAATTGCCATAATTTCGTTTGTCAGCATCGATAAACACCAAATCGAATTGCTCTTCGAGCGTTGGGACGATCTCCATGGCATTTCCCACTCTAAAATCGATGGATTCCGCCAAGCCCGCGCGTTCAAAAAACTCAGTGATTAAATCTTCGAGTTCTTCATTTTTATCGAGTGTTACAATCTTTCCTCCTTCTTGCATACCTTCCGCCAAACACAGCGCAGAATATCCGGTATACGTTCCAATTTCGAGGATGTTTTTAGGTCGAATCATGTGAGAAAGCATGCTCAACACACGCCCTTGAAACTGACCACTCAACATACGGGGCTGCAATACCTCCAAATGAGTTCTTCGGTTGAGTTCGTATAATAATTCAGGCTCTTTTTCGGTATGAGCGCACACGTAATCGTCGAGTTCTTGTGAAATAAATTCCATACTATTAATTATCTAAAAGGTCTTCTGAAGTTTCTGAAAAAAGCACACGTTCTTTATTCTCTTGAGTACCGTATTGAATGGTAAAATGATATATTGTAGATAGTGCAATGAACTTGAAAGTTGTAAAGAAAATAGTTGTCAGCACTCCCAAAATAATAGGGATTTCCATCATTTCAAAAGGTGCATAAATAAGCGTTAACACGAGATCTCCAAACATACGAAGAAAGGCATCCATTGACCATGAAACGAAGAAACCGAGAATAATCGCAACAACCAACATCTTCCACATCGGATGTTTTAACACGACACCATTTCGTTTACGCTCACGAATTTCCAGTACAACGATCGCAATAATCGGTAAGGAAAGAGAAATATAGTACAACCAATTCTCGATTAATGGACCAAGAAACTCCATGTTATCGCCAAACCCTTGCCCCAATAAAAAGTCTAGGTCATTCCCATAGGAAATCGGATAGTACAAATCATTTCTATGGTAAATAATTAAAAGAATTGTAAGTAAAGAGACGGCAAGAAAGAGTTCAAACCAAAAAGTGGAAGTGCGCTTGTTGTAAAAATCAGCAAACTTCATTCGTTTGTTGGAAAGATCCGTTCGAAACAAAAAATTGACCGCAACGACCATCGTTACAGTCCACGCAGGGTCGATGAGTAACGCCCAATCGTACAGAACATCCACCGAAATAATATTTAGAGAGAAACTTCCACCATAAAACAGCGGACTCGCAAGCATTGCAATGATATACGTGAACACTCCTACCAGCAAATACGAAAGCACCAATTGAATGGCAAAAGCCGCGAATCTCCCTTTTATCCGTATTGAGAAATAATCGAACGCCCCACCCAGTGCATGCTTAAAAAATTGGAAAATCCACATATTCTAATCTTTCTGCAAAGATGGGAATAAATTAGCGAGCAGGGGACGGCAATTCCACAGGACCATAGGAACGAGGACTCACTTCCAGATTTTTGTCATAGATGACAATGGGTCGCACAATTTCAATCGCTTGCCGTTTTTCCTTGTCAATGGATCGCTTTTTCCGCTGAAATCGATCATAGAGACTGAGGTACGTTTCTCCAAAATAGCGTAAACACTCAATATTTCGCAGATTAATCCAAACGATATTATTGATGACACTCTTCATTTTACTTATCTCTTTTGCTCCAATCGTTATCAATGATAATTGCTGGGTGCATTGTTTTCAGCGCTTCCAATTTTTGTTTGTCCAAATCCCTTCCCTTTCGCTGTGTGCGCTCAAAGAGATGAAGATAAGTCTCTCCAAAGTAACGCATGCACTCGTAATTGCGCATTTGATAATACGCCAATTCAATTTTTCTTTTGATTGATTGCCATTTTTCTCCTTTCACTAAATAAGAAAAACGAATGTGAGCAGTTGATGACTGAACAAAGAGTTTTTCATCAATCAATTCTCTTGTTTGCGTCCAGCTTTTCACAGTTTCTAAATAATCCTGAGCAATACGCAAATCAAAAGTATCCACAGACTCCTTTCCTTGCAACTTTTTAACTCTCTCCTCCGCCCAAAGCAGCTGTTCTGCTAACTCACTAGCATTCAAACTAAAATATGAAGCGTATTGATAATCCATGTTAGACGCTTTATTTCGATTGAACATAAAGTAGTCAACTACTTTCGCCGTAACATTAGAAGAATCAATGTTCGTATTCACCATCACCTGCCCTTGACTGTTCATCATGACTCTAAAAACATCTATTATCCCGCAATATGCAATGTCGCTGTTATATATTATATCCAGTTTGTATAAATTATTCTGACCTTCTTCCCAAATCCCATCGAGAATTTCATCCATACACCGTGTACTATCTGCCTCTGAAATCTGATAAAACAATTCATCACCTTTGGTATAAACCTCTTTGCAACTCAAAAAGAAAAGAGAAATGGACAGAAAAAGTAGAAGTCGAAACATGAAGGTATTTTGGTGTCAAAGCAACAAAAACAATGCCCTGCTTGTGCCAATCGAGAAGAAAATCGCACTTTTGCAGCTGAAACGAGCTTGATATTTATTCATCACACAATTTGACTGATTTAAAAATATCGTAAGAAAGCGAAGCGGCTGCACGAATGCATATTTTCTGCATTTTCTTCCGCTGAAAATTTAGACACATGAAAACAGTGAACATTAAAGGATATAGCGCGATTGGCGTATTTCGTGGGAAAACACATCACAATATTGGAACGCTTTGGAGATCAGCCTATATACTTGGTGCTTCGTACATTTTTACGGTAGATGGTCGTTACAAGAAACAATCTTCTGACGTTCTTCGAACGTGGTCGCGTATTCCGTTGTTCAACTATAAAACCTTTGATGATTTCCTCGCGAATATTCCTTACGATTGTCGAATTGTTGGAATCGAAATTGACGATCGAGCGGAAATGTTGCACGAATTCGAACATCCGAAGCGCGCTATTTACTTGTTAGGGGCTGAAGACACTGGCCTCCCAGAATTTGTAAAGGAAAAATGTCACTTCCTCGTGAAGCTTCCAGGAAATTCTTCGCTCAATGTTGGCGTTACGGGGAGTATTGTTTTGCATGATCGCGTTTCAAAAATCCCAACGGACTTACCTCCAAATCATCAAGAATAACTTGTTCAAGAGGACAACAAACGGTAAATTAGTCCTCGATGAAAAATCTACACCACACCCTACTACTGTGCATTTCAGTTTTTCTACTGAATTCAATTGCGAATGCGCAAGCAAACCCGTGCGTTTCCGCCTCCACCTTTAAAATTGTTGTATTAGGCTCTTCAACTGCTGCGGGCTCCGGCGTTTCTACTGCCGATAGTGCATGGGTAAACCGCTACCGCAATCATTTACAATCCATCAACCCTGCAAATGAAGTGATCAATCTTGCTGTAGGTGGATACAATACCTACCGAATTATGCCTACCGGATTCACACCGCCTCCAGGTCGTCCGAATCCTGATGTAGCGCGAAATATTACTGCTGCTTTGGCGGAATCGCCAGACGCCATAATTGTGAATATGCCATCGAATGATGTCGCAGCTGGATTCTCCTATTCGGAACAAATGTTCAACCTTGATACCGTTGTTCAAATTGCCACAGCTGCGTCCGTTCCTATCTGGATTTGCACCACACAACCTCGAAATTTCAGTGCAGCCCAAGCTCAACTCCAATCGGATTTGAAAGATTCTATACTTGTACAGTTCGCTCCCAATACCATTGATTTTTGGACAACAATTGCGACACCCACAAACACAATCGAGCCTTTTTATGACTCTGGAGACGGTGTGCACTTGAATGATGCAGGACATGATTTATTGGAATCGCGCGTAATTGCTGTTAACATTCCCGAAAACGTGTATGTTTCATTGCCCGATACTGATCCTGCGGTTGTTTCAATTACTCCAGTCAACTTGAGTGCATGTGGAGACTCGCTCTCCGAATTTGAATTCGAACTCATCAACCTAGGTCCGAACGATTCGCTTCCCGTGACTGTCACCTCAGCGCTATATCATTTTCAATCGGCAACAAACAATGTAACTTCGGCTACTATCTCATCAGGATTGACAGAATGCTCAATTTACAGCATGAATTATAGCGCTTCGACGATTGAAGCAGGCGATTACTCGTTAACCGTAGTTGTTTCAACAACCAATAATTTCGACACATCAAACGACACATTAGCGTATACTTTTTCCACCAGTGGACACCCAACATGGACACCGATTCATGATACTTTATGTGATCCAGGAACAGCAGTTGTGTCTGTAAACGCCGCTAGTCAGGACACCGTTATTTGGTATGCCGACGCCACAAACCCAACTCCTATCGCTTTCGGAAATGATTACTTCACTCCATTTATCACCTCAACAAGCGATTGGTATGCAGAAGTAGTTCGAGGGAATTTATACTATTCGGATGATCTCTTTACCACAAATACTTCCTCGATCGATTACAATGGAACCATGTTTGATTTAGTCGCACACGACAGCATTGTGATTGATAGTTTCGATGTGAAAATCAATTCTACTGGAACACAATCAATCGAGATTTACAAAAAAGCAGGAAGTCATCTTGGTTACGAATTGATACCCGGCGCGTGGACCTTGGTAGATGCAGTGACCGTTAATGTATCTGATCCTACCGTTCAAACTCACGTTCCATTCTCTGCTTTCAGCATGAACACCGACGATACGGTCGGAATTTACCTAAAAATGGCGAACTCCGCTTCTAAATTATCCTACCGAAACCCAGGCTCACCTCAAACTCGATCCACCAGTGAACTCACCATGATTACAGGAAGTGGCGTCAATTTTAACATGACGAGCAATTACTTCCCACGCGATTGGAACGGACGCGTTTATTACCACTACGGAGAACGTTTACAAGGAGATTGTTCATCTGGAAGATTTCCCGTTACGGCTCATCTTAACGACATTACCTTTGAAAGCATCGCCGATACGATTATCGACATCTTTGACACGCTCGAAGTTACTTCTTCGCCGGGTATGATGAGCTATGAATGGATGGATGGTTCTACCAACAATTCGTTTGAATTTATTGCTTCGCAATTCGGAACAGGCATTCACTATGTTACTGTTTTCGCTTACGACTCCTTGAGTTGTTACCATGAAGACACCGTGATTGTTGGCGTAGCTGACCTTGTCGGGTTGAATGAATTGAACATGTCAAAAACTGTTTATCCCAATCCAACGACGGGCATTTTGAATTTCGCTCATCCAAACATCGATCAGATCGAAGTCTTCACGCTCGACGGCAAGAAAGTGACAGTGCTTTCTCCACTGAATGGAAGCATTGATCTTTCTGCGTTGAACGATGGATTCTATCTTTTATCCGTTTCATTAGAGAATCACACAGAAGTGATAAAAGTCCTTAAGGAGAATCACTAAGAACAGATTGCGAAAAAACCCGTACTTTTGCCCCCTCCAAACAGGCAAAACGAGTTATGCAGAAAATTTTCAACCTCTTTGATCTCAAAGCGAAAGTCAATTACAAAAATGAAATTCTTAGTGGACTAACGGTTGCGTTAGCCTTGGTTCCTGAGGCCATTGCCTTCGCAATGATCGCTGGACTTTCTCCACTTACGGGATTGTACGCTGCATTCTCTATCGGGTTGATTACCTCTATTTTGGGTGGTCGCCCAGGAATGATTTCGGGTGCAACGGGTGCCGTAGCGGTTATTTACGTGGGAATGATTGCTGTCTTGAAAAAGACAATGCCAGACATCAGCGTGGATGAAATTACGCAATACATCTTTGCAACCGTTATTCTCGCAGGGGTTCTGCAAATTTTAGCTGGATTACTACGACTTGGAAAATTCATCCGTTTGGTGCCTCACTCCGTTATGTTTGGGTTTGTGAACGGGTTAGCCATCGTCATTTTCATGGCACAAATTGATTCGTTCAAAGAGCCAGTGAAAGACTACTACGGACAAGATAAAATCGAGACAGTTTCTACCGAAAAGGCCTTTGATCTCAACTCAACAGGAACGTATTTCACGGATAACGAAACAGGTGTAATCGCTTACAATTTCCGTGATAACAAAATTTCAAATATCGAATCGGGAGAAGTAGAATTTGAGGTTCACAACGGACAAGTGTTCGACGTAGAAACCAAAAAAGTGAAGTTCAACATTGAGAAAGGCGATCTCTACGAAGTAGAACAAAAAGGCCGAATCATGGAGTATCTAGATCAGAATCAACTGATTTTGATGATTGGCTTGGTCTTGCTCACGATGTTAATCATTTGGGGACTTCCGAAACTCACGAAGGTATTTCCCTCTTCTTTGGCTGCGATCTTGGTCGTTTCAGGGCTCGTAATTGGCTTTGGCATTGAAACAAAAACTGTTGGGGACATTGCATCTATCAAAGGAGGATTCCCACCGTTCAACGTTCCTTCGATTCCATTTACATGGGACACCTTGGTATTGATCTTCCCATACGCATTGATTGTAGCGGGAGTTGGATTGATCGAAAGCTTGTTGACCTTGAACTTGATTGATGAAATTACGCAAACACGCGGTCGAGGAAACAAAGAATGTGTTGCACAGGGAACGGCAAATATTGTAACAGGATTCTTCTCTGGAATGGGAGGTTGTGCGATGATTGGACAAAGTTTGATCAACATTTCGTCTGGAGCACGCGCTCGACTCTCAGGAATTATCGCAGCAATTGGACTGTTGATTTTCATTATGTATGGTGCACCCATTATTGAGAAGTTGCCAATGGCAGCCCTCACAGGTGTAATGGTGATGGTTTCAATCGGAACCTTCGAGTGGGCGTCTTTGAAAGTATTCGGAAAAATGCCAATGACGGATGTAGTGGTGATGGTCGTTGTAACCTTGGTGACTGTCTTCCTTCACAACTTAGCGCTTGCTGTGTTGATCGGTGTGATTATTTCAGCCTTAAAATTCGCATGGGAAAATGCCAAACGCATTCGTGCGCGCAAACACGTTGACGAAAATGGTGTGAAGCATTACGAGATCTATGGTCCACTTTTCTTCGGTTCTGTATCTGTATTTAACAACAAATTTGATATTCAGAACGATCCAGAGGAAGTAATCATTGACTTCTCTGAGAGTACCGTTGTTGATATGTCGGCCATAGAAGCTCTGAATCAACTAACTGATCGCTATCAAAAAGCAGGAAAAACGATTCATTTGCGTCATTTGAGTCCAGACTGTCAAAAACTGTTGAAAAACGCGGACAAGATCATCGAAATTAATGTAGAGGAAGATCCGACGTATCACGTGGTTTCAGATTCGATTTAGACCCTTGGATTGCCAGGTCTCCCAATCATCTGACTCTCGGGTAATCAAGCAATTCGACAAGCACGTAATGGGCAGGCTACATCCACCGAACATGTGATTTAGCCGATCATCATTCTTTTGAAAAATAACTTTCGCTTTTCTCTACTTTTGCGTTACATAAAAAATGTCGGTCATGAAATACCTAAGTACATTCGTACTATTCCTGATTTTTAGCACAGCCTATTCACAAACCTATACGGTGAGCGGAACGATGAAAGACTCAACCAACGGAGAAGATTTATTCGGAGGTTCTGTGATTGTTAAAGAACTTTCCAACGTTGGTGCTAGAGCCAATTCTTACGGATTTTATTCACTTACCCTCGAAAAAGGAAGTTATACCTTGATGTATCGCTCGGCGGGTTTTGAAACGAAAGAAATCAAAGTTGACTTGACCGAAAACATGACGCTAAATGTGGAGTTATCGCTTCCCAAAGATGTCCAAGAAATGGAAGATGTCGTGGTAACTGGTGTAAAAGAGAACGAAAACATTACCTCATCAGGAATGAACGTAACCAAGTTCGATCCGAAAGATATTGAAACCATTCCTGTGATTTTTGGAGAGAAAGACATCATGAAAACCCTCCAACTCACTCCTGGAATAAAAACAGCAGGAGAAGGAAACTCAGGATTCTTTGTGCGCGGAGGTGGAGCAGATCAAAACTTGGTGCTACTCGACGAAGCTGTCGTTTACAACGCCTCTCACCTACTCGGGTTCTTCTCTGTATTTAATTCGGACGCTGTAAAAGACGTTTCGCTATACAAGTCAGGAATTCCCGCTGAATACGGTGGTCGCGCCTCCTCTGTGATGGATGTGAAAATGAAAGACGGTAACAACAAGAAATTCGGACTTTCAGGAGGAATTGGATTGATTTCTTCGCGATTGGCTGTTGAAGGACCAATTGTTAAAGACAAAGGATCGTTCATCGTTTCTGGAAGAAGAAGTTATTTGGATGTCTTCTTAGGACTTTCACGCGACGAAAATATTCGCAACACGAAGTTGTACTTCTACGATTTAAACGCAAAAGCCAATTACAAACTTTCCGACAAAGACCGTATTTTCATTTCAGGATACTTCGGAAGAGATAACTTCAGTTTCGGAGATCAATTTGGGTTTGATTGGGGAAATGCCACAGGAACCGTTCGATACAACCGTATCATTAGCGATAAACTCTTTTCGAATACATCGGTCATCTTCAGTAATTTCAACTACCGTTTCACCATTGGTTCGGATGATGAAGCATTTGGTGTGAACTCTTCTATTCAAGATTGGAACGTAAAACAAGACTTCTCGCTTTTTGCAAATCAAAATAACAGCTTGAAATTCGGTTTCAATGCCATGCATCACACCTTTATGCCTGGAGCATTAACGGGTGGCAATGAATCATTTAATGAAATTGTATTGGATAGTCGCTACGGACTTGAATTTGGTGCTTACGTTCAAAATGAACAGAAAATAGGTCCTCGGATCAACTTGATGTACGGTTTGCGTTACTCAGGATTCGATCTTGTTGGCGGAACGAAATTTGATTACGATGACAACGGAGATTTAATCTCACAAGATTCAACCATTGGCCGTTGGGAAAGCGTCCAATATCACCAAGGGTTGGAGCCACGCTTCTCTATGAGCTACGTGATTTCAGAAAGCAATTCGATTAAAGCTGGATACAACCGAAATTTCCAATATTTACACCAACTTTCGAACTCAACTACGAGCAGTCCAACGGATGTGTGGGTGCCGAGTTCGAACAACATCAAACCACAAATTGGCGATCAAGTAGCGCTTGGATATTATCAAAACCTCAAGAAAAACAAATACCGTATCTCAACGGAGATTTACTACAAATGGCTTCAAAATCAAATCGATTACCGAAACGGTGCCAACCTCATCTTAAATGATCAAGTAGAAGGTGAATTGGTTTACGGAAAAGGTCGTACGTACGGATTGGAATTGTTGTTGGAGAAGAAGAAAGGAAAATTCAAAGGATGGATCAGCTACACACTTTCGCGCTCATTACGACAGTTTGACGACATCAACGATGGAAAAGAATTCTCTGCACGTCAGGACCGAATTCACGATGTTTCCGTTGTATTGATGTATGACATTACCAAAAACCTCGCACTTGCAGGAACGTTCATATACTACACAGGAGATGCCGTTACTTTCCCTTCGGGAAAATATGAAATTGGCGGAAACGTAATTCCATTATACACCGAACGCAACGGATACCGAATGCCAGATTATCACCGTGCCGACCTTGGCTTAACATGGTACCTCAAAGACAAAAAACGATTCGAGCACAACTTGAACTTCTCCATCTACAATGTCTATGGTCGTGAAAATGCATTTACGATCTCTTTCCAAGAAAATCAAGATACTGGAGAAACAGAAGCTGTTCAAACAGCACTCTTCAAAATTGTTCCTTCTATCACGTACAACTTTAAAATTAAATAAGATGAAATACGCAGCACTTATTTTAGGAATTATCGTTCTCGCATCTTGCACCAAGGTGATTGATGTGGATCTCAACGAAGCGAATCCTGTTACGGTTATCGAAGCTAACTACACCGCTGAAGACAGTACTGTTCGCGTTGTGGTAACTGAAACATCGAACTTCTTTTCGAATGAAGATGAGCCAACAATTGACGATGCAATAGTCACCATTACCGATCAAAGTGGTAACTCTCAGCAAGTTCCTTTTGTTGCCAACGGAGAATACGTTTTGAACAACTACATTCCTCAGTTCGGAACAACATACACCATGACCGTACTTGCCAATGGCGTAACCTATAATGCGTCGTGTAAGTTGAATGATCTCATTCCTCAAAATGGAATCATATACGAGTACATCGAGCCGGGAGCATTTTCGGGTGATGGCGGTTATTTGGTTGCTGTGAGCTATCAAGATCCAGCGGCAGAAGGAGATTTCACTTCAGCGTATTTGACCAAAAATGACACTTTGTACAAAGAGTTGGATGACATCACTCTCAACAACGATGAATTCACCAACGGTAACCTTGTGCTTCGTCCTGTTTTTGTCGATTTATTTGACGTTGGAGACACGATTGAAATTGAATTACGTACTATCGACAAGAAAATTTACGATTACTACAATGAGTTGATTTCATTGATCGATCCAAATAGTGCTGCCCCAGCGAATCCAACATATCAATGGGAAAACCGCGCCTTAGGTTACTTCTCTGCATATCCATCGAGTCGACAAACGACTGTTATTCAATAAAATAAAGATGTCAGATTCTCCAAAGGATAAAGAACTCGAGCCGCAACCGAATAATCCACTTCATGGTGTGAAGCTCAAAGACATGCTCGAACTACTCGTTGAAGTGTACGGCTGGGAAGAAATGGGGCAACGCGTGAATATTCGTTGCTTTACGCATAATCCTTCGATGGGCTCCAGTTTAAAATTTCTCCGCAGAACGAATTGGGCACGCAACAAAGTAGAGAAAATGTATTTGGAATTGATGCGGAAGTAAGAGTTTTCATTTCTCTTTGAAACCAAATCTTTTTTTCACGTTATTTAGGGTACGCATCCGTACCATGAAATTTCGCTTGTTCGTACTTTTTATCGCTTTACTTCCGCAATTACATGCGCAGGGAGACCGCTTCGATGCCTACAATTTCAATCAAAAGTACCTCGAACATTTGGTGAAAACGGGCGTTGATGATGTCCGAAAAAAGCACGATTGCGATGTATTAGTAAACGATTCCATTCTTTACGTAGCTTCCGATCATCATGCGCGCTACATGAACCGCAAGAAACGACTCACGCATACAGAAGTTGACTCGGTTTCCACACGAACACCACAGCTTCGCGCCGAATATTTCGGAGCCAAAAACTACAGCGTTGGTGAGAATGTGCTTTATGTTCCCTTCAACTCAGAAGTTGAGAGCAAAAAAGGAAAAAAGTTCGATACGCATACTTACCAAGGAATTGCAGCAGCCATGGTTGACTCTTGGGTGAATTCGCCTGGACACTTCAAGAACATGATTACGCCCGATTATCAAATAACAGGCTTGTCCGTTTCAATTGACATAGAGAGCGGTCGAATCTACGCGTGTCAGAAGTTTGCAAAAGTGGCGCATCAGTTTCGTTTCGAAGAAAACAAGGACTTTTTCAACTACTCCGACTACGTCCCACCGCCAGTTGTTTCGAGTTTTGAAGGCATTCCAAATCAATTAATTGAAAACCACAAATATCCCTACAAACTCAAGCACAATAAACTTGAAAAATGTCAGCCTTGCGAAGCACTTGAAGCGGAAAAACCGCACATTACACTTCGTGTAGAACGCAATCGATTCATTTTAAAAGTTGAAAACTCAGCGTATGTTCAACAACTGATTCGCGATCGCACCGACGGCTTTGCTGTCGAGATCGTTTCCTTCGATGATTACATGTGTGGAAATCCAGCGTACTACACCAAACCGAGTCGAAGAAATGGGCAATTACGCCTCAATGGTTTCACTTTGGAGCCTCTCTATCGAAAAGACTTATTCAAGGGCTACAAAAAGCGGAAGAAGAAAAAAGACGTATCGTTTTTGCCCTACATCTTCCGAAAGGATTCTACCTCTTTCTTCCGACGATTTGGTCAATACAAAGCCGATCGGTATAGCAGTGAATACTTCGAAATCAGTTTGGGAAAAGTTCCGAAAAATGTAAACTATTGGAATCATAACTTGGTTTACATCCAAAACAAACAGATTTGCGACATTGATTATTTCACATCGTTTTGTGGTGAGTTATATTCCGATTATCAAGAAAGCGAATTCATTCCGTTGAAATCCGAGCGCGCGTATGTCTTCTTCCCGAAAGAAAAAATCGCCAATTTCACCGTTCCATTCGAACAAGGTCAAGTTGAGTTCACAGATGAAGATATCCAGCCACTACTTGCTTCTTTTGGCGAATTGAAATACAACATTGATTCGATTGAGATTCACGCTTACGCTTCCGTTGAAGGCGATTCTATCATCAATCAACGCCTGCAACGACTCCGAGCAGAAAACATCACTCGATTGATCCAATCTCGCCAGGAAAACACGATTAAATTATCCGTTTTAACCTCAACAGATTGGTATGGATTTACGACCAACGCCTCCAAAAGCGCGAAATGGAAGTTTTTAGCAAACAAAACGAGTAAGGAAATTCAACAGTACCTTCAATCGCACGACACGAAGGAACTCGAATCGCTTCTCGCTCCAACACGTCGGGGTGACGTTCGGTTATATGCCACTATTCCACTCGATCAAAAAAACTATCCCTTCCTCATTCGAAATGAAAATCAACGTTTGCTTGATGCATTCAAGTACGAGAAACGTCCAGAAAAACGCGATTCGCTTCTTCGCTACATCGAGGCATTGTATGAATTCTCGCATTATCTAGTGAAAAATGATTCACTGAGTCCCGATGAATTGGCAAAATATACAATTCCCACTCTCGCCGAATCCTCGCCGAAACTCACTCAACAACACTTGCTGTACGGATATGAATTCGAGGATGCCTTCAAACAACATAATGATCGTTGGAAACGCTACCATGCATCCGACATGGACAAGTTCTATAAACAAAACAGGCAGTCAAATGAGATGCTCCCAGCGTTTTTGTATCAGTACGTTCGACTTCAAGTAGACGACTACAAAAGACAACCTCCATTTGAACAAGATCAAGTTCAACAACTCCTTGACCTCATGCAGAAGTTGCAATCTTCTTATCAAGTTGACTCCGTTTTTCGGAAAAATATCGATCGACTCAATTTTGATTTGAATGTAATGCTACTCAACGAAGTTTTCACCTTGAATAAAGACTTGATGGGAAGCGGACACGACGCTTCAAAGAGTATTGCTCAATTATTTGCGTATTATACGAAGTATAACCAACTGACCGACTCCGTTGCGATTGCCTTAACAAAATGTGCGGTAAAATACGGAGACATCAATTCTGCGGTGGGCATGTTAGAACCTCACGCCAAAACCGATGAAACAATTGCTTATTTCATGCATCTAAGCTGGAATCACCCGTCGGATGCACAATGGGCGCGTTACTACGATTATCTGATCGAATTGAACCAAACGATGAATCCCGACACTTGGTGCAACATGTTCATGGGTGACTGTCATATTCCCTTCCAAGCCTTCGATCATGAGAAACTCCGCGAGGTGTTTTGCCAATCGTGTATGGACAAAAACAAGGTTATTTTGGAACTTACTGGCCGTGGTGCGAACTAACACCTATCCACTATTTCCTAACGATTACAACGCACAGAACGGCGGAAACCAAGGTGAGAGCGGATCCTAAAACCAACTCCAAAGTACTTTTCGAGAATAAATTCCCCACAGTATTCAGCAGAAAAAGTAACGCGAAAATCCAGATAATGATATCAATGATCTTATTGCTTCTCCCACTTCGCAACAAACGGTATTTCACGACAAAAACGAGTAGCATCAGAGAATTAATCAAAATAGAAACTGTTTCAAAGCGAATCATCTCATCGTACGATTTCAACTTCCCTGCCCAAACAATGTCGTAAGGAATTACTCCACTGAGCACCATTGCATGAAATGTTAGCAAAACTCCCAACAAAACAAACATCAATATCAAGGCGACTTTCTTTCTCAAAACCATTTATCTCACTTTTATCGAACGGAGCAAAAGTAGATGATGGAGATAAAGAAATTGGACAAGAAATGGTTGAAAATCCCCAATTACACTGAAATTCATACAAAAGTATGAGAGAAAAAACGACAAATGATTAACTCATCAGGAGCAAAATCAATTCGTGCTTGTTCTTTACATTGCATTTCTTGTACACATTACTTGCATGTGTCTTCACAGTTGGAAGAGAAATAAACAATTGTTCAGATATTGATGTGTAGGTATGTCCTTCAAAAAGCAACGAAGCAATTTCCTCCTCTCGCTTTGTGAAATTGAAATTCTTAAACTTTTGTTTTTTGGGTTCAAGCTTCGATTGAATGATCGATAATCGTTTGAGATCATCGTAAATCTTATTTGATGCCAAGAGGATAAAAATGACAGGAACCATAAAACCAATTTGCAATTGACTGTATTGTTCCTCAAACCAATAGCTGAAAATAACCACAACGGGAACTACGACCATAAAAGCCAGTGCAAATCGCCTTTCAACTTTTTCAAGATGCGCATACTGTTTTTTGGGATCTGTTCGAAATACGATCAGCATGGAAAGTAGAACCGAGAACAACAAGTAAACAATTACTGCTGAGTTGACACTCTCCGAAAATTGAAAAATGTACCCCAGTATGGATAGAATCAACAAGATTCCTCCGAGAACAAGATGAAGCGTTACTGCCAACTTGGGAACCTTATGCTTCCTTTCATTCAAGATATTCCGAAATGTGGTTACCGAAACAAAGACAAGGCAAACCATGCTTGAAGTGAGAGCTGCAGAAGTGCCAAATTTCAATTCTACTAGAGGAGAAATCGACATTGAAACGACAAACAACAGTAGCGACAAAGTGAATGCTATCGTAATTTTGGATTCAATATTTTTGGAGTAACAGATTATTTCTAGAAACAGAGCGATTAGCAACGAAGAGTAGCAAATCACTAATAAAATCAGTTCTACAATTTTCATTTGTCAGAATTCTGCCTAGATGATCAAACGACTTGAGAATTTTAAAGTTTTCACCCGTGATCAACCAAACCACACATCGTTGATGATCTGAAATCCCGCTTTTTCGTTCACGCGTTGAATGATCACTTGCTTTCCATGTGACAACTCATCTCTCATTACCGAAGAATCCATTTTAAGATAAAGCGTTCCATTACGAATCTTGATTTCCTTCGTGCGATGCGCAACGGCCGTTCCCATCATTTCTTCCCAAGAATTGACTACGTCCATCTCCTTCATTTTTTTGTCGAGGCCATAAGCCTTCAACCATCTGTTGATGACTTCTTTTAACGGTGCTTCGTTGGATGTACGTTTGAGATCACTCATAGTGTAAAGGTATGGATAATTGTATGATGAAAAAATTGAAAGGCTAGATAATTGAAGCGCTGAGTGAGAATTTCAGATAGTCACAAAAACTACTCCGCCTCAGAAACACCTCCCTCAGCAACGCGAAACAACTTACTCTCCAAATCGTTTTTGGCAAAAATATCGCGCACGCGTTCCTCATCTGTGTCCGAAACCAAAACCTGACCAAAAAACTGATCATGCACCAATTTCATCAAGCGCTCCACACGCGTTTGATCGAGCTTATCAAAAATGTCATCGAGTAGCAAAACGGGTGTAACGCCCAATTGTTCTTTCAGCCATTCATATTGAGCCAATCGAAGCGCAATGATGTACGATTTCTGTTGACCCTGCGATCCGAATTTCTTCACGGGATGACCTTTGATTTCAAAAATGAGATCGTCGCGATGCGTTCCAACCGTCGAATACCTCGTTTGAGCATCTTTTCGCTCGGCGCGCTGCAGCAAGGTCTCAAAATCACCCTCTAGCAAATGTGAACGATAGGTTAAACTTACCTGCTCATCCGTATTTCCAATCGTGTTGTAGTGCTTTTGAAAAACGGGAATAAACGATTCAAGAAATTCCTTTCTTCGCTCAAAAATGCGTTCGCCTAGCTGAATCATCTGGATATTCCACACTTCGATGGACTCGCGATCAAACAGTCGATGCTCCGCCATATTTTTCAATAACGCATTCCGCTGTTGCAGTACTTTCGCGTATTTCTGAATATCCGCAAGGTATTTTCGATCGAATTGCGCTATAATTCCATCCATCCATTTGCGTCGCAACTCACTTCCTTCGGAGATTAAATCACGATCATACGGAGAAATCATTACGGCAGGAAACTGACCAATGTGATCCGCTAACTTTTCGTATTCTTTTTTATTTCGACGGAAGACTTTTTTGGCGCCAACTTTCACCGCGCAATGAATGTTGATGGAAGTATTTTCCTTCTGCCAATCACCTTGAATCACAAAAAAGGGTTGTTCAAAACGAATATTCTGACGGTCAATCACATTCATGTACGACTTGCACATGCTCAAATAGTGCACAGCATCCAAAATATTCGTCTTCCCTGCCCCGTTTTTCCCAACGAAACAGTTAATCCCAGAAGTAAGCGAAATATCAGCTTCTTCGTAGTTTTTGAAATTAACAAGATGGAGGTTTTCGAGATGCATCGCGACAAAATTAGCGGAATTCCTTCATTAACATAAATCGGTATGACTTTTCTCAAAAAAAAAACTATTTTTGCGCTGCTTAAATTATTACAATGTTAGAAGATATCACAGGAGAAGAAATAAAGAGACAATTCAAATCAAACAAGACCTTGCGTTTTGTAACAATTGGGATTGGTGTTTTGGTTATTGGGATTTTGGGATACTTCCTCTACCGCCAGTTCGTAGTGAAGCCGGCAAACGAGAAGTCAAAACACGTTTACTGGGAAGGATTGAACTACGCAAAAATAGATTCTACCGATCTTGCCATTGAATACTTGGAAAGCGAGGTGAAGAAATATGACGGTCGAATTGGTGGTGAAGTAGCACAATTTGTTTTGGGACGTCAATTGATGGAAAGCAAAGATTTCGAAGGTGCTATCGAGCAGTTGGAAGGAGTTGATACCGAAGATACATACGTTTCAATTATGGCTGTTGGACTTCAAGCTGACTGTCTTTCTGAAATGAAAAAGTACGAAGATGCAGCAAACAAATACTTGGAAGCTGCTGACATGCTAGAGAATGAATTGACAACTCCAATGTACTTGATGAAAGCAGGACTTTGTTCGGAAGAAATCAAAAACTTCCCAAAAGCAGCTGAGATGTACCAACGAATTGTTGATGATTACCCATCATACGCTGGACAGCACCAAGTTGAAAAATACTTGTCGAAAGCATCTAACATGAAAGTTGGAAAATAACACGAAATTATGGCGACAGAACATCGCAATCTTTCAGATTATATAAAAGAAGTAATTCCAAACGGTGCCGATTTTAAAATCGGCATTGTTGTTTCTGAATGGAATGACAAAATCACACTCGGATTGCTCGAAGGAGCAAAGTCGGCACTGCTCGATAACGGTGTGAAAGAAGAGAATATTGACATTCGATTTGTTCCCGGAGCGTTTGAACTTCCGCTAGGAAGTCAATATTTCTGCGAGCAAGGAACCGTAGATGGCGTTGTAGCCATTGGTTGTGTCATTCAAGGGGAAACACGTCACTTTGATTTTGTGTGCGATGGCGCTACGCAAGGAATCATCGACGTAAACCTGAAATACAACACCCCTGTTTCATTTTGTCTCTTGACAGATTTGAACATTCAACAATCCATTGACCGTTCAGGAGGAAAACACGGAAACAAAGGCACAGAATGCGCCATTGCGTGCATGAAGATGATTGCGCTCAAGCGCTCTTTCTAAAAATACTACATTATGACATTAATCAAATCAATCTCTGGAATTCGCGGAACAATTGGTGGCGCAGTAAATAATGGCCTCACTCCTATCGACGCAGTAAAATTTGCGGCAGCATATGGTACGTGGCTTCAGGAAAACAATCCGAATCAAACATTGACCGTTGTCATTGGTCGTGATGCACGTATTTCAGGACAAATGATCTCTGATTTAGTCATCTCAACCCTTTCTGGATTGGGAATTAATGTTGTTAATCTTGGATTGTCCACCACTCCGACCGTAGAAGTTGCCGTTCCAATGGAAAATGCTCACGGAGGAATCATTCTCACAGCAAGTCATAACCCAAAACAATGGAACGCACTCAAACTGTTGAATGAAAAAGGAGAATTTATCTCTGGAGACGATGGAAAACGCGTTTTGGAAATTGCAGAGCAAGAAGCCTTCAACTTTGCAGAGGTAGATGATTTGGGAACAGTTACCCACGATGACAGTTATTTAGAAAAACATATTCAAGCCATTCTTGACTTGCCAATTGTTGATAAAGCAGCCATTGAAGCAGCGAATTTCAGTGTTGTTGTAGATGCTGTGAATTCAACGGGAGGTATTTTCGTTCCAGCAATGCTCGAAGCTTTGGGCGTGAAAAACATTACGAAACTGTATTGTGATCCAACGGGAGAATTCCCACACAACCCAGAGCCGCTTCCAGAACATTTGACCGATCTTTCTGATAAAATCAAAGAAACGGGAGCTGATGTAGGAATTACAGTAGATCCAGATGTTGATCGCCTTGCACTCGTTTGTGAGGACGGAAGCATGTTCGGAGAAGAATACACCCTAGTTGCCGTTGCGGACTACGTGTTGAGCAAAACACCTGGTTCTACCGTTTCAAATTTATCTTCAACACGTGCCTTGCGCGACGTAACTGAAGCAAGTGGTAATGCTTATTTTGCCTCTGCCGTAGGCGAAGTGAACGTGGTAACGAAAATGAAAGCTGAAAACGCTGTGATTGGTGGAGAAGGAAATGGAGGTGTGATCTACCCAGAATTGCACTACGGAAGAGATTCTCTGGTTGGAATTGCTCTATTCCTCTCGCATTTGGCCCACAAAAAAATGAGTGTTTCTGCTTTGCGTGACAGCTATCCGAAGTACATCATTTCGAAGAATAAAATTCAATTGACTCCTGAAATCGACGTAGATAAAGTATTGGCTGAAATGGCAACCAAATACGCTCACGAAGAAGTCGACACGACAGACGGCGTAAAGATCTACATCGGAAAAGAATGGGTACACCTGCGCAAGAGTAACACAGAACCGATTATCCGAATTTACTCGGAAAGCAAAGATTTGGATGCCGCAAATGCATTAGCGGAACGCATTATGGGAGAGATTAGAGAGTTGATTTAAGATCGAACTGATCATTAATCCTAGCGGAAGTTATCGCGACTCTTAAAATTCAATCTTCCAACTCATTTCCGTAGAATCCCTGTAATTGCATCAACGCAACGGCCTCTTTGATGCCAAATCCGTTCTGCGCTTCAATTCTTAGGACTTTATCGCAGTCTTCGATATCCACGGACCATTTCTCGATGGATTGATGATTATCGAAGACCGCGCGCAATTGCTCAGCTTTCTGCTTTGACGTCACATTCGTTTTAAGAACAAGTACTTCCATTGCTACTCTACTGTTTTGTTCGTTTCGGATGAATCCTCATCCAACTCAGATTGACTTGATTCTGGATTTTCCAATCGTTGGCAATATGCTTCATATGCCTTGTCCCCTTCTTCTTTCCAAAACGAATCATAGTGTTTCCATTTGGAGAAGTCTTTCTTTTTCGATGTATCGGATTCGCATGATTTCTTTCTCTTCTTTCCAGATTTGCCACTTTTTCCGCCTCCACCGAAGCCTCCAAAAAGTAATTTCGACAGAATAATCACACCTACGGCCTTCCAAAAAGTGAGTGTCGGCAACCCGAAGAGTTCAGGCATCAGCCAATTCCACAGCCACATTACGGTGAACCCGAACAAGGTTATTAATCCACCAATGGCTAGAATTCCTAAAACAACCATCCCTGCAATCACCGCTGGATTTTTCTTTCTCATCTTGTGTTCAAAATAATTTCTCATGTTTTCTAATTGTTTATGCGTTCGTTTTTTTCTTTTCTCTTAATTCGTTATGCAACAAGGCAATAGCTCTATGTCTTCTCGACATCAATGTACCTTGGGGTATTCCTGTTTCATCTGTGATTTCCTTGTAGGTAAATCCCTCAAAATCAATCGCAATAATGATATCTCGGTACGCAGGCTTTAAGTTCATGATGGCACTTTTCAAGTCGTGTATCATTCGATCGGAATAAGAATTATCTGATTTCCCATACAGTAGCTCCGTAAATTCAATCAACTTCGCTTCATTTTCGTCATGCTCCTGAATCGTTGATTTACCGCCACGCATTACATCGATAATCTTATTCTTAATTGAGTGGTACACAAAGCCCGCCACATTATTTATCGGAGCATATCGATCTGCTCCAGAGAATAATCGCAATGCAACATCTTGAATAATATCGTCCGAATCGCGCTCCGCCGAAGATCGAATACGCGAATTCACAAATAACTTCAGCGAATCGTATTCATCACGGAAAAAGCTTTCCAGTTTCTTTTTATTTTCTCTTTCAGTTTCCATTCAAAATGGGATACATCATTGATCCTTCACTATTAAAGACGGGAGAATTCCAATCCATTGCATTTTTCTTGAAAACAATTTAGTAAAACTGATTCAATTAACTGAATAACAGGATTTTAAATAGATAAAAAAATATCCGAAAGTGGTTTCCGCTTGGATTAGGACCATTATTTGATCCGTATTTTTTCACCCAAATAGGTGGGCTGTACGCCGAGCTGAACTTCAACAAATGCTTTCACCCGAGCGAGTGATTCACGCAGCTTTGTGCGAATACCTCCGTAATTTTTAACATCCTTCGCGTTGAAACCATACGCTTCAATTCCAAATCGTCGGGCGATATACACGGCTCGCTCATTCTGAAATTCTTGTGAAATGACTATGTAGCGATCTTGCCCAAATACTTCTCGCGCCCGAATCATGGAATCGTATGTGTCGAATCCAGCATAGTCGAGTGTAATTGCCGCAGCTGGAATTCCTTTTTCCATCAACGCATTCTTCATATCCTGCGGTTCATTGTATCCCTTGGTTCCATTGTCCCCGCTAATCAACAAGTGTGAAATCTTACCCGAACGGTACAATTCCGCAGCCGCATCAATTCGATAAGAAAAGTAAAGATTCGGTTGTCCAGAAGATAAATAACGAATGGTTCCTGGAACGATTCCCACTTTTACCTTCGGTAACTCATTAAAATCGCCACTTACAAAAGCGTGACTCACTGTCAATACCCGAAAATTCGCCCATAAAAAGAGCACGACGATCAATTCTGATGAAATCAAAAAAAGCTGACTGATTTTCTGTTTTGTAAAGAATGATTGAATCCTGCGAATCATGTTGACGAAGCTCGTTGTTTTATTCTGGGAAAGTTAGTCATCTCAACGAAAAAATGGACTAAAATTCCAAACGAATCGTTGTAATTCTAAGAAAATAGATCGGTGCAATTATCCTCTTGCCAATATGACAATATTCTTAACTTTGAGTAGATGAAAAAATTCGATATCCCTCTTCATTATCGATCGCCTATTATTTCTAAAGTAAAGGCGAAGCGAAAGCTGGAAGATCCTCGTAAGAAGGACTTCTCTCCCACTTCGTTGAATTTCGGTAATGTCACTTTTGTAATTAGTCGTCATTTTGGTTTTTGTTATGGCGTAGAAAATGCCATCGAAAAGTCATACAAAGCGATTCAGGAAAATCCAGACAAACGGATCTTCTTGTTAAGTCAGATGATTCACAATCCAGATGTTAACAGCGATCTCCTAAGTCAAGGTGTTCGTTTCATTCAAGATACGGATGGTACGCAACTCATTCCATGGGATGAAATTCAGCCTGAAGATATTGTCATTATCCCCGCATTTGGAACAACTATCGAAATTCAAGAGTTGCTAGAGAAAAAAGGCATCGATACGGTGAAATACAATACAACGTGCCCTTTTGTTGAGAAAGTATGGAACCGTTCCGCGAAGTTGGGTGAATTGGATCATACCATCATCATTCACGGTAAACACAAACACGAAGAAACGAAAGCAACTTTTTCGCATACTAAGGAAAATGCACCTTCATTGGTGGTGAAAAACCTCGAAGAGACGCGAAAACTTTCTGACTATATTTTGGGGAAGATATCCACCGAAGAGTTCACCCACTACTTTGAGGGAAAGCTTTCCAAAGGATTTAATCCGGAGAAAGATTTAAACCGCATTGGTGTGGTCAACCAAACAACGATGTTGGCCTCCGAAACACAGGAAATCACCGATTTTCTTCGACAAACAATGATTGAGAAGTATGGAGAGTCATCCATTAAGGAACACATCTCTGATACACGTGACACGCTGTGTTACGCCACAAACGATAACCAATCAGCTACGCTGGAATTATTGAATGTTGATGCAGACTTGGCAGTTGTGGTAGGTGGCTACAACAGTAGCAACACCTCGCATCTCGTTGAATTATTGGAACCTAAATTTCCTACTTTCTTCATCAAGAACAAGGGAGAGATTCTTTCAAAAGAGAGCATCCAAGCGTTTGATATTCATTCAAAAGAACTGAAAAAACATCACGCGTTTTTACCCGATAAAGAACACACGACCATTATCATAACATCAGGTGCGAGTTGTCCAGATGCCGCTGTAGATGAAGTGATTCAACGCATTTTAGAACTAAAAGAAGCTCCTGTATCGATCGATCAAATTGAATTGTAGTGGAACGGTTTATCAACATATTGATTATTGAGAGCGACCGAAAAACCCGCGTTGGTTTAAAGGAAATGCTCGCTGGAAGCGGAAATAATGTCTTGCTCGCCGATTCACTAGAAGATGCAACTCCGATCTTGGAACGAAAAGAGGTCGGAATCGTTTTGGTCAATGTTGAAGAATCAAAAGATGCGATTGAGCAACTCAAGGAAATCCAAAAGGAAAATACATTCGGGAACCAATACATTATTTTGATCTCGAAAGACCCCAGAGCATCGGGTAAATTGGTGAAGGGCATCAAGCAAGGAGCGGTCGATTACATTTCGGCTCCATTTAGTCCCAATTTGATTCGAAGCAAGATTGAGGTCTACAAATCTCTCTTTTACAAAGATCAGCGAATTGCACAGTTGCTTAGTAATATCTTTCCCGATTCCATTTTGGGTGAGTTAAGCAATGTGGGGAAATTCTCTCCAAAACGGATTCAAAATGGCGTTGTACTGTTTACGGACTTTGTCGACTTTTCATCCAAAGCGAAGAACATTCACCCGCTCGAATTGATCAAACGACTGGAATACTATTTCACGAAGTTCGATGACATTGTTGAGAAGTATAAACTCGAAAAAATCAAAACAATCGGAGATGCCTACATGGCACTTTCGGGAGTAACTGAAAATATGCCACGTCCTGCAATTCGAGCATGTCTGGCTGCACTGGAAATCCGTGATTTCATGCGAAATGAACGCGATATTGCCATTGCAATGCGGAAGGATTTCTGGGAGATTCGAATCGGTTTGCACATGGGACCGCTGGTTGCCGGGATTATCGGTTCTTCCAAATTTAGTTTCGACGTTTGGGGAGATACGGTCAACATTGCATCGCGAGCGGAAGAAGTGACCAAAAGTGGAAACATCACCATTACGTCCAACATTGCCGATGGCATTGGCTCTTATTTCGAAACGATTCCCCGAGGAAAAATTGATATTCACAAGCGTGGTGGAAGCATCGAAATGTTCTATTTATCGAAGTTAAAAGGACAGCATTCAATGGGTGGCAATGGATTATATCCATCTGCTAAATTGCGCACCATCTGCGGGTTAGCATCGATGGATTTCGATCAAATGCGTGTCAACATCTTGACGCGATTGCGTTCGCTACTTCCTGAAACAGTTGTTTATCACGATGTACCACACACATTGAATGTAGAAAAAGCTGCCATCCGCTATGCGAAATTAGAAGGAGTAGACGACGAATCGATCTTATTATTGCGTACAGCTGCGCTATTCCATGATGCAGGATACATTCACTCCAGCAAGGACAATGAAGATTTCGGAATTGGTATGGCAAAAGCCATGCTGCCCAATTTCGGATATTCAGATATTCAGGTAGATATTGTGGAGCGTATCATCAACTGCACGAAGAAAAACGTGGAGCCTCAAGACCTGTTAGAGAAAATCATGTGTGATGCTGACCACGATTATTTGGGCAGACCCGACTACTATGCCATTGCGAACAAGCTTCGACAGGAATATGCTCAAGAAGGCAGAACCATGACGGATAAAGAATGGATCATGTATCAATTGAACTTTCTGGATGGTGTACACGAGTACTATACCGAAACAGCCAAAAACATTCGCAACATCGGGAAACAAGCACGAATTCAAGAATTACGTAGTAAGTTAGAACAAACAGAAGCATGAAAGTATACACGAAAAAAGGAGATCAAGGAACAACACAATTAATTGGAGGAACACGTGTTCCAAAAAGTTCGTTGAGAATTGAAGCCTACGGAACAGTGGATGAACTCAACTCGCACATCGGATTAATTCGCGATCAAGACATCGCTCAAGAAATCGTTGAGCAACTGCTCGAGATTCAAGATCGATTGTTTACGATGGGATCTCAATTAGCGGCTGATCCCGAAGCTTCCAATATGAAGTTGCCCGATCTTTCCAATGTTGATGTTGAAAATTTAGAGAACTGGATCGACAAAATGGACGAAGAGCTCGAGCCCATGCGTAGCTTTGTTCTTCCAGGAGGACATACCACCGTTTCTTACTGTCACATTGCCCGTTGTGTTTGTCGCAGAGCCGAACGAATTTGCGTGGATTTGAATGCTGATCAGCCCATCGCGCCAATTTTATTGACCTATCTCAACCGATTGAGTGATTATCTCTTCGTGTTGAGTAGAAAATTGAGCAAAGACCTCAATGCTACGGAACATCCGTGGGTAGCTCGAATGTAATTTCGGATTCCAAATCGCTTATTGATTTCTACCTATAACTGAAGGCTTTTCGTATTTTTTTGAAAGTTTCTTCGTTTTTATTTGCATTATTTCAAATTAAAATTACTTTTGCGCCAAATAACAATAAACAGAGGACTATGTATTGGACATTAGAATTAGCATCATATCTAGAAGACGCACCTTGGCCAGCAGCTAAAGACGAGTTAATAGATTTCGCTATCCGAACTGGTGCACCTCTTGAAGTAGTGGAAAATCTTCAGGCTCTTGAAGATGAGGGGGAAACATACGAAAGTATCGAAGAAATTTGGCCTGATTATCCGTCGCGAGAAGATTTCCTCTTCAACGAAGACGAATATTAGAACAAGCACCATTTAAATAACTTTCCCGTTTGATTTCGATCTGTATCGAAATTAGACGGGATTTTTTTTGTCTATATTCGGACAATGAATTTCCTCGGACACATCTATTTTTCCAATAACGATCCTCAACTCATGTACGCGAATTTACATGGTGATTTTGTTCGAGGGAAAGACTTATCCTATCTTCCCAAAAAGCTCCAACAAGGCATTCTCCTGCATCGGATGATTGATTCCTACATCGATCATCATCCAAAAGTGCTAGAGCTCATGCGAAAACTCTATGAACCTCTACCAAAGGTAGCTGGAATTGCCGTTGACCTCTTTTTTGATCATGTACTTGCCCGAGAATGGAACAATTTCCATGAAGTTCCACTTGATGAGTTCGTGGAAAGCTTCTACCAAACGCCATTGGAAAACGAGGCATCTTATTCTCCCGATTTCAAATACATGATTGCGAAGATGAAAGAGAAGAATTGGCTGTATCAGTATCAATTCAGCTATGGATTAATGAAAGCGTGCAATGGTGTATCCTCGCGAATTTCCTTCCCCAACGTTCTTCATACAGGACATAAAGTATTTAAAATATACGAGAAGGAAGTAGTACAAACATTTTATGATTTCATGGAAGACGCCATTCCGCACCACCAAGCATTTCTGAAAACCTTGTAATTATCCCTTTATCCTATCCTGTTCAGCATCGGAACCGGAACTGTTATGTTTTTTCTTATTCATGGTTGATTTACCGAATCTCCAGGAGAAGGTCAGGCGCACACTTCGAGAATCGTATTTACTATTCCAATCGGCATTCGTTAATCGCAAATTATTAATGATTCCATCTCCTCTTTGCGTGTGGAAAATATCCGTGGCAGAAACTTTAATGGAAGCTCTCCCTTTCAAGATATTTTTCTGAACACCAACATCTACTGTTCCATAACCTTTAATCAACAACTGAGAAGCCACCTGATCATTCAATGCCCTTCCACTTACATCAATTTTCCAGCCCTTCCCAAGTTTAAAGCTATTGGTAATCGAAGCAAACACATTGACTCCTTGACTATTCAACTGTTCAGTATACAAATCGCTCTTGAAGCTCACCAATGCTACTTCTGTGTACAGGTTCAAGTCGTACCACGAAGCAACGCTAAAATGTCCATCAACCGACAGCGACAAAAATTGACTCGAAGCTATATTCCCTGGTCGGCTGAAATACAAACTATCTTGAATTTCGAGTGTTTCTTGAATTCCATCTGTTACCAACGAGTAAGAAAGCGCCGTGTTGACCATATTCTTGAATGAATAACTCAAGGATAAATTGTGCGAATACGTGGGAAGGAGATTTGGGTTTCCCGTATAGAACGTAAACTTGTCAAGTGGACTAATGAATGGATTTAAATCTTGAAAATAAGGACGATTGATTCGACGTCCATACGAAAAATACATTCCGTGATTTCCTGCTGAATCCAATTGAGTAGATACATAGAAGGTAGGAAAAAGTGAAGCATATTCACGTGTAAAACTCGTATCTGCAGTTACGGCATTTCCCAGCTGATTTCCCTCCAACTGCGTATACTCTCCCCTCAAGCCAAACTGAAGTCCAAAACGTCCCAATTCGGTGCTATAGTTTACATAAGCCGAATTGATCCATTCATCGTACAAAAAACGATTGCTCAAATTGTAATCTGGAGTTGTTACGCCGCCAACGGTTGTGCTGTAAATTGCTTCATTGTCCGTTTTAGTTAAAACAGTTTTCAGCCCAGCGTCTAATTTTGATTTCCCTTTTAACGTTTTGGTGTAATCCGATTTCATGGCATAAATACTGATCTCCGAAGGAATCTCTCCATTGATCAGGTCGGCGTAAATCAACTGTTCGTTTTGGTTGTATTGATAGTTTTTAAAGGTCTGATCGTTTGTCGATTTATAGTTCACGTAATCTGCATCAACTGATATCTTACTTCCGAGGGAATCAAGCGAGTGACTGAAATAAGCATTTATCAAGTTGTTCTCAAATGTTCGTTGACTCAAGTTGTCGGCAACCACCCGCTGTACAAGATCTCCCGAAGCATTTCGGATCAATGCAGTATTGTCTACACCTCTATTTGATGGAGAAGTTGACAATTTATAGGCAATCCCGATGGTACTTTTATCCGATAGATAATAATCCATCCCTACTTTTCCATCTAGGTATTTACCGTCATTTTCATTGAAGGAATTTTGCTCGAATGAAGACGCAAGCGAGTTATCTTGATTCAAATAATACCTGTTGATATTTAGGTCCTGATAACTTCCCCAGAAACCTGCATACACATTAGCGTACAGGCTGATCTTATTTCGATTGTAATTGAGATTTAAACTGTTGTTGCTACTGTTGTATCGGCTTCTTCGATAGCTCACTGATGTATTTCCAAAAAGACCTTTCATGGTAGACCTTTTGATATTAATATTGATGACTCCCGCATTTCCTTCCGCGTCATACTTAGCTGGCGGATTCTCCATGATTTCAATATTCTTGATGGAGCCTGCAGGAAGTGTTTTTAAATAGTTTTCCAATTCCGTTCCCGACAAATACGAAGGTTTATCATTAATAAAAACAGCAACACCCGATCTCCCTTTCAAGAGTATTGTTCCATTTTGATCTACCGTGACACCCGGGGCTCTTTCCAACACTTCAAGCGCATTGCTTCCAGCATTTGCAATTAACGCGTCTGGCGTCACCACTACTCGATCTATTTGTCGCTCAATGAATGGAACTTTATGCGCAACCACGACTTGTTCCAAATCTTGGGCGCTTTTCTCCAATTGAATGTTCGGAATGGTAAAAGATTGTTCTACCTGAATGTCAAGCTTATAATCAACATAATCGAACTGCTTTACCAAAATATAATACGCACCTTTTTCTATTCCAGATAGAAGAAATGAACCATCTTGATCGGTAAATTCTGTTTTTACAAACGATGAATCAGATTGTTGAAACAAATTAATGGCGCACAAATCTAAGGGAACATTACTCTCATTGAAAACCGCTCCATTTATCTCAAACGTCGTTTGCGAATACGCGATTGAAAAAGAACTTAGAAATAATGTAAACAGTAGGTACTTCATAAAGGCTATTTTGATTGCATATTCGCTCAGGCTCAACAATAGTAGCGATGTCCGACCAAAGTGGAAGCGAAAAAAGTACAAACGGTAATGCCATTTGATTATTGGCTTTCGTAAGACGCTAAGTTGATGAATGGTAGTGAGCTAACACAATAACAGATGATCCTCAGCACGTAAAATCCGACGAAAAACCATCGAATGGAATTCGCTATTTTTGAACAATTCAATGGAACTTCCAGAAAAAAAAAGTAATTTGTTTAAATAATCAAGCAACCTCTGTCTATAAAAATGATCAAAGCGGTACGGTACATAACGCTGGTATTTATCACCCTATTGATCTCCAATGCGTGTGTCATGGAGACAGAATCGCTTGAGGAAAAGTTTGAACGAACAATTATCAAAAGTGACCTTCCCGAAATTTTAGCGAGTGGAAAGCTTACTGTTCTCATGGAAAACAGCTCCACCTCTTACTTCATCTACAAAGAGAAGAAAATGGGATTCGAGTACGAATTACTCAAACTATTTGCAGATGAAATCGGTGTCCGTCTGGATGTAAGGGTTGTACATAACCTTGATAACCTCGTCGGGATGCTCAATCGAGGTGAAGGCGATTTGATTGCTTGTAATTTCACCGTCACTAAAGAACGAAGTAAAAAGATTCGTTTCTCTGAGCCTTTTTTGCATGCCCACCAAGTACTGGTTCAACGGAAACCAGAAGGCTGGAAGGACATGGATGAAGAGGAACTCGAAAAAGAAATGGTGAACACGGCAAGCGAACTCGTTGGGAAATCTGTTCATGTTTGGAAAAACTCGAGTTATTATCAACGCTTGGAACACCTACAAGAAGAAATTGGAGACACCATTCACATTGAAGCCGTAGAAGGAAACATGGGCGGTGAAGAATTGATCGAAATGGTTTCTGAAGGGCTCATCGACTACACAATTATCGAAGATAATGTAGCGAAAATCAATACCGAGTTCTTCGAAAACCTAGATGCTAGCTTGGCACTTTCGGTCGATCAAAAAATGGCATTCGGAATGCGCAAATCCAGTCATTTGCTAAAAGCGAAGTTGGACGAATGGCTCATCAAGTTTAAAAAGAAAGGTGTTTTCTCGCACATCTATCGCCGATATTTCGAATCGAAATTTCTTGGTTTTGAAGATCAAAAAAGCTTCGTCGCGCTCAATGGTAAAAACATTTCTCAGTTCGATAGTTATTTCAAACAAGCTGCGAAAAAGTCGGGATGGGACTGGCGCCTGATTGCTGCAGTTGCTTACCAAGAATCTAAGTTCAATCCGAATGCACGTTCCTTCGGTGGAGCTTATGGTATGATGCAATTCATGCCCAACACTGGACCTAGCTACGGCGTGTTCCCTGATTCAGATCCACTGACACAAATTTTGGGAGGAGCCAAGAAGCTCAAAGCCGATGAAAAGTATTGGAGTATGGTTCCTGATCCGCTACAGCGAAAGAAATTTTCGCTTGCATCCTACAATGCTGGTCGCGGTCATATTTTAGATGCGCAGCGTCTTGCCAAGAAATACGGAAAAGATCCAAATGTTTGGGACGATAACGTGGAACAAATGATTCTCAACTTATCGAAGCAAGAATATTATCAAGATGAAGTCGTACGCCACGGAATGATGCGCAGTAAAACGACTTACAACTACGTTCGCGAAGTCTTCGAACGTTACTACGAATGGATTCAACATTACGATTAGAACCCGACAGAATTCTTACTTTTGACCATCAAACATTTAATTGTCATATCTGGTCCAACTGCTAGTGGAAAAACTTCCCTAAGCGTAGCTCTTGCGCAACATTTCAAAACGTGCGTACTTTCCGCTGATTCTCGACAGTTTTACAAAGAAGTTTCCATCGGGACGGCAAAGCCAACTACCGAAGAAATGGAGGGCGTTCCTCATTACTTTATTGATTCACATCAACTATCCGATGAAGTAACTGCCGCGCAATTCGAACGCGAAGCAATGGCTGTTCTTGAAGAGCAATTCAAAAAACATGATGTCATTATTTTGACCGGCGGATCGGGAATGTTTGTAGATGCCTTATGTCATGGCTTAGATGATATTCCCACTTCCAAAGAACTTCGAAACACCTTGCAGCAACAAGTCGATGCGGGCGGTTTGAACGAACTACTTGAAGAGCTAAAGGAAAGAGACCCTAGCTATTACGAACAGGTTGATCGAAAGAACCCAGTGAGGGTTGTGCGTGCCATTGAAGTCATGCGACTAACGAATCAACCCTACTCGAAGCTTCGAACATCCCAACGGAAAGAACGACCTTTTCAAGTCCACCGATTTGTAATCGAACACGAACGCGCGTTTCTTTACGAGCGCATCAATAAGCGTGTCGATTTAATGATGGAAGCGGGATTACTCGATGAAGTAAAATCGGTTATTCCCTATCGTCATTTGAGTTCCATGAATACAGTGGGATACAAAGAACTCTTTCAGTATTTCGATGGTACGAACTCCTTGCAAGAAGCTGTAGAT
Source organism: Flavobacteriales bacterium (assembly GCA_013373595.1). GTDB lineage: Bacteria > Bacteroidota > Bacteroidia > Flavobacteriales_D > Crocinitomicaceae > UBA4466. The sequence continues at coordinate 22,224 of JABXHO010000027.1, read as the reverse complement.
CAAATCAAACAAAATTCTCGGCGCTACGCAAAGCGTCAGATCACATGGTTAAAACGAAATCCAGAAGCTCATTGGATTCCTTTCACGACAGTTGAAGAAATGAAGGAAAAGATCATCGATCAACTTGAAAAAGAAAAAACTTGGAATGATTCTTGAAATCTAACTACAAAAACCAGCGAATGAACATCACACTTAACCAAATAATGCCAGAACCGCTTGCCTCAATCAACCATGGTGAGAATTCCATCTGGGGAAATAAAGTTGTTCTGGAATCCGGAAAACGCATTCTCTTAAATGCTTCTAGTGGGAAAGGAAAAACGACGTTTACCACAACCACCATCGGCTTGCGAAAAGATTATTCAGGATCGATTATGTATGGAGATCGAGATATCAAATCTTTCTCTACCGATGATTGGACAGACGTTCGAACACGTCAGGTTTCTGTTGTATTTCAAGATTTACAGTTGTTTCCCAAGCTATCCGTTGCGGAAAACCTTCGACTCAAAAATAGTTTGACCGATACCTTTACCGAGGTAGAACTCAAACGAATGCTCGAACAACTCGAAATTGACAACAAATGGGATCAAGAATGTGGTTTGCTCTCTATGGGACAGCAACAGCGTGTGGCCATTGTTCGCGCCATGGCTCAACCGTACAAGTGGCTCATCATGGATGAACCTTATTCCCATCTCGATATTGCTAACGCAGAACGCTGCATGAACATGATTCACGAGCGCACTATCGAACAAAATGCAGGCTTCGTCTTGACGACATTGGGAGACAGCCACGGATATTCATTTGAACAAGAATTATTTCTATAATAATATGCTAGATAAACTTCTTTTTAAAAATCAGGATCGTTTGCAATTGATTATTGCTGTATTCGGCTCATTCTTGGGCGTTACGTTCCTCGTTACCTCCATTCATTACTTGATTAAAGTGCAAGAATTTGGAGAAGGTGCCGACATTTTGGGACCGAACACGATCATCGTACAGAAAAAAGTATCGAATTCTGGAACTCTTGGAATTAAAGCAACAGATTTCTCTGAACTCGAAATTGAGAAAATGCGAAATATGCCCTTTGTGGAAGATGTGCAACCTGTTGTATCCAACAACTTTAAAGTCATGTTCGGTACGAAAGACCCGCTCGTTCCTCCCTTTTCGACAGATGCTTTTGTACAAACCATCGATCCAAATTTCTTGGATGTAAAAACGGACAAATGGAATTGGAAAAAAGGCGATGAATTCGTTCCTGTGATCATGCCCCGAGACCTTTTCGTGATGCTCAACACCTTCATGAGTGCGAGTGGAATGACACAAGTGTCGGATGATCTCGTGATGCAAATCAACTGTGAATTCAAGCTTTCTTATGGAAGAAAAGTAGAACACTTGAACTGTCGAGTGGTTGGATTCACCAATCAAGTGTCGGCCATTCTCGTTCCGCAATCGTTTATGGAATATGGAATGGAAAACTTCTCCGATGGAACACCACAGAAAATCACGCAAATTTTGATTTCAGGACAGAAAAATGAATTTGGTTTAGTAGAAGACATGCTCGAAGAGCGTGGACTGGAATCGCGTGACTCACAAATGGTTGTTGGGCGATTGAAAAGTATCGTGGGAACGTTGTTTATTGTGATTATGTCGATTTCAATTATTGCCGTATTGGTTTCTGGACTTGTACTCATTCAATTCATGCAATTACTCATGTCTAAAAATGCTTACGAAGTAAGAACGCTAATGCGCATCGGTCATCATCCAAAGAAGATCATTCGAAAATTTTTCCTGTATTTTGTGCGCATTTTTGGAATAATCACCATCGCTGGATTCGGAGTATTTGTTTTACTTAAAATTTTGTTGGATAGCGTTTTTGCCTCCGGAGGAGTTAACATCGACACATCCATTACCATTACGAGCATTCTAGCATTGATTTTCGCCTATGGAATATTTGCCCTAGCGAGTTATTTTACGGCTAAAAAAGGCATCTTTAACGAATATTAAGCGTTAAAGAAATGTTAATCCGTTTCGGAGAATTATTTTTGATCGGAAAACCGAATACTTTTAAATAAAGAAATTACGTCAACATGAGAATATTATTCCTTGCAACATTTTTAACCTTAACAAGTTCTGCCTTTTCGCAAACCATTAAGTTTAAGATTTCGGACCTTCCAGATACCACGGTAAACCTCGTGCGCTATTTTGGTAAAGGCTTATACTACGCCGATACGGCAGAAGCAAAACGAGGAATTATTGAATTTGACGGATCAAAGCAAGACGCTGGAATTTTGGCGTTGTTTCTTCCTGGAGAACAATTACTTGAATTTGTATACAATGACGAGGATATTTTAATCGAGTCGACAGCGAAAAACCCAATGCCGAACGCAAAGGTGAAGAAGTCGGAGGAAAACAAAATTTTCTTGGATTACGTTTCTTTCATCAGTAAAGAAAGAGCGCAAATCAATGTAATGCAGAAGGAGTTGGAAACAACCGATAAAGAATCGAAGCGCTATGAAATTCTCACGAAGCAAATCAAGGATAAAAACAAGGGAGTAATCGACTATCAGAGAGATATTGTTAAATCTCACCCAGACATGTTGGTTTCAAAAATGATCAATATGTCGATGGACGTAGAAATTCCGGAAGCACCAACAGATGAAAATGGTGTCGTTCTCGACTCTAATTTCCGTTTCAATTACTTCAAAAAGCACTATTGGGATAACGTAGATTTCAACGACGATCGTTTGGTGAGATCAAGCATCTATCATACAAAACTGCAGAACTATTTTGAAAAAACAATGGTGCAGCATTGGGATACGATCATCAAATATGCCATTCAGTTGTGTGATCAATTCCCTGAAGGATCAGACATGCTTCAGTACTCCGTTTCTTGGATCACCAGTAACTATGAAAGAAGCAAAATCATGGGAATGGACAAAGTATTCGTTCGCATGGGACAGCGTTACTACTGTGGAAAAGATGAAGATCGCACAGCCAAAGCGCATTGGATGCCTGAGAAAAAACTTGAAGATCTGTGTAAGAAAGTAGACATTGACGAGCATTTGGTAATGGGCGTTGTTCCACCAAACATTATGCTCCCTGACACAACCAACAAGGTGTGGCACAACTTCTACGAGTTGGACGCAGATTACACCATTATTTACTTCTGGGATCCAGAATGTGGTCATTGTAAAAAAATCACGCCGAAACTTCAAACATTGTACGCCGAGAAGCTACGCGATCGAAACGTAGAGATTTTTGCCGTAGGAAAAGCCGTTGGTGAAGATTTCGAAAAGTGGAAGAAGTTTATCAAAAAGAACAAGTTGGAATTTATCAATGTGGCGATGACAGATAGCTTGTACAATGCTGCAAAAATAGATGCCAGAAGCGTTATCGCGAAACACCGCACCACATTGGAGGCACTTAATTACCAAACGACCTTTGATGTATTCATGACACCAAAAGTGTTCGTACTCGACAAAGACAAGAAAATCATTGGAAAAGGATTGAACCTTTCTCAATTGGAAGAATACCTCGATCGTTTGCAAGGAGTTCCCGAAGCGGAGAAATTATTCCCTGTGGAAGAGCAGCCAAAAGACGAGGAAATTCACTAATTATCTGTGATTTTTTCAGCCAACGGATTTTTCTGTAATGTTATCGATTTCACCTATTGATTAAGCATCAAGCGAATAGATTTTCCTATATTTAGATCACCAAAACCAAAAAAGAAATCATGGGAAAATTTGAAATTAAATCATCAGGATCAGACAAGTGGATGTTTAACCTTAAGGCTGGAAATGGTCAAGTAATTTTGACAAGTCAATCTTACTCAACTAAAGCTGGTTGTAACAACGGAATCGAGTCTGTTCGTAAAAACTCACAGGATGATGCCCGATTTGGGCGCAAAACAGCGAAAGATGGAAGTCCATTTTTTACATTGAACGCTACGAATGGTCAAATCATTGGTAAAAGCGAGATGTACAACTCTACGGCGGCGATGGAAAACGGAATTGCTTCCGTAGCGAAAAATGCTCCAGACGCAGAAGTTGTTGAGGCATAATTTCTAATTGAACAAAATAATGAAAAAGCTCTGATCGAAAAATCAGAGCTTTTTTGCGTCCAAGGGTTTCGATCGAATACTTTCATTTATCTTTATCACTCTTAAACTGAAAACAATGAGATTTTTTGTGATATTCCTATTTCTCCTGCCGTTTTTCTCGGTTGGTCAAGACTACTTTCAACAAGAAGTGAATTATACAATTGATGTTCGACTGGATGACAAAAATCACGAGCTATTCGGAAATGAAGAGTTTGAGTACATCAATAACTCACCCGATGAACTTGATAAAATAATGATTCATTTGTGGCCCAATGCCTACTCTTCTGGACATACAGCCTTGGCCAATCAACAATACGAACAGGATGATGACGACCTTCGCAATGGAAGTGATTCGTTGAAAGGATACATCGATTCGCTCGATTTTCGATTAAATGGTTCGCCCGTATCATGGGAATTAGATCCTCAAAATCCAGATATCTGTACCATCACACTCCCATTTCCGCTCAAACCTGGAGAGCACATCTCCATTTCGACGCCTTTTCACGTCAAAATTCCATTTGGAAGCATCTCACGTTTAGGGCACATTGGTCAATCGTATCAAATAACACAATGGTATCCAAAACCAGCCGTCTACGACAAAGATGGATGGCATGCAATGCCTTATCTCAATCAAGGAGAATTCTTCTCTGAATACGGATCATTCGATGTGCGCATTACACTCCCTGAAAACTACGTGGTAGGTGCAACAGGAGACTGCCAAACAGAATCTGAACTCGCATTTATGACCGCACTTGCTGAAAAAACAGCAAAAGAGTTGAGCTCAGATAAAGGAAGAAGTACCAACAATAAATTTCCGGCATCTTCTTCTAAGATGAAAACAATTCGATTTACGCAGAAAAACGTACACGATTTCGCATGGTTTGCCGACAAGCGTTATTGGGTATTGAAAGGAAACGTAGAACTTCCACACTCAAAGCGAAACGTTACGAGCTGGGCACTATTCACGCCGAACAATTGGAAATTGTGGCAAAATGCCATTGAATACATCAACGACGGAACCTACTTCTATTCCAAATGGAATGGCGATTACCCGTACAACAACGTAACAGCCGTAGACGGAACGATTAGCGCTGGAGGTGGAATGGAATATCCCAACGTAACCGTGATCGGAAACGCCAGCAATGCGATGGAATTGGAAATTGTGATCGTACACGAAGTTGGACACAACTGGTTTTATGGTCAGCTTGGAAGTAACGAACGCGTACACGGATGGATGGACGAAGGCATGAACACGCTCAACGAAATGCGCTACATTGAAACCAAATATCCAGGAAATACTTACTTCTCTGATATGTTGTTGAATGGAGTGATGCATTTCGACCATTTGGATCATCATGATTCAGGTGACATTTCCTACCGAATGATTTCATGGCTGGGAGCTGATCAACCCGTTGAGACACATTCAGCTGAATTTACACCGGTAAATTATGGCGTGATCATGTACCAGAAAACAGGTTTGCTCTTTTTCTACCTGAAAGATTATCTGGGAGAGGAATTGTTTGATAAATGTGCCATGGAATACTACCGTGAATGGGAATTCAAACACCCCTCACCTGCTGACATGCGCGCTTCGTACGAAAAAACGTCTGGAAAAGATTTAGGATGGCTTTTCGATGACTTGATCAACACGACACACCACATCGACTACAAACTCGTTCGCGCGAAGAAAACGGACAGTGGAATATCAGTCATCGTTAAGAACGTAGGACAAGTTAGCGGTCCGATTGAAGTCAATTTGGTAAAAGATGATCAGGTTGTTGCCACAAAATGGTTAGATCCTGTCGATAAGAAAGGTGAGGTGAACTTTACCTTTGATGGTTCTTACGACTACGATCGTATTGTGATTGACCACACCAAAGACATTCCAGAAATCAATCGATCCAATAACTCACTGAAAACAAAGGGGCTTTTCAAGAAAATCGAAAAACCAAAATTTGAATGGTTGATGGGCGATAACGAACCCGATCATACAAACGTATTCTGGACACCAGCCGTTGCCGCTAATGTATACGACCGATTTATGTTGGGAGTAGCCTTACACAACTACGGATTGGTTCCTGAAAAATGGAATTATTTCGTTGCGCCCATGTACTCTTTTGGTCGAAAAATGGTATCAGGAATAGGCGAATTCAGCTATACAGCTCTTCCGAAGCAAAACTTCAAAAAAGTACGCTACGGACTTTCCGTGAAATCATTTAAAAACGACAGTACCTACCGAGATAATGAATCTTATTTCGTGACCCTTTCTCCTTCGGTGAACATGCAACTCGGTTCGCGCGACAAGAAAGCTGTGGATTATGCACAAAACCTGTTGATTCAAGGAATGTATCGCTACGATCAAGTTGGACCTGTCGATTACGCCCAAGTTGGTGGATTTGTTCAGTACGACTTCGACTTGAAAAAACCGGATCATCAATTGAATCTTCGTGCTCGCAACGACTATTTATACAATCTGAATACGGAAAACAGCTTTGCTCGTGTTCGATTGAGCGCCAATTACAAGTTACGCTACATGCAGAAAGTGCAAGACCGCTGGATCGAACTTCGCGGTTTCTACGGAAATCAATATCACCGAAACTACCAAGGACTTGGCGATTACGCCTACTACATGTCCATTGCCGGAACTGATGGTCGACAAGACATTTTCACGGAAGAATACTTCTTTGGTCGAAGTGAATATACAGGAATTTGGTCGCAACAACGTTCTGAAAACATGGGAGGATTCCGTTCAACGACAAACTTCGGAATGACCGATCAATGGATGTTGACTGGAAACGCCTGGATTCAATTTCCGTACTTACCAAAAATGTTTGGAGCCTTCGTAGATGCGGGAATATTCCGATTTGGTTCTGTTAATCGAACGGCGTTTAACGCGGGATTGGGAATGAAAATCAGTAATGTGTTCGGATTGTACTTCCCACTTTGGATGAGTAAAGATTTGGAAGATTCCTTCGTCAATGCTTCATACGGGGAGAAAATTCGTTTTACGCTCAACTTCAACATTGCTAATAAATCACATCAACTTTCGAAATTGATTAACTGATTATGCGCTCAGCTATTTTCTTTCTTCTCGCTCTTCTCTTTCCTACACTTCTCTTTTCACAAGAGGAAGGATATGAATTTGTCAATCCACCCGTTACCATTGTGATCCTTGGTTCCTCCACAGCAGCAGGTGCAGGTCCATCCAATATTGATGACGCTTGGGTAAACCTTTACCGCCAATATGTTCAGGGATTTAACCCGAATAACCAAGTGATTAATTTGGCGAAAGGTGGCTACAACAGTTATCACTTATTGCCGTCCGATGTCCCTAGGGTTCCTAAGCGCACCCAGCCAGACACCATGCGTAATATCACCAAGGCTTTCTCGTACAATCCTGATGGCATTATCGTAAACCTTCCGTCCAATGACATCTCCAATGGTTACTCTATCAAAGAGCAATTGGCGAATTTTAAAATGTACGCGCTTTATGCGGATGAGAATGATGTTGATTTATGGGTAACAACCACACAACCGAGGAGTTTCCCAAAAGCGTCAGACCGTCAATTGCAAGTAGTGATGAGGGACTCTCTGAAACAGTTCTTCGGCAAAAAATGCATTGATTTTTGGAGCGGATTTGCCGATGATGCGCTTAATGTGGCGAAAGAGTATGATTCTGGAGATGGCTGTCACTTGAATGCCGACGGACATTGCATTTTGGAATATCGTGTTATTGCTTCGCAAGCGTTTTACAAAAAACTCATCAATAGTTCTATTCAGCGCGACACCACAGACAACCAGATAAAGTTGCCGCCACACATGCTCGAAGTTGGTTTTGAAGGAAAAATTTATTCTGACTCTTACTCTTCTTCCATTGATAAAATGCGTTTTGTGAAAGTTGTGCAAAGCGGACGAACGTTAAATGCTGTCGATATTATCGATGACCAGTATAAAATTGAAACAATTATTGACTTGAGTAACCTCATCGAAGTAAAGTACGAAGCGCCGAATAGCTTGACGAAGGTGGTTGTGTTCGACTTATCAACATTGGAAAAGGAAGAAGGTATTGAGGAATACATTTACCGTCCAGTCGAAACAATTGATATTGAACAAGTTGATCTTTCAACCTTGAATTATCGATTTCCAAACGATCAATTAACAATCGCTCGATTTGTATTCGTTCCTGAAAAACTAAGTGTCGATCTAGATAAAGAATACAGTCAATTTCAGAAACAGCGTATCGAAGACGCATCCATTTTCCCTCCAGAAAAGGGCAGAAAACTGAAAACATACTGGGAAAATGGTAACAAGAAGTCCGTGCATCGCTTCAAAAAAGGGCAACTTCACTGTAAATCGACATGGTATACTGAAAATGGCAAGAAAGAACGTGTTGTATACTTCAAAAATGGCGCATACAACGGGAAATACATCACCTTTGATTCTGAAGGAAAGAAAGAAACCCTACGCCAATTCAAGAATGACGAACAGATTGGGGAGATCAAAAAATTCTCTGAAAACTAAAGCTTCATTCCTACGGAGAATTCAGGAACTTCAGACACACGCGCATACGGAAACGACTTCATTCTTCGTAAGCTGTAATAGCTGTTCAGTCCACCGATCCCCACATCGAATAGACGGTCCAAACGCACGTAGCCTTTGTCATCCAAGCAATCTTCGGGTAAAATCAACTCTTGAATTTCTCCCACGATGAGCTTCGTGTCGTTTGCTTTAATATCGATTTCTTCCACTAATTTCATTCCCAATTTCAATCAACTTTCCTTCACAAAAGGAGCGGTGAAATCGTACAAGTATTCTTCCGTTAATCCACACGCTTCGAACTCCGAAACAATTACGTCGAACTTCGCCGAAGTATAGTGCGCTTTCTCAATGAACGATTCATGTACATGGTTGATTGTGAAATAACCATTCTCTTTGATATTTGTGTAGGTATTTCTCGGTACATCGGAAACAGGACGCATGATAAACCCTAACAAGGCAGGATCGCTTCCGAGGTGAACCACTGAGCTGAAAATGGCCACGTTTGTCCCTGTTTCGGCTGAATAAGTTCCGATGAGATTCGCAGGTTTCACACCTGAGATGCCGTTAATGATATTCAAACGGCGAATTCGATTCATTTCTTGAATGTCTTTCTTACTTAAATGTATCATCACTATCGTTTTTAGTTCATCGTTTTGAAATCTTGTTGTTGCTAATCACCCGTTGACGCGAACATTTGAAGCGAGAAATATCACTTGAACGTTTTTTCGCGTGCTTCGAACTTACACCACTATTCACCCGTTTTCGCCACATTCGAAAGCTTGACGGTTTTAGGTGAGATCGCATCGTTTTGATCACCTCTGCTTCCGACAATCCGAATTGAAACTCAATTGCCTCGAACGGCGTTCGATCTTCCCACGCCATTTCAATCACCCTATTTAGTGTTCTTTCATCCATTCTTTTCCTGAAATGGTCCAAACTTTTGTTCCACCGCTTTGAATCGGTAGTCAAATATTTCTTCCAACTTTTTTCGAATCACAAGGGAATTCATGATCGCTCCGAGAAACCCAAATGGTGGGGCGTAAGTCACAATATCTTTCATCATCACACCTCCTTCAATTTCCTCTACGAAATGCTGATGATGCCAAAGCTTGTAGGGCCCGATTCGTTGCTCATCAATGAAAAACTGTTTGTCGACCACTTGTGTAATTTCCGTCATCCAGTTTGTTTTGATCCCCAAAAGCGGACTCACTTTGTAGGTGATAATCAGCCCTGGATACATTACATCTGGCGTATCCTTGGAAGTGATATCAAATCCCATATAGTCGGGCGTAATTTCCTTTAAATTTCTGGGAGATGAAATAAATGCCCAGATTTCGTCCAGACTACAATTCACCTTTTGCGTTTTATGTAATTGATAGAATGCCATTAACCTTCTAATTCTTTAATTTGATTCAATACCGCTTCAGCTTCAGAAACTTTTGCGTCACTTTTTCTGCGATCAACAGAGGACAATTGATGTGCCTCCTTCATCAACTTCGCATATTTTTGATTCAGCTTCTCTACAGGCGATTTTTTCTTGAATAATTTCATCATAACTACATTTTTACCGTCGACATTCCACCATCGAGCTGAATTACCTGACCTGTCATCCATTTGGATTGATCGCTCAAGAGAAAAGTCGCCAATTCTGCAATATCTTCTGGCTCACCAATTCGTTTCAAAGGATGACGTTCTGCATTGGCCTTCTTTTTTTCTTCTGAGTTGAGTAATCGACCTGCAAGCGGCGTATCCGTGAGTGACGGCGCAATGCAATTGACCCGAATTTTGGGCGCGAACTCAGCAGCGAGACTTCTGGTTAGTCCTTCGATTGCTCCCTTCGACATTGCTACTTGTGCATGAAAATTGAATCCATGCTGTACTGCAACGCTCGAAAACAAGACGATAGCCGCATTTTCAGCGGCCTTTAAATTTGGAAGTATCGACTGAATGGTTTTCACTGCTCCAAGAACTTGCAGCTTAAAATCGTCCAAGATAGCTTCCTCTGTTAATCTTCGGAACGGTTTCAATTCGATGGCACCTGGACAATAAACAAATCCATGAATCTCATCTGGAAGATCGTGGAAGCCAAGATCATCCTCCTCTGCTTTGAAATGAAAAAAACGCACATTTTCGCTTTCGGATTCCATCGAATGACTGAAATAAGTCGCCGCAACATGGTTGTTTGCATCCGAAGAAAGTTTTTGAACAATTGCTTCTCCAATTCCAGACGATCCGCCAATAACTAAATAATTTTTCATCTTACTTCAAATAATTAAAGAGTTCATTTTTGGTTGATTTCTTCTCGAATTCGCCACCGTAAAATGCCGACACCGTTGATGAGTTGACATCTTGAATTCCTCTCGAAGAAACGCACAAATGCTCTGCATCAATAATCACAGCTACGCTTTCCGTTTCGAGAATTTCTTGCAAGTGTTTGCCAATTTGAACCGTCAATCGTTCCTGCACCTGCGGACGTTTTGCATAGTACTGCGCAATTCGATTCAACTTTGATAAGCCAATCACTTTTCCGCTAGAAATGTAGGCGATGTGCGCCCGCCCGATAATCGGCACGAAATGGTGTTCGCAGTTCGAATAAAGCGTGATGTTTTTCTCCACCAGCATTTCATTGTACTGGTATTTGTTTTCAAACAAGGCCACTTTCGGCTCATTTTCAGGATTTAGTCCCGAGAAAATTTCTTCTACGTACATTTTTGCTACGCGAGCAGGCGTTCCTTTGAGGGAATCATCCGTGAGATCCAAGCCCAGTACGTGCATGATTGATCGAAAGTGTTTTTCAATCTCTTTTTTCTTTTCCTCATCAGAAAGATCAAACGCCCCTTCTCGCATTGGCGTCTCAATACTCGTCATTAAATGCTGATCTCCTACTTCATGTGGATCGAGTTCTTCCGACACCGTCATTTCTTCAGGCTGGATATTCAGCGATATTCCGTTCAGTTTCATATAATCTAATTTTGAGTTCAAGACCTTCAGGGAGATCTTTTAAAATGTTCGTGTACACTACTTGTGCAATGTTCTCAACCGTTGGATTCAAGTTTTTGAAATCACTCACATCCAAGTTGAGATTCTTATGATCGTAGCGTTCCAATACATTTTTTCGAATGATACTTTTGAGCACCTTCACATCCATGACGTATCCCGTTTCAGGATCAACATCACCAATTACTTTCACTTCCAACTGGTAATTGTGACCATGAAAATTGGGATTATTACACTTGCCAAACACCTCCTTGTTCTTCGCTTCCGACCAATTGGAATTGTGTAAACGATGAGCGGCATTAAAGTGTTCTTTTCGAATGATTGCTGTTCTCAAAATCTATTTTGTTTAATTATTTAGTATCATCATTAAACAAATATACAAAATTGTTTAATCTACCAAGGTAAATATTAAACAATATTCATTCTAGAGTGCTTATTTTTGTCAAAGCAATGAGGGTATGAAGGTGAAAACAGATGATATATTGAATGATCAAACGGGTATTATTCAGCGGATAACTGATTTTCACCGTTCTCTTTCTTTCGAGATGGACGACTTATTGAACAAGCTAGAGCTGAAACAGGAAAGCATTCGCCTGTTTGGCAAAACGATTCCCCAACCGCGTTTATCTCGATTCTATGCGGATGATGGTGTTTCCTACGTGTACAGCAATCAACTCTTCACAGGTATTCCGTGGACAGATGAACTCATTGAACTGAAACAGAAATCAGAAGAAATTGCTCAGACAACGTTTAACAGCGGCTTGGTCAATTATTACCGAGATGGAAATGACAGCATGGGACTTCACGCGGATAATGAACCCGAACTAGGAAGGAATCCCGTGATTGCAAGTGTAAATTTTGGGGCAAGTCGTAAAATGGTTTTTCGGAAAAACGGAACCAAGGAAAAGTTCGAAGTCATTTTAAATCATGGCGATTTGTTGGTCATGTCTGGAGCACTACAACACAACTGGAAACACGAAATTCCGAAGCAGCGAAGGATTGCTGATCCACGATTGAATGTGACTTTTCGGAAAATTTTAGGGTGATTTTTTCGTATCTTAGTCACACTAAACCGTAGTACCTTTAATTAACACCTAATGAAGTTTCTATCCTTCCTTCTACTTTTCATTCCAACGGTAAGTCTTGCTCAAACCGATTCAGGTAAATCGCTTGAATTCAACGATCGAAAATTCACGTTGGGATGGTTCTACTCTCCTGAACTTGCCTACCGTTTTCTATCAGAAGGAGACAATGCCGATGCCTCCACCTCATCCATTATTAAATCGAGAAATGAGAATGAGCTTCCTCGTTTTGGACAATCTACCTCCTTGTTTTTGGGCTATCGACTCAACCAACGTTTGAGCGTAGAAGCAGGGTTCATTTCTACCGATTACGGTGAAGCACAAAAACCAACAGACCTCGTTTATGCGGGAGATCCAGAAAATCCAATCGGTACAGTGAATCAGAGTAATCATTTGTCTGTTCTTTCTATTCCGATTAATCTTCGATACAACTGGGGAGGATTTCTCAAAACTACTGTATTCTCGTCCCTTGGTGTTAGTCCAGGAATGTTTCATACATACCGTTCCGTTCAAAAGATCGATTACAACAATGGAGATCAAGCTACGTCGGTTTTCTATTCTGTAAGTGCTCAAGATAAGTATGCAACGTTTATTGTCAGCGCCCAAATATCATCAGGACTTGATATCAAGTATAACCGAAAAGGCTCCTTACGCATCGCGCCTGTATTTAGAATGACAACAACCAGTGTGACAAAGGACACACCTATTCGCGGGCATTATTTCAACGCAGGAATTGAATTCGGAACGACCTATAAATTATAGATCACCTCTCGACGCCAAAAGCGCTAAAAACGAAAATGTCGTAATCAAAAAGAAGAAAAAACCGGTGGATAATAAGATTCGTTTCATGTGCAAAGGATTTCTAGTTAGACTCACGAAAACGAGAAAAGTTTAAGTTAAGTTCGTATTTTAACACTTTTTTAATTATTTAAACCACAATTAAGCCGACTTATTGATGAAAACCTTCACAGCCTTAATTTTTCTATTTTCTTCATTAATCGTCAATGCACAAACTACAGGACGTGCTGCCCCTCTACAAAAAGACTCCAAATTTTATTTGGGCTGGAACTACACTCCCGAAATTTCCTATCGTTTTCTGAGCGAGGGTAGTGATGCAAATGCGAGTACAGCGGAGACCATCAAGCAACGCAACGCCAATGAATTAAAACAATATAGCCAAAGCGGAAATATTTTCGTTGGATATGTACTGTCTGATCGTTTTTCAATTGAAGCTGGGATTGGGTACAGTTCTTTCGGTTATGCAGAACAACCAGATGACATTATTGCCTTCGAATGGGAACCTGGGTATGACAAAGTGATTGGATTTAAGCAAAACTACAATCGATTGCACGTAGTTTCCATTCCCGTTAACTTCCGAACGTATTTTTGGAACAAGCGAGTGAGACCGTTTATCGCTGCTGGAGCATCGCTTGGTATGGTTTTGCAGTATGTTCGCTCTAAACGATATGTGTACGATTCAGGAACGAAGCACAAATGGCAAGAGTACGACGGAAAAGAACAGTTTTCAACGTTTCATTTAATTGGTCAGATTTCTACAGGTGTCGATATCCACGTCTCTAATAATGTACGTCTACGTGTTGCTCCGAGATTTCAGATCACAACAAATTCTATTTATGCCGCAAAAGAAATTCGCGGAAACTATTACAACGTAGGCATTGAGTTTGGAGCCGTTTGTAAACTGTAGTTTTTCAATCAAAAAGCAGCCTAAGCATACTCCGACAATTCCAACCAGCGGTTCGTTTTCTCATCGATTTCGCCGACAACCAAGGACAGGCGCTCTCCCGCTTTCATCAGTTGATCATTGTCAGCATTTGGATCGGAAAGAACCGCCGTTAATTTCTCTTTTTCTTCTTCGAGTTTTTCGAGAATACCTTCGAGTGAGTCAAACTCTTGTTGTTCTTTGTACGAAAGCTTTTTCTTCTCTTTTGGCTTCACTTCTTCCACCTTTTCGCTTTCCACCTCCTCACGCTGAGCACTGGCTTCTTTTTTGTTTTCTCGCTCTTCCTGCGACTTCATTTTACGGTAGGTCGTGTAGTTACCGATCAAGTCTTTGACTTGACCTTCTCCGCGGAACACGAATAAATGATCGACCATTTTGTCCATAAAGTAACGGTCGTGCGAAACAACGATTAAACATCCTTGGAAACTTTGCAAATAATCCTCCAGTACGGCCAAAGCGAAAATATCCAAATCGTTCGTAGGCTCATCGAGAATTAAGAAGTTCGGATTTTTCATCAGAACGGTCAGCAATTTCAATCGACGTTTCTCTCCTCCACTCAACTTACGAACGAAGTTGTAATGCATGTCGCGCGGAAATAGAAACTTCTCCAACAATTGGGCTGCAGAAAGCTGACGTCCTTTTTCCAACGGAATAAATTCTGCTATTTCCCGGATGACGTCAATCACTTTTACATCGTCATCTACCTTGAGCATTTGCTGATCGTAGTAACCGAAAACAACGGTTTCCCCTTTGACAATTTTTCCGCGATCTACGGGAACGACATCCAGAATCATATTCAAGAAGGTCGATTTTCCTGTTCCGTTGTTTCCAACGATTCCAAGTCGTTCTTTTCGCTTGAAAATGTAGGAGAAATTGTCAAGGATGACTTTATCACCGAAGGACTTTCCAATCTTGTGAAGCTCTAGAATTTTCGTTCCTAGGCGTTCCATTTTGATTGGAATTTCCATTTCTTCCGAGTCCAAACGCTGTTTTGCCACCTTTTTCGTGTCATGAAACGCTTCGATCCGTGCTTTTTGCTTTGTTCCTCTGGCTTTTGGTTGACGGCGCATCCATTCCAATTCTTTCTTGAATTGATTTCGTGCCTTCCCAACCGTTACCGCATGTTCTTCTTCTCGCTGTGCCTTCTTTTCAAGGTAGTAAGAGAAGTTCCCTTTGTACTTATAAATCGTTTGATTATCAATCTCGAAAATGGTATCACACACCACTTCAAGGAAATAACGATCGTGCGTTACCATTAAAATAGTGGCAGAACTCTTTTTTAGATATTCTTCCAACCACTCGATCATGTCGAGATCCAAATGGTTTGTTGGCTCATCCAAAATGAGGAAATCAGGCTCAGCTACAAGCACTTTTGCTAATGCTACGCGTTTTTTCTGTCCTCCTGAAAGTTGTCGAATTTTCTGCGAAGTATCGCTCAACTTGAGCACGTCTAAAATCTGACGGACCTTTGTTTCCATGTCCCAGGCGTTCATTTCTGTCACCGCCTCGAAGGTTTTCGAAATCAACTCTTCATCATTAGCCGACATTGCCTGGTTGTAATCTCGCACTGCCCGAAGTTCAGGCAAATCATGTGAAAACACTTCCTCTAAAATGGTACGATCACCATTGAGATTTTCTGCTTGCTCCATGAAAGCAATCCGAATATCGTTTCGGAAAACAACGCGTCCGGAATCAATGTGTTCTTGTCCCAACAGACAGCGAAGCAAGGTTGTTTTTCCACTTCCGTTTTTGGCGACAATGGCCGTTTTTTGACCTTGGTCAATTCCAAAAGTGATGTCTTCGAAAATCGTTCGATCTCCAAAGGTTTTCGTTAGTTCTTCAACAGATAAATAATTCATAGTCTAGCGAAGTCGGTTAAGAGAATCCAGTGTTCGCTTGTCTCTTTTGATTCCGACATTGGCCAAAAATGTGAACGGTAAACCAGCTACGAAGAGGTAAAATCCAAGTCCTAATTCTCTTCGCACTCCTGCGGGATCATCAATCAATGCGTCTCCGAAAAAGCTCAGTAGGATAACTCCCACAACACTTACGAAGTAAAGAAAGAAGATGGTACGACCAAGTTTGAATTGACGTTCGATGTTTTTGTACGACATTATTGCCAAAAAGCATAAGAGTGCGAGTGCAATAGTCCCAACCATCATTGGCATCATCTGCTGTTCTATCGCTTCACCTGTTTGTGCATTTTCCGTTGTAATTCCGAATGAATTTACTACGTAACGATTTGCTTTTCCTACAAAACTAAATAGAGTTACTCCAGCCGAAACAATTCCGAGGAGAATAATTGCAATTCCTAAATATACAGTCTGGACGCGTTGCCACATAATTTTAAAATTTTGATCAAAGATAAAAATTGTACGGTGCCTTTGTACCGAATATTCGAATGATTTTTGAATGTTTTGATCTGTTCAATTGAACTTTCTCGATGGGCAATCCTATGGTTTTGTTGAATTCTGAAAAAAACCGGAGTATTTATGCATCCATTCTTCCTCTCAACGAAGTACATTTACGTGACCAGTGTCTACAATGCGCTCATCTGAGGCCATTGTTTTGAATTCTACTTTCCAAGTATACACTCCAGCATTTAATCCCGTTGAATTTGGATAGGTTCCATCCCAACCGATAGTTACATCATGCGATTCGAACACAACTTCTCCCCACCGATTGAATATCAAAAGTGTATAATCGAATGGATCGAACCCTTCTGTAAACACAGGTTGAAAGGTCTGATTGAACTCATCACCATCTGGTGTAAACGCATTGGGAATGTAGTAGATTAACTCACCGCCAGTCGTCAATTCCATTGTAGCGGTATCCGTACATCCTACCTCCGATTCTGCGATCAATTCAACTGTATAATTGGATGAAATCCCCACTTCATACGTGTGCACTGGATCTTCAACATTTGATTGCGTACCATCCCCGAAATCCCAAGAATAGTTTACTCCACCAATTGAAGTATTGTTAAAGTTCACCGTAGAATTAAAACTATTTAATGAGGTGCTGGAAGTTAAAAATGAAGCCGAAGGTGTATTATCAACTACAATATAATCCGCGTACGTTTTTGTTACCACACAGCCTCCTGAAGTCGTTAAGCTAAGCGTTACGTCATAAGTTCCCGAATTAGTGAATGAAGACGATGTATTTCCTAATGTGCTCACCACTTCGCCATTTCCGAACATCCACGTCGCATTCGCGAAATTACCTAATGAATTATTTGTAAAATTCACCTCCAATGGTGCGCATCCGCTCAAAATGTCTCCCTCGAAAACGATGGATGGTGCTTCTTCTACCAGAATGAATATACTATCTGTTCCGACGCAGCCGTTAACATCCGTTCCAACAACCGTGTATGTGTTCGAAAGCACTGGGCTAAAACTCACGCCATTTGTCACTCCATTATCCCAAACATAAGAAGTGGCTCCCGTTCCATTCAACGTTATAAAATCGCCTAAACACAGCGTTTGATCAGCTCCAGCATCAACAATCGGTAAAGGATTCACCGTCACATTTACTTGATCAGTTCCAACACAACCGTTTTGTCCTGTTGTGCTTACCTCATAGGTTGTCACACCCAAAGTTGGTGTAAAAGGGACTCCATCCTGCACTCCATTGTTCCAAGAAAAATTCGTCGCTCCACTCCCATTTAGTGTAACCTGTGTTCCGTCATTACAAACTGTTTGATCTGTCCCTGCGTTGATCGACGGGGTAGCTTTCACCAACAACGTAACATTAGAGGTACTATCACATCCAGATGCAGATGGAAATGTTTGCGAATATACACCAGCCGTTGTCTCGACTGTTCCATGAATGATCACAGATTGTCCTTGACAAATCTCTACAATCGAATCATGATTAATTAGTGGAGTTTCCACAACCGAAATATCAGAAGATGTTCCACTACACCCTGCTGCATCGGTAACAGTAACCGAAATAGGATTATTTGCCGCATTCACATTCGCAGTGGCAGTTGTCACTCCGTTCGACCATGAATAACTTGAATACGGAGAAGCAACGGATAGCACCGCAAAGGAACCGGAACAATAGGTCGTAGCTCCCGTAATTACAGGAGTGGGAAGCTGATTAACTGTCACAAGTATGTCGTCGCTGGACGCACAACCATTGGCATCTGTCCCCTCTACTGAATATGTTGTTGTTGTATTGGGTGAAACCACCACAGTTCCCCCATTCCCTAATCCATTACTCCACGAATAACTCGTTGCTCCACTTGCATTTAATGTAAGGCTACTTCCTTCACAAATGACTGTATCCACACCAACCGTAACCGAAGGTGTTGGTAGTATTATGACGTCGACATTTGCCGAATTTGTACATGATCCTGCTCCTACGGTATAGGTATATTGACCTGCCACCATGCTCGAAGGATCGAATGTCCCAAGATCTCCCCCGAACAAGTTTGAAGGACCCGTCCATGCTCCTCCACTGTCAGGATTTCCAGTTAGTTCATTCAATAAGTTGACTGAATTTCCAGCTTCACATAGTGAAAGTGAACCATCGCCTCCTGCATTCGCTCCTCCACATGACACCGATACATTATCAATCTGCCAAGATTCGGAACCTGCCCAACATTGAACTGAAATTTTTATTTGAAGATTATTCCCATTGACAGGAAGACAGCCCGTATTGTATGTACCTGTATAATCGCCGTCTACAACAACATTGATGCCCGAACATGGTCCTGAACAAAAGTAGGAATTCGGTGGATCCATCCACCCTGCACCATCGACGTTATATTGAAACCTTACCCAATCCGCAGAATTGCATCCTGTTCCACACGCTTCCATATTTCCAACGCTTTGGATATCGAAGCTAACCTCAACAAAACCGCAAGTACTTACATCAATTAAGTCATCATTCAACCACTCGGCTTCGCCATTCGTATCATTCCCTTCCAACACTCCGTTTTGAACTTCCCAGTAATCACCAGAAAGGCACGTTGGACAGTCTACCGACCAATCTAATCCACTTGCAGTACCAGTTGTTGCCCCATTGGCTTCATCAAATGTTTCCAAGAAAAGAACCTGAGACGTTACAAACATCGGAACGAGAAAAAGAACAGTTAGAAATGTCCCTAATCTGAGTAAAAGCTGCATTTATCGGTATTTACATTTGCCTCTCCGTATGGTTTATTTCTACTTTTCGCAGTCATATAGGATATCATACTCAAGAAGTCGTTGCAAAGTTAAAAAACAACTAGACCTTCTCTCGTTAAGAAATCATTACGATTTCCGAAAATAACAGTTGAGTATGGATGCCTTTCTTTTACTTCTAAATGATTACCCAGATGAAAATTTCAATTGTTTAGTACATATAGTGAGTGAAATTAGCCATTTTTCACCCCAGTATTTCTACCCGTTTTTCAGTTAAAAACATGCGGAAATTACGCAAAACGGAGAAAATAAGCCGTGAAATTTCACCATTAACAACTTTAAAATCAAAAACTTAAATACGAATAACTCAAGTTTTCAAACTCGAATTGCGGAAAACACCCGTTTTACCGATTGACCGTGGAATTGACTATTTCTGGTTGTATCTTAGTGGTGTAACTACTAAACACAGCGTCATGAAGTACGTATTTTTCATTGTTTCCCTAATCACACTCACAACAAGTTGCGAGCTGCGAAGTACCAATTTCGACCCGGATGAACAACGCGTTTATGAGGATGAAGTCGTTCAAATTGCCTCATGGGATCAGTTTCAAACGGAGAAATTAACCACGAAAGAGTTCGAAAACGAATATGCCGAAAAATACGTTGATGCTGAGTATACTGCACGTCAAAATTCAAAAGGATATTGGATTATTGAAGGTTCCATTAAAAACTTCTCGAGTGAATCGTATTTTGAAAGCACGGAGTTAATTGCCTCTTTCTATAATGATTCGAATGAACTTTTAGGAACAGAAAACTATACAGTTCAAGACCAATTGGCTCCTGGAGATTTGGCAGGATTCTATTACAAATCAGAAAAGCACGTTGACGCAACATCCGTTAGAGTAAAAGTTAACCGCGTAGGAACTGCTAAATAACTCTACTCACTTCGTTAGTTTGACCGCATTTGCGCGCAACAAAAAATCAAGAATGGTGATTGCTGCCATTGCCTCTACAATAGGAACAGCACGCGGAACAACGCACGGATCATGACGTCCTTTCCCCATTACTTTCACTTTCTCTCCCTCTGAATTAATTGAATCTTGTTCTTGCACAATTGTCGCTACTGGCTTAAACGCAATGCGCATTTCAATTGGCATACCATTGCTGATTCCTCCTTGAATTCCTCCAGAAAAATTACTTTTTGTTGAACCATCCGCATTGAACGCGTCGTTGTGTTCCGATCCATTCATTTCGATGGAAGCGAATCCACTTCCGTACTCAAATCCTTTTACGGCATTAATTGAAAGCATTGCCTTTCCGAGTACTGCGTGTAATTTATCGAAAACAGGTTCTCCCAGTCCAAATGGGGCATTCAGAATTTTGCATGAAACACTTCCGCCAACCGTGTCCCCTTTTTTACGGACCAATTGAATGAGTTCTTCCATTCGTTTTGCGTCGTCTAAGTTGGCTGCACGCACCACGTTCTGATCAATTTCCTCACGTCGTACTTCGCCTTGCATGGAAATAGCGCCAACTTGATCAACATAGGCAAAGATGTCAATTCCGTGAGTCGCTAAAATTTGCTTCGCAATGGCTCCAGCTACAACTCGACAGGCTGTTTCTCTTGCCGAAGAGCGTCCTCCTCCACGGTAATCGCGGTTTCCGTATTTTTTATCGTACGTGAAATCAGCATGAGACGGACGGTAAACATCTTTGATATGATCGTAATCCTTCGATTTTTGATCTTTATTTGGAATGATAAATCCGATGGGAGTCCCGGTCGTTTTCCCTTCAAAAATTCCTGATAAGAACTGAACTTGGTCCGATTCTTTTCGTTGCGTAACGATCGAAGATTGTCCAGGACGGCGCCGATCCAATTCGTGCTGTATAGCTTCAAGATCCAATTGAACGTTTGAAGGCACACCGTCAATCACTCCACCAATAGCCACTCCATGCGACTCACCGAAGGTGCTCAATTTGAATATGGTACCGATGGATGAGGACATTTGTTGAATTGACTTGATTTTGGCACACTTTGACTCCACAACGTCCGCCTGGGTATATTTTATTTTCTTCCATGTGGACTTCGCCTCCGCTCAGTCCACTGTTGATTACTTACAAATCGTTTCTTCCGTCACTTTCAAAATGTGACGCACTTCTTCCAAAGTTGGAGCTTCGGCGTATGTTCTCAATACAGGCTCAGTTCCCGAAGGACGAATCATGACCCAACGATCAGCATCTAAGAAATACTTAAACCCATCAATTGTTCCAACGCTATCCACTTTGTACTCACCGAATTCTTTGTAGACACCTTTTTTACAGTTTTCTACGATCTTCATTTTAAGATCTTCAGTAATGTGTAAATCGCTACGTTCAAATTTGAATCCTCCTACAATTTCGTAGACTTCGTCAATTAGGTCGTCCAAAGATTTACCAGACTTCGCCATGAATTCCCAGATGATTAATCCCATCCAGATTCCGTCGCGCTCAGGAATGTGTCCTTTGGTTGCGATTCCTCCAGACTCTTCACCTCCTACCAATACATCTTCTTCTACCATGATATCAGCGATGTATTTGAATCCGATTTTTACCACTTCGTATGGGAAGCCGTAATGTTCCGCCATTTTACCAACGCGCGGT
>JABXHO010000006.1 GCA_013373595.1 Flavobacteriales bacterium | reverse complement strand
TGATCAAACAGTCTTTTGGAGTCGTGAAGAATGATCTGGTTTATGACCAGAATTACAGAAGAAGACAATTAGTATAAAAGAGAAGAAAATGTTTGGATTTTAGCTCAGTTCTATGTTATACGCACATTTTCAGAGCTAGTTGACGAATTTCCCTAATATAAAGCCAAAGCGTAAACCAATTAAATGAGTTTTATTTATTTCCTTCCACTGAAGCTCAAAATTAACGGTTGGTTTTCCTTCCTTATCCTTGAGAACTACTGGTAATCCGAGTTTCCAATCTAGTGAATTATAGTCGCCAACTGACTGTTCGACACTGCCGCTAAGCCCAACCCAAGATGAATACGGATACCAAATTAATTCGGCTGCAAAAGCAGGTGTGATAAATTGTCGAAACTCTCCAACATATACCTTATTCGTATTTGTCACTGCTTGATTGGTTGCTGTTTGGTTTACGAAACTTAAAAAATCAGCGGAATTAATCTCGTCTGTTGCAATATTGTTATTGTGATATACTTTACCCCGTAGTGTAAGATATAGTGTAGATTGTTTCTTAAATTTCAAAACGTTAGTCCACTGAATATTGACAGACCAAGGGAAATGCATATGACCAGTAGTATCAATGGATGTTATAGTGTCCGACGTTATGTATTCACTTCTGGAAATTGGAAGAGATGTAGAAAAAGACCAAGCATGGTCCCAGAGGTACTTATATAAATGAAAATCGTTGATTGCTTTAACCTCTTCCTCGGCTATTTTTTCTCTTAACTCAATGCTTTTCTTCTCAATCATCTTTTGAATAGCTTCATTACTGACATCTTGTTCTAAGATTTTAAGACGGTGAACTTCTTTTTCCAGTTCTCCTCCTGAACCAAGGTATTTCGTAAGTTCTTTTTCGTACTTTACGTAAACGATTGAATCGTAAAATTTTGAACTTTTCCCTTGATCTTCTTCTGAAAAAAAGATAATTCCTCTACCAATTGAGTTAGCCTTTAGGTTAAGACGAATATCACTTTGTAGTTTAGAATTCTTATAGATTGTGGCGAAGCCGCTTTTGGATTTTACAGTTCCACCAGCACTAAATAGCCAAGACGCCTTTTGAATTTTGTTTTTTTGTAAATTAAAATTATATCCAAAAGAAAATTCGTTGTCCTCGTTGGTCAAAGTGGCATAGTATTTTGAGCTTACGACATCATTTGCGCCTAGCAATGCAGCGTTAAATGTGTTAGCAAAAAGAATTGTTAGTGCGTCGGGGGAATATTTATTGTTTTTTCCCACTGTCCTCTTGTTCAAGAGAGTATCAACATTAACACTTTCAGTATTGAATCCTTCAATCATATTCTGAGAATATGTTAGTGCTGTTAACGAAATGCAAATTAAAAAGGCTAGTGTTTTCATAGTGGTTGTGCTTTTAGTAATTATACGAAAAGAATATCGAAGTTACTGACTGGTCACGATTTTTCCCTTGCGTATAACGTTTGGCAGCTACGCAACGTGCGGATTGCAACCAAGGTTGTTTTTTCGAAGATAAGAATAGTATTGTTAACACATAAGTGATCGCTCGAAGTGAATACCCGCATGGGGTGTAGGTGCGGTTATACGCATTCAATACTTTTCTATAACCGATGATTTTTGCATTTCGGTGATATTGATTCAGCTTAAAGGGTCTGGTTATTGCCTCAGCCATAAACCGCTATCGCTGAATTGATAATTGTCGAGCCAATTGTTAACATCAGTACTATCCCTCATTTCCACGCCTAAATACTTTAGTTGATCAGGAGACCATTTATTGACATCCTTAAACCCTGAAATTGATACTATCATACCTACGTGATACCCGTTTAGCAGTCTTTCGCTTGAAATAGCTCCAATCAACTGATTAATCACCTCAATTCCCACTTTTTGTTTTGTGTTTTTTACTTCTATATAACATTTGAACCCTATATTACTTAAATCATTAGGTCTAATAGCTATTATATCTGCGCTGGTATATGAGTTTTTTCCGACTAGTTCAGTGTTGTAACCCCAACTTGCGAAAAATTCTGCGACTAATTGTTCGGTAGTTTTCCAATGAAGGAGCCTCAAATCAGGTCGGTTTTTAATCAAGTAGTTGAGTAACTCTGGACTAAGATTTTTAACTTCAGAAATGATTTCTTTCGAATACAGAACTCCTTCCGTCAGTTGTTTCCTTTCATAAGCCTTAATGAATTGTTTCGCCTTATTATACGCTTGATTGACAGTTCTTCGATTCTGTTTTGATGCTCTCTGTATTTCGTAATCATGAAAGCTAATACCCGTTCCAAGTCCAGACTTAAAAATGTATACTTTTTGTTCGAAATCCGTTAACCGACTCAAAACCTCCAGATGTTTCACTGATTCCTCGTTAAGCGGTATGTTTATTTTATTGTAAATTTTGTAAAACTGCTTGTACTTTTTTTCGCTCTCTCTTTGGCTTTTTCTTGATGCCCTTTTCGCGTCTAAAAATTCTTTGGATCCAGTTTTTTTGCCTTTTGCCTGTTGGTTTTCTAGTGAAGCTCTTTCCGACAATTCTCGGAACCTTTTTATTGCTTTTGATGCTTCTTTTAATTGTTTGGAAAATTTGGCCATCTGGATTATTTTATAGACAATTACCCGCCTATATGTTTTTAGGGAAAAATAGTGGACAATTACAATAAATCTAAGATAACAATTATTCAGAACCACTGCGGATAAGAGTCAATACTATGTAGATGACGTTTCGATTGTTATTGCATATAACGTTATGACGCTATACTGCGTACAGCGCATAACGAAGTGGTGCGCGGATGCAGTATAGGGTCTGTTATATTTAGTTTTTGTTTTAAAAATAGCGAATATCTAGTACTTCTTTTTTCTAGCGTTTATTCGATCACGAATAAATTTTTAATCAAAACGTAGT
>JABXHO010000093.1 GCA_013373595.1 Flavobacteriales bacterium | reverse complement strand
TTTTTAGCTGCCGCATAACGGTTCTCAACTAGGAGACGCGGGCTTCTCGGTTGTGGTTGTTCAGCCCGTGGCTTTTAGTTGATGTTATACACATTACTTATTTATTTTAATTCTTCTCGGAACTCTTCTTCGAGGAATAAAGCCGCCAATCCTACCATCTGGGGTTAATTGGTCATACCTACTTTTAATGTATGGTCGAGCTCCATCATTAGGATGAAACTCTTCTGTCAGATACTCTTGGTCTTCTTGTTCAAGCTCCCAGACGCTGCCATCATCTTTTACCAATACGTATTCAAATCCATCATCCTTCGGACGTAAAGACATAAAATTCCGAACATAGATAAATCCAATTAGTCCAATTAATATTAATCCAATTATGAGAATCCAAATCATCCCCAGCGCGATTCGAGTAATTCAAAATTCCCTTCCAGAAGTGCATGAAAAGCTTCTTCCATGTCTTTTTGGGATTGTCCTGTTCTATCCGTTAAAAATTCCGGTTCGAACACCTCAACAGTTTTAAACCACTTCCTTTTGGTGATAGTTTTTGGGCGTTTGTAAAAGATGTAATATTCTAATTCAGATTCTGGCCCAACTATAGAAATGGCAAGTGAATGATTCGATTTCATATCTACCAACTCTAAAGACGGTGAATAGCATACTTTTGATTCTTCCGCATTCTCTAATTCACGCAGCATATCAATCCAAGGAAAGTTTTGAAGAACATTTCTAAATCCCTCTTTTGTTATATTGCCCTTATCTACTATGGTAGGATTGAGCGGTTCACATATTGTATATTTAAACATCGTGCTTGTCATTGTGTATAACTTACTTATACCAAGCACTAATTTAAAACAAATACACACATATATCCTTCTATCCAATATATCCGTGCACTACTCCTTCAAACAATGCGCACTTATCTCACCTCTTTCACACAACGAATGTTCGCGCCTACAAGTATAAATCGTGTACAATCACCCACAAGAAAAAGAAAGGAACCGCCATCAGAGTTGCGTCGAAGCGATCGAGAATTCCACCGTGTCCGGGGAGAATGTTTCCTGAGTCCTTGATACCGAGATTTCGTTTGAGAACAGACTCGAATAGGTCCCCGATAATGGCACAAGGTGCGATGATGGCAGCCGCTGGGATCCAAAATACAAAGTTGTTGTTGAAGTAGCCTAGAACTGAACCCACGGCAAGTGTAAATAAAATGCCTCCAATGGTTCCTTCCCATGTTTTATTGGGAGAAACGCGCTCGATAAGTTTTGTTTTTCCTAGGAATTTCCCGGTGAGATAGGCGAAGGTATCGTTCGTCCAAATAAGCAAGAACATTCCCAATATGATGGGGACTCCAACTTCTGGATATTGCGGGGAGTTGTGATGGATTCCAATCAATAAAAGAAAGGGGAGAACCACATAAATCAATCCCAATAGTAAAATGGTACTGTTAACAATTGGTTCTTTCTTTTTGCGCCAAATTTCACTAACCAAACCGATGAAAATCAACGGGAGGATGGCAGCCATCGGCACAACAAAAGGCATCAATTGGTAAAGCGAAGCAATCACAAGTGCGGAAATCGTGAGTCCCAACGATAACCCCAAAACGGGTGAAACTTCAATGGTTTTATGGTCTTTAAATAGTTCGTAGAACTCATGCACGCCCAAGACAAGAAAGGCGGCAAATACTACGGTAACGGCGTGTACCGACCAGAGCAAACTTCCAATGATAACACCAATAAAAACAATTCCTGTGAGGGCTCTAACGATCATATTTATGTTTGTTCTTCTAACACTTGAAGTGCTCTTTCTTTCAACTCAGTTGGAACGTGCAGGTAGATGTACCCAAACGCGTTATACGAAGAATCCCGCTGATCAAAGATCATAACGGGAATTCCTGCGTCTTCCAACGCTAATTTTTTGATATGAATGCTGTACTCTTCATGTGAATCGTACACTGAAACCCATTTAGGCTCCTTCACTAGTTTCATCCGAAGTGTCGTCCACTTCTCCCGAAGTCGTTGAATCAGTTTCATTCGTATCTTCTTTCTCGTTTGATGCTACGGATTCAGACGTTGTTTCTTCTGTTTCTTCAGAAGCTGTTTCATCGACTGTTTTGATTTCGATGGTTTCGTCTTTGTCCCAAGCACGTTTACCGAAGATAGCAATTAAATCTTCTTTGAAGATCACTTCGCTTTCCAACAACTTATTCGCAAGTTTCGTCAATTTGTCTTTGTTTTCTTCGAGAAGTTTTAAGGCACGATCGTACTGTTCTTCGATCATTTTACTTACTTCTTCGTCGATTACTTGAGCTGTATGATCCGAATATGGTTTGGTAAATCCACCGTTTCCTTGAGGATCGTAGAAAGAGATGTTCCCCACTTTATCATTCAATCCATACATTGAAACCATGGCGTAAGCCTGCTTTGTGACTTTTTCCAAATCGCTTAATGCTCCAGTACTAATTTTTCCGAAGATCAATTTCTCAGCAGCACGACCTCCCAATGCACTACACATGTCATCTAGAATTTGCTCTGTTGTGGTGATACTTCTTTCTTCAGGAAGATACCAGGCAGCTCCCAGTGAACGACCACGTGGTACAATCGTTACTTTCACCAATGGGTGAGCGTGTTCCAAAAGCCAAGAGATCGTTGCGTGACCTGCTTCGTGGAAGGCAATCGCTTGTTTCTCTTCTGGCGTAATGATTTTGTTCTTTTTCTCTAATCCACCAATAATACGGTCGACAGCATCCAAGAAATCTTGCTTTTCAACAACTGTTTTGTTCTTTCTTGCTGCAATCAATGCCGCTTCGTTACACAAGTTGGCAATGTCGGCTCCAGAGAAACCTGGTGTTTGCTTCGCAAGAAAATCGATATCCAAATCCGACTCAAGTTTCAAAGGCTTCAAGTGTACCTCGAAGATTTCTTTACGCTCGTTCAAATCGGGCATGTCCACATAAATCTGACGGTCGAAACGTCCAGCACGCATCAAGGCGCTATCCAATACATCCGCTCGGTTTGTTGCGGCAAGGATGATCACACCGGAGTTTGTTCCAAACCCATCCATTTCTGTCAAGAGTTGGTTCAATGTGTTTTCACGCTCATCGTTTGATCCAAAACTGTTGTTTTTTCCACGGGCACGACCAATGGCATCAATCTCATCAATAAAGATGATTGAAGGTGCTTTTTCTTTCGCTTGCTTGAACAAGTCACGAACACGTGAGGCTCCAACTCCAACAAACATCTCTACGAAATCAGATCCCGATAGGGAGAAGAATGGAACTTGCGCTTCACCTGCTACGGCTTTAGCCAATAATGTTTTACCTGTACCCGGAGGTCCTACCAACAATGCTCCTTTCGGAATTTTGGCTCCAAGTGCCGTGTATTTCTTAGGTTGTTTCAAAAACTCAACAATCTCTTCTACTTCTTCCTTCGCTCCTTCGAGTCCTGCAACATCTTTGAATGTTACGTTCGTGTTTTTACCTTTCTCGTAAACTTTCGCTCTCGATTTTCCAATGTTGAAGATTTGTCCAGCTCCGCCGGCTCCGCCACCTCCAGACATTCGTCGCATCACGAACATCCACAAAGCGATAATGATCACGATGGGCAAGATGAAACTCAGGATACCACCCAAATAATTCACTTCCTCTTCGTAGCTGTACTCAATAGGAGGAATTTTAGAGTTGCTCGCTTTCAGCTCTTCGTTGTGTTTTCGAATGGCGTCCTCGAAGTTACCGAGGTCACCAATTTTCATCGAAAAAGTTGTTTTCGTTGAGCTAATGCTTCGCTTATTTTTCAAGGCTTTCTTGATCGTATTGAAATCTTCTGATTTCTCACGTCCTGCCAATTTTTCACCTTCTTCCGTCAATTGGAAATCAACGCGTCTGAGGTTTGTAATTACCTTCACGTTTTCAACTCCGCCTACTTCGGCAAGTTGCCAAAACGTTCCTTTCCGCTGGATTTCTGCTGATCCTCCAGAGGAAGAATACAATTGAAATGCAATCAGGGCAACACCGATAATTGCGTAAATCCAATAAACGGAAAATGGACTTTTCTTTTTGTCTTTATTTGAGTTATTATCTGCCATTATATTGTTAATTCAAGTTTGGGATATCAGTTCGTTTCGCGTCCGACCAAAGTTCTTCTAGATCGTAGAAGTCTCTTGTTTCATGATAAAAAACATGGGCAACGACACTTACGTAATCCATTAAAATCCACTCGGAATTGTTTTGTCCTTCAATGGTCCACGGTTTTTCCGAAATTGTTTTTCGGGTATGTCGTGCCACCGAATTGCTAATACCATCAACTTGGGTGGATGAATCTCCTGAGCAAATCACAAAAAAGTCACACACTGCTGTTTCGATGTCACGTAAATCGAGCACAACAATGTCTTTTGCTTTGTTTTCTTGCATTCCCTCTACGATTGTGTCGCAGAGCAATTGAGAATCGTTTTCGTGTGCCATATTTTCGTGAGAGGCACTATCTTGGATTTCTTCGTTCATTTAGTTGTTCCTTATCCTTGCAAATTTAACCTTTAAAATCATTAAAAACGTACATTTGACATCTCGAACTGTTAAATTAGCAAGATGCAAATCGGACGAAAATTGATTCATCTAGAATCTGTGGATTCAACGAACAATTATACTGCCAATCTAGTAAAGTCACAAGGATTGGCATCAGGAACGGTAATTTTGGCAGATGAACAGTTTGCAGGAAAAGGACAAAGAGGTTCG
The DNA here is from genome assembly GCA_013373595.1 of Flavobacteriales bacterium. Taxonomy (GTDB): domain Bacteria; phylum Bacteroidota; class Bacteroidia; order Flavobacteriales_D; family Crocinitomicaceae; genus UBA4466. Next base: position 20,978 of record JABXHO010000093.1, on the reverse strand, counting down.
GAATGGCACGCAGAGCCTGGGATGAACCTGACTTTTAGTACTTATTTGGAATTAGCCAATCTGTCAGTAGAGAATCAGTTCGATTTGTCAAAATTGATCGCTTTGTCGCTCTGTCATTTTTTGGAAAAGCTGGGACTTCGTCCTGAGATAAAATGGCCAAACGATATTTTGATCGGAGGAAGAAAAATTTCTGGTGTCTTGATCGAAAACATGATTTCAGGAAAAGGCCCTCTTCGTTCCATCATTGGAGTAGGGTTGAACATCAATCAAATGCGTTTTGGAAAATTCGATGCGACAAGCATTCAGTGCGAATTAGGACAGTTTTATCCTGTTCGGGATGCGTTGTATTCGGTTGTCACCTCATTCAATGAGCTTTCAATGGAATTATTGAATCAGCCTGAATTACTCCACGAACGGTATTTGGAAAAGCTATATCGCTATAAGTCAATGCACTCGTTTAAAGATGCAGAGGGTGTTTTCAAAGGAGAAATTCTAGGTGTAGCACCTTCAGGAAAACTCATTGTATTAAAAAATGGGGGACAGGTAGAATACGATCTGAAAGAGATCAAATTCCTAAAAGCATAAGTAAGGAAAAACGCGGGTTCTCGCTACGCGAAGTGCTCTTGAAGTTTCTTTGACATGTAATCGAAAAGGTTTGTCAGTGGTTTTTCGACCATCATTTTCAGGAACATGTTTACTTTTCCATCAAATTCAATTTTCCCTTCTGTTTGATCTGATTTATCCGAAGTATAGATCGTCAAACGAAAAGGAAAGGGTGATTTCTCTCCTGATTTCATGAATAGTTTATCGGTTCCTTCTTCACCATCGTGAATCAATGAAATGATCACACCGCCTTGCACTTTGAATGAACATTCATCTTTTGTCGCTTTGAAATCGGACACTTTGTCCTGTGGCAAAAGGTGAATAATGTTGTTCGCATCTTTCAAGAAATCAAATACTTCTTGTTGCGGTGCGGATACGAGAACGGTTTGACTGTTAATTTTCATGTGCTTATTTTTTCCAGGATTGTGGGTCAGATTTCCATTCGAGCAATGAGGTTGCTTCTTCCTCTGAGATCAAATTTGTCTCTTTGGCATGCTCTAGCAAGATGTCGTAATTGGTAAGTGTTCGGTACGGACAATTTGCTTCGGTGAAGTTATTCTTAGCGATGTCAAAACCATAGGTAAAGATGGCAACAAGACCTTTCACTTCAAGGTTTGCTTCGCGAAGAGCTTCAACCGCTTTTAGACTACTTCCACCAGTCGAAATCAAATCTTCAATGACCACTACTTTTTGTCCTTCTTCGAAGTATCCTTCAATTTGATTTCCCATTCCGTGCTTTTTAGCCGAACTACGAACGTAAATAAAAGGCAAGCCTAGTTCTTGCGCAACCAATGCTCCTTGTGCAATACCTCCAGTTGCTACTCCGGCAATCGCATCAGGCTTCCCGAATGAATCCAAAATAGTTTCAGCGTATTCTTGTCGAATAAACGTACGAATATTTGGGTACGAGAGTGTTACGCGATTGTCACAGTAAATCGGAGACTTAATTCCTGATGCCCACGTAAAGGGATTATTCGGTTGTAATTTAACCGCTTTGATTTGCAGCAAAAATTCTGCTACTTTTAGGGCCTTGTCATCGTTAAAAATCATGGATGCAAATGTACAAAGTATTTGTTGATCATAAGCCAGTAATTTTTGTAGAATCGAAAGATGTCGATAAAAATAACCCTTTCATCAAGGTGAAAGATATTGGTTCTTTCCCGAAGGGAATTCGTCTTTTACTGAAAACACAGGTCTCAGTAGATTGCCCGTTGCAAATCATTTGTGAAGATCCCAAAGAGTCATTTAAAGAAGTGTTTTCTGACTTTGTTAAGATCAAAGCGGCTGGAGGTTTGGTGAAACGAAAAGAATTTTTCTTGCTGATTAAGCGGAAAGGAATTTGGGACATTCCGAAAGGGAAAATTGATAAAAAGGAAGCAAAAGAAGATGCGGCGATTCGCGAAGTGGCGGAGGAATGTGGAATTGATGGTCACAAAATTACCGATCCTCTTGTTGTCACTTACCACACGATGAAATGGAAAGGTCGCTGGGCACTCAAGCGAACAGATTGGTACATGATGAAGTACAAAGGTCCGCGTAAGGTAGTTCCTCAAATCAAGGAGGGAATTACAAAGGTGAAGTGGATGTCGGAAGAGCACATGTTGTCTATTCGTGGGCGCACATACGGTTCTATCAATGAAGTGCTAGATGCCTATGTTCGATTAAAAGAAGTGAAAGCAGCTGAGAAGAAATCCGAAAAGCTGAACGAAGAGGCCTAATTTCTCGTTTCCATCTTATTTCTATAACTTGCAAGCTATGAAATGGTTGTGGCTTTTATTCGTATTGACATGTTTTGCTCTGGTTTCCTTTTCTTCGAACGAAATGAATGAGGAAATCACAACGTGGCAAACACCTGATCCAAAGTTGAAGCAAAAAGCATTAATTGTTCTTCAAAATAAATGCAATGACTGCCACCGAAAGAAAAACAAATCGGTGATTTTCACAAAGGACAACATGAACAGTAAATCAAGAAAGATCTACAAACAGGTGTTCGTCAAAAAGAAAATGCCCAAAGAAGACGTGACGCTCACAACAAGCGAACGCAAAGATCTTCAGTTGTGGCTCGACAGCTTAAATCCTTAAAAGATTAAAGGCTGACTTCTAATTTTTCTTGACAATTGTTGAATTGGCTTGAGCCGTAGGCTTGATTATGACATCGTCTATGTTCACATGCGCAGGTCGTGTGGCTAAGAAAAGCGCAGTTTCAGCAATATCTTTCGCTAAAAGAGGCTCGTACCCATCGTAAACAGCGTCGGCGACTTCCTGATCTCCCTTGAAACGAACTACTGAAAATTCGGTTTCGGCCAATCCTGGAGCAATTTGAGATACTTTAATAGTGTGCGGCAACAAATCGATTCGCATGCCTTTCGTAAGTGCATCAACGGCATGCTTGGACGCGCAATACACGTTTCCACCGGGATACACTTCCTTTCCTGCGATGCTTCCAATGTTGATGATTTGTCGTGGACCGTCAAACGCCTTGATGAAGGGGATAATCGCCCGAGAAACGTACAACAATCCTTTTACATTGGTATCAATCATTCGGTTCCAGTCGTCTGAAATTCCTTCGTCAATAGGACCTTTCCCAACAGCCAATCCTGCATTGTTGATCAAAATGGAAATATTCGATTTAACATCATCCGACAAGTTAGCAACGGCTGCTTTTACGGCAGCTTCATCGCGAACATCAAAACAAGATGGGATTACTTCTACATTATGCTCCGACTTGATTGTTTCTGCCAGTTCTTCCAAACGCTCATTTCGACGTCCAGTAATAACAAGCGAATAGCCTTCCTTTGCGAAAAGTTCAGCACACGCTTTTCCAAATCCAGCGCTTGCTCCGGTGATGTATACAAATGGTTTTTTCATTTCTTAAGTAATTTAATGTGAGGATTCCATATGATGATTGTGCAGCACAAAATTGCTAATTGAATGGGTAATCGATAACGATGAATGGCTCCCAAAACGGGTGTCGTCCAACCAATAAGCAAGCCCAAAAGTACGCAAAAGATGAAAGCGGAAAGGATGAATCCTTTTTCTCGGTCGCTAAGCGTTCTTCGCTGAATTATGGCTACAATCAACAGGGAAAATAGAATCAGGGTTTCTAAAAAAGCAAGGTATTTCAGTTTTCCTCCAGGATCGGTTGGGAACGGTCGTAAGAATGTGTTGAAGAGGGCATTGGGTGCAGCTGTAAGCAATCGCAATGGATCATCCTGTATGGCTGGAATTTCCACGAAACTGTTGGCTCTTGGTTGTTGAAAATGCAATCGCCATGCTTGCTCGTTCGGTGTAAGGTGAACGGGAACGGGTGGAGCTAAATCGCCAAGCTTTACGTGGTAGGCATCAATTTCTTCTGTCAACCAAACGGAATCTCCTTTGATGTTCAAGCTGCTTATTTGCTTTGGCGTGAAATAGTAAAAAACAGAATCAGGGGCATAGCGAACATGAATGCCACCACGACCTACGTTGGAGAAATCAAACTGCTTGCGCGAAAGACGATGTGTGCCTTTGTCGACAAGTGTAGGAAAGGACAACACGAAAATGCCGGCTAAAACGATAGGAATTCCAATGGCTGTGATCATTTTGTGTTTCGGAGCAAGGCTGTAAATCAAGTAAACAAACCCCGAGGCGAGCAAGGCAATCAAGATGTACGGCTTGAAACAAAGTAAGGCAAACAGTCCCATTCCAAGGAAGAGGATACGCTTGCCAAAGGTCTGTTTGATAGCAATTCCGTAGGAAAGAGCGCCAATACCGAAAACAATAAAGGGTTCTTTTAATAGTCCCGACGACCAAAAGAGAATGTTGGGAAGCAGCAGGAGGAGCGCAAAAATGAAAATGGGATGGAGCGCCGAATGCTGTTTTAATACTAAAAATAAGAGAAAGGTTCCTATCAATGAAAGTAGCGAGAAAACCAGCATGTGTACAGTGATGGAACCGACAGAAATGAAGTCAACGAGCGCATGAGCACGAATGATGTTTCGATTGTCATGAAAAACAGCTTGCTTACCCGAATCCCAATGATTTGTTTCACCAAGATACTTCTGAGAGAGCTCTTCGGTGGCACCGATTCCTGAAATCAATTTGAAATAGTCGGAGGGTGATTCGTCATAAACGGTATTCAGAATTTGCGCTTCGTGGTAGAAGGCTCCTGCATCATTTTTAAGGTGTGCATCCTCTTGTTGAAAAATGTAAAATTGGAGAAATAGTAATCCTGCAGCACATTTAATCGTGAAAGCAACAGGCATTATCCATGGTTGGACACCTTCTGGATGGAAGAATTTCTGCGTGCGCAGAGATACCACAATCACCAAGAAAAAGACTATTCCAATTACTACTTCCATCCGATAAACAAATGTAAAGAATAATTGAAAGCAGTTAACACGCCTAACCCGATGGCTAAGTATGACGTACTGAATGTATAAAATCGAGGGCTGAGCGAAGTCGAAGATCGAGAGGTGCTGACTAGGCGAATTCAAAGTCGAATCCCGACAATCAACATTTCTCCAACCCTAAAAAGTGTCAGGTTGTCAAGAATATGAACTTCATCCCTTGAACCGTGCGACAGTTTGTCAGAATTTATGGCATGGCACAGAGATTGACGATCAATCGGCATTAACAAATAGGTGAAAAAATGAAAACAGGTCAAATTAATGTTCAAACGGAAAACATATTTCCAATCATTAAAAAATTCTTGTACTCGGATCACGAAATTTTCCTTCGTGAGTTAGTGTCGAATGCTGTTGATGCATCTCAAAAATTGAAGTTTCTTGCTTCAAATGGTGAATTCAAAGGAGAATTAGGCGATTTGAAGGTAGAAGTTATCCTTGATAAAGAAGAAAAAACACTAACAATTCGCGATCGTGGAATTGGTATGACGGCAGAGGAGATTGATAAATACATCAATCAAATTGCATTTTCTGGAGCCGAGGAGTTTGTTCAACAATATAAAGGAAAAGAAGGAGCAGAGCAGATCATTGGTCACTTCGGACTTGGATTTTATTCTTCGTTCATGGTGTCAGATCGCGTGCAAATCCGAACACTTTCTCGTCATGAAGGCGCGCAAGCAGTGCAGTGGGAAAGTAACGGTTCGCCAGAATATACCATTACGGAGATCGAAAAAGAAGATCGTGGTACAGATATCGTGATGTACATTTCGGAGGATTCTGCGGAGTTCTTGGAAAAAGCGCGTATTCAAGGAATTCTTGATAAATACTGTAAATTCTTGCCGCATCCAGTGATTTTCGGAACGAAAACGGATTACGTTGACGATCCAAATGGAGAGAAGGATGAAGACGGAAAAGTGAAGCGTGTTGCGGTAGATGTTCCAAACCAAGTGAACAATGTATCGCCAGCATGGACGAAAGCGCCGGTAGATTTGAGTGAAGATGATTACAACAGCTTCTATCGCGAATTGTACCCAATGTCAATGGAAAGTCCGTTGTTCCATATTCATTTGAACGTGGATTATCCGTTCAACTTGACAGGGATTTTGTACTTCCCACGCATCAAAGAAAACGTGGAGGTGCAACGAAATAAAATCAATTTGTACTCGAACCAGGTGTTCATCACGGACAGCGTGGAAGAAATCGTTCCTGAGTTCTTGACATTGTTACATGGTGTAATTGATTCTCCTGATATTCCACTAAACGTATCGCGTTCGTACCTTCAAAGTGATGGGAACGTGAAGAAAATTTCTTCGCACATCACGAAGAAAGTAGCGGATAAATTGGGAGAAATGTTCCGAAATGATCGTAAGGATTTCGAAGAGAAATGGGGAGACTTGAGTCTTTTCGTACAGTACGGAATGTTGTCGGATGATAAGTTTGCGGAAAAAGCGAAGAAATTTGCCTTGTTGACAAACACGGAAGGCGAGTTCTTCACAATGGAAGAATACAAAGAGAAAATTGCGACGCTTCAAACGAACAAAGACGAAAAATTGGTGATTCTTTACACGAATGCACCAGAAGAACAATACGGATTCGTTCAAAATGCGAAAGGTCGTGGATATGATGTGCTTCACATCGATGGACCGCTTGCTCCACACTGGATCGGCAGAATGGAACAAACGAATGAAAATGTAACATTTGCCCGCGTTGATTCGGACACTTTGGATAAGTTGATTCAAAAAGATGAGGAGATTCCATCTAAATTGACGAAGGAAGACGAAGAGGCATTGAAGCCATTGTTCGAAGAAGTATTGGACAAGCAAAAGTACACGGTTAACGTCGAGAGCATGGATTCTGGAGACGCTCCCATCATCATTACTCAGCCTGAGTTCATTCGTAGAATGAAAGAACAGCAAGCAATGGGTGGCGGTGGATTCTACGGTGCTTTCCCTGAGACGTACAACGTAGTTGTAAATGCGAACCACGAGAAAATCAGTGAAGTACTGAACACAAAAACCAAAAAGTCGAAAGATCGCAAGGTGAAGCAATTGACCGATATTGCGCTCTTATCGCAAGGGATGTTGAAAGGAGAAGAACTGAATGCCTTCATTCAGCGAAGCATAGAATTGGTATAATTAAGATAACAGAAGGCGGGTAGGTGAAGGCTTACCCGCTTTTTTAAAACGATAGAGATTTGTTTAAATTCATTTTTGCAGTAATTGGTTTTTTTGCCTTCGGAAGAAGTTTCTGGGGTGGAATTCTCGGATTTATTATTGGATCGGGAGTGGATAACTATCAACGCTTGAAGCAACAGTTTCAGGCGCAAGCTGGCGGAGGAGCAGGCGGAAGACAATTTACTGCGGAAGAATTGTTCAATCTGTATCAACAACGAGCAACCACATCGAGTGATGTCCCTACAATGCTTATCGCTTTATCGGCAGCCGTGATGAAAGCCGATGGAAAAGTGCTCAAAGCAGAACTGAATTACGTGAAGGCGTTTTTTGCGCAGCAGTTCGGGCCGCAATTCAACAATCAGCACTTACAAACACTCAAGCGCTTTTTAGATTCAGGGAATATTCCCCTTCAGAAAATCTGTCAAGACATTCGAATGCGAATGCAGCCGGAAGTGCGTGTTCAGTTGTTGCATTATCTTTTTGGAATCGCCAAAGCCGACGGGGATGTGTCACCATCTGAAATTGACGTCATTCAGAACATTTCAAACATGATGGGCATTTCCAGCGTGGATTTCGAGAGCGTGAAAAACATGTTCTATCGAAACGTCGATTCAGACTACAAAGTACTTGGAATTGATCCCAATGCAACGGACGATGAAGTCAAAAAGGCGTACCGCAAAATGGCCATCAAATTCCACCCTGACAAAGTGGCTCAAATGGGCGAGGAATACCAAAAAGGAGCCAAAGAGAAGTTCCAAAAGATTCAAGAATCCTACGAAGCGATCAAGAAGCGTAGAGGAATGAAATAGTGAGTATTTCCCTAATCACCCAATTAGTGCTTATTCTTTAAAAATAGGAACTGTCGCAGATTTCCCAGTTTCATCTTTAACCTGAACTAAATACATTCCACGCGATAGCGCTGATACATTTATTTCCATGTTGGAAGGATGTAGAGTTTTCTGAATCACCTTTGCTCCCAAAGTAGTAAGAAGTGTAACCGTTACTTGGTTGTTTCCAAAATCACCTTTTATATGTAGTTTGTCGGTACTCGGATTTGGATAAACTTCGAAGAAGGAAACTTCATTTTCATTGATGCTGGCATTGCCGCACGTTGTGTTATAACTTGGAAAGAGCGTAATGTTGTTTTCTGTCATACAGAATAACTGCGTATTGCTATTCGATACATTGGCAAATTGAGCTCGGAAAAGTCCAGATGTCGATCCTATACCAGATATCGCAAAAAGGCTGTAGTTGTAATTACTACCATCCGCGTAGAGCTCAAGGCTTTTACGTTGAATTCCATCTCCTATATCCACACTGTCTATTCCGAATACAACCGCTTCGGTAATTTGAGGAGTGATCATGTAGTCATAATCATAGACGTAAATACTCAATGTGTCATCCAGTTGAGCATTGAAGTCATACAGAAGATAGGCTTCCGTAGAATCTTTGGGAACATAGGTAATCACTCCACTTGAATCTCGAAGGGCTCCTACGTATGTTCCCGAACAATTGTCAAGTTGTACGTAATCAGTGGAATTGATGACTGTGTCAAGATCGTTCATGCAAAACTCATCAATGTTTGTGATGGTCACCACCTGATCTGTAATTGGGTTGGGACCTGTGATTGTGTAATAACTGTCAACATTTGTCCACGATGCGATCGAATCGGGAAAAGGGACAATGGTCTGAGAAACGACACAGTTGGATACTGCGAACGCAAGAAAGAATAGAAGTGTTTTCATGTTGTGAGATTTAGGTTAAGTTGTCTATACTTGAAAACACAACGATCAGATTATGAATAAGGTTGGGAAGGATTATTGTTTTTTTCCTATGGCAAACATCGTCGGTTTTTTGGCTAAATCATATGCATGTTCGCGCCAATCTTTCGCCGACATTGTACGAATATTCTCGCTAGGTAAAGTCAGATTACTCGCAATGCAAATCATAGTTGTGTCCGCCAAATCATTCAATAAATCTTCCAACACGTTCATATTCCGGAAAGGTGTATCCATGAACAAGTGTGTTCTTCCAGTCCGATAAGCATCAGCTTCAAAGTCTTTTAAGGCTCGAACACGCGCTTTGCGGTCTTTGGGTAAATATCCGGAGAAAGAAAAATCTTGTCCGTTAAATCCGCTTCCCATTAATGTCAAAAGAATGGAAGAAGGACCAACAAGTGGCTTCACGCGAAGTTGTTTCTCGTGTGCTAAATTCATCACGATAGCACCTGGATCTGCTACACCTGGACATCCAGCGTCTGACATTACGCCAATATCTTGTCCTTCCAAAGCAGGTTTTAGAAAGCGGTGAAATTGAGAGCTATCTGCTTTTCGGTTGATCTCAAAAAATTGGCAGTCGTCAATTGGAAATTCACGGTCAATCTTTCGAAGAAAACGTCGAGCTGATTTCACATTCTCTACAATAAAACAACGCAGCCCTGTTGCAATCGACTGCACATTTGCAGGAATCACATCGTCTACTACTTCACCTCCCAACGTTACCGGGATCATATATATCGTTCCTTGTTCCATGAATTACTTTTTTAGTTGGTCGATGAGCACATCTGTTGCTTCATCAATCATGTTATAGACATCAATAAAGCCTTGGTCGCCTCCATAATAGGGATCAGGCACTTCGAGGTCTTGGTTCGGGTGACTCAAATTGAGGAGCATTTCCACTTTTGATTCGTCCTTTTCATCTCTGGCAAGTGAAAGAACATTCGTTCGGTTACTCTCGTCCATAACGAAAATGCGATCGAACCGATCAAAATCACTCACAACAAATTGTCGAGCGCGCAACATATCAATTGGACATCCCATCGATTTGGCCGTTGCTTGCATGCGCTTATCAGGTGGATTCCCTACGTGATACGCCGCTGTTCCAGCCGAATCGACCTCAACATCAAGCCCTTCGCTCACTACTTTTTTACGAAGTAAACCATCTGCCATTGGCGATCGACAAATGTTCCCCAAACACACCATTAGAATTTTCATATCACAAAAATAACGATAGGAGTAGAATCGAGACGAATATTCATTGAAATAAGTGATTTGTTCGAAAAGTGAAAGAGTTTTGTTCAATTGGTAGCTTTCATTGAGCAAAAATATCCAACCAATAACTTGTTTTTTACGTTTTAATATATAAGAACCGAATATTTTGAGGTATGAGACAGCTAAAAATTACAAAACAGGTTACCAATCGTGAGACAGCTTCGTTGGATAAATATCTATTGGAGATTGGTCGTGTCGATTTGATCACGGCAGAGGAGGAAGTGGAGTTGGCGCGAAGAATTAAGAATGGAGATAAAGTCGCTTTGGAGAAGTTAACCAAGGCAAATTTACGTTTTGTTGTTTCGGTGGCTAAACAATACCAAAATCAAGGAATGTCACTTCCTGATTTGATCAACGAAGGAAATGTTGGTTTGATCAAGGCGGCTGAACGTTTCGATGAAACACGAGGATTCAAATTCATTTCATATGCTGTTTGGTGGATTCGCCAGTCGATTCTTCAAGCATTGGCAGAGCAGGCGCGTATTGTTCGTTTGCCGCTCAATAAAATTGGAACGATCAATAAAATCAATCGTGCGTTTTCTGAGTTGGAACAACAGTTGGAGCGACCGCCTTCTGCTGAGGAAATGGCTGAATTTTTAGATTGTTCTGTGGAAGATGTGAAAAATTCAATTGGAAATACCGGAAGACATGTGTCGATGGATGCGCCTTTACTCGAAGGAGATGAATCGTCGTCGTCGATGTATGATGTGTTGCCGAACGATTCATTGCCAGGACCAGAAAAGAATTTGGTGGTGGAATCTCTTCAGAAGGATATTGAGCGTTCGCTTTCGACTTTGACCATGCGTGAAGGTGAAGTAGTGCGTTTGTACTTCGGTTTGAATGGAATCAGTCCGCTTTCGCTGGAGGAAATCGGTGAACAATTTGAATTGACACGAGAGCGTGTTCGTCAGATTAAGGAAAAAGCAATCCGTAGATTGAAACATACGGCAAGAAGTCGTACACTCAAAACGTATTTGGGCTAACTCGGATCAACGTCGATAACAACGCGCACCGATTTATTCGAAGGTGTCGCATAGAATTGATCAACCATTTCTTGTAAACGCAATTTAACTTTCTTGTCATTCGCTGAGCGTTCCACTTTCAATGTGATTCGTTTCAGGTAGTAATTGTGAATTCTTCGCACGACGGGATATTCAGGTCCGAGTACACGTTCCTTAAACAAGGATTTCATTTTATCAGCCAACTCTGCAGCAGCTAAATTCAGCTTGTTTTCATCCTTATGCTTTAGCGTGATTTCAATAATCTTGAAAAACGGTGGGTAGAAATAATTCTTCCGTTCGATAATTTCACTTTCGTAGAAACCAATAAAGTCGTGTTCCATTACTTTTTGAATCACCCAATGATCGGGATCTCCCGTTTGAACAATTACTTTTCCACGTTTTTCTCGTCGTCCTGCTCTTCCGGCTACTTGTGTCATGAGCTGGAAAGAACGCTCGAATGCACGAAAATCAGAACGGTTGAGCAACATGTCAGCATCTAAAATCCCGACAAGATTTACGTTTTCAAAGTCCAAGCCTTTCGAAACCATCTGCGTTCCAATCAATATGTCAATCCCGCCTGCCGCAAATTCATTCAAAATATTCGCATAGGCATTTTTCGATCGAGTGGTATCTAAATCCAGTCGTTTGATGGATTTATCTGGGAAAAACACGCCCAATTCATCTTCAATTTTCTCCGTTCCGAAACCAAGCATCTTCAATCGATTACTTCCGCAGGCAGAACAAGAACCAACGGGAGGTGTTGTGTATCCGCAGTAGTGACATTTCAATTGGTTGCTCAACTTGTGATAGGTCAATGAAACATCACATCGAGTACAGGAAGGAGTCCAATTGCAGACTTCACACATCCACAATGGTGTGTATCCTCTTCGGTTTTGGAATAAAATAACTTGTTCGCCTAGATTCAACGCGTCTTTGACGTGCTCAATCAAGAAGGAACTAAAATCGGATTGCATGCTCTTTTGCTTTCGCTCTTTGCGAAGGTTCGCACACTGGATTTCGGGGAGTTGAATCGACCCAAAACGATCAAACAATTCAACAAGTTTGTACTTTCCAGTTTTCGCATTGTAATAACTTTCCAATGCTGGGGTAGCCGATCCTAACAGCACATTTGCCTTGTGAAGATGAGCCAAAACAATCGCACAATCACGTGCGTTATAGCGTGGAGAGGGATCGTATTGCTTGAAACTGGATTCGTGTTCTTCATCCACCACAATGAGTCCTAAATCCTGGAATGGTAGAAAAATAGACGATCGTGCTCCCAATACAATGCGAAAACGATTCGGATCGTTGTTCAAAACGTGATTCCAAATCTCAACGCGTTCATTTTGATTGAATTTAGAGTGATATACGCCCACTTGCTCACCGAAATAAGCGGAAAGTCGCTGAATCAACTGAGTGGTAAGCGCAATTTCTGGAAGAAGAAAGAGGATTTGCTTTCCCATGTCGAGCTGCTCTTGAATGAGCTGAACGTAGATTTCTGTTTTTCCAGATCCAGTTACACCGTGTAACAAAACAACTTTTTCCTCTTCGAATCCTTGGTGTACTTCCGTTAACGCTTGTTGCTGAGAAGGGGAGAGCGGTTTAAAGCTTTCTCCGTCATCGTAACTAGTTTGAAATCGAGAGATTTCGTAGCGCTCCTGAAGAACAATTCCATGTTGTTCTAAGGTGTTGAGAGAAGAAGGTGAAACACCCTCATCAAACAAGGTTTTGCGCAAAATTGGTGTCATCTCTCCATCTCGGATTTGTCCATGATGCAACATCGAGAGAATGGCTTCCAGTTGTTTTGATTTGCTTTTAATCGATTCGATTTCCTGTATGTATTCGGAGAGAACGTTTTCTTGCCTGAAGTGCTCACTGAATCGAACAAAAATGGCCGTTTTCGGAACAAATTTATCATTCAGCTCTTCAATGGAAATAATGGCTTTCTTCTCAAGAAGTGATTTCACGATGGGCTGAATCGTTTTGATTCCGACCAATTCGGCAATCTCTTTCAAGTCCATTTTATCGCGCAATTCAAGCGCTAGGACAATATCGTGTTCACGTTCGGTTAAAAACTTCGGATCAATCGTGTAATCGGGGTGAAGTACAACTTGTGTTTCACTCGCCAACTTAAAGTTGGAAGGTAACGCAGCGTTCATAACGTCGCCAATTGGCGCCATATAATAATTCGAAATCCATTTCCAAAAGGTGTATTGCTTCGGCGTAATAATGGGGCGATCATCGAGTAGGGACTCAATGTATTTCGATTGATACGTCGTTGGAATGTTTTCGTGAATGCGCGTAATAATACCCGTATTCAGCTTGTTTCGTCCGAAGGGTACAACAACACGAGCTCCATTAAATATGGCATCGTTCAGTTCAAATGGAACACGGTACGTGAATTCATTTCTGATAGGAACTGGCAAGATGACATCGACAAAAAGGGTCTTTCTTTCGGTCATGCATCAAAGGTAAGAACTTTAACCGATCTTAGTTACAAACATACGGTTGGGGTGCAACATAATCTTGAGGATGATCACTACAGAACAAGTAAGGTCCTGTGGTTGCTCCGATGCACAATTCTTGCGTACTTTTTTGATCCAACGATCGGATGTATTGAGATCCTCCTTGGATATAGAACGGCTTCGAGATACGCAATGTTTGACGCGAAGAGAAAATTCCAATTACGGAACGGTCATTCGTTGCGGACAAGTTCGTGTAAGTTGGCTTGCTTTGTGCTAAACTGCTACTAGGTTGGTTTACCAGAATGTAGTTGAATAATTCTTCGGCACCTCCTGTCACTTCAACTTCAAATGAAACGAACGTTCGTTTGTCTACTGCAGGATCACCATTTTCACAAGCTGATCGCATTAGGTTATAGAATGTTTCTCCCGCTGCAACAAAGTTCAATGAGGAATTCGGAGTAGTTTCTCTTTCTCCCAAATTCCAAACGAAGGATTTGTCTACATAATTTGCTCCTGTCCATTCGCGGTAATTCGTTCTTACTTTCGTGTTTACCAAGTACGAATTCCCAGAAGTAACACCAATGGAAGTTACTCTAAATTCACTTGGGTTAGTGGCGAATTGGAACCGCGAACTTTGACTCGTCATCGATGATAATAGACCTGAAACAATTCCAGTTTCACCTGTTACTTCAAACTGTCCATTGTTTATATCGATATTCAATCTGTAAACTGCGTCATCCAATAAAGGTGATGAAGGAGGCGTTTCGAAGTAATACAAGAGTTGCTCTGGCGCATAAAAAATACCGTTCTCATCTTTGTTGTCAATAAGCGTATCCATCAATGTCCATGAACGTTGTAATACTCCTTGAACACGCTCTTCAACCGTTACTAGTACATTGTCAAAGTAGTTGGAGTCTGGAATGCCTGCGATCTCAATAGAGTTTCCAGGCCCGATAAATGCACGGTTCACTTTGATCATGTGTACCGAATCAGCTTTATCAAGAATTCCGTAAACGATAGCTGTTTCTTCAAACTCACCAATTAGGTCGATATCTTCCTTACAAGATTGCAGGGTAAGAATTGAAGTGAGAATGAGAAGTGCGGAGAAGTATTTTTTCATGTTTGACAATTGTATCCTTCAAAGATATGAATTAAAGGTTGATGGACAAAGTATTTCACTCACTGAGACAAGCAGATAAAAGGCTTAAAACAACAGTTAAAAGTATTTTTCCGTTAATCTTTTACTTTATTCAGTCCCATTGCACGCAACATCCAGTTTGGAAGGTGTTTCCCTGGTGTGCGGTTTTTAAGGTGGATATACCATCCTAATTTCTTAATGACAGGAACTTTATGTGTTTCCACAAACTCTATCCAAGCGCCATCAGGATCTTCGATGTAAGAGAAACGTCCTCCTGCTTCTCCCATGTCGAAGGTATCGGAACTATCAACGGTAAAAGGAAATCCTTTTGCTTCACATTCTTTCTGCAAGGCATCCATTCCCTGAACATCGAAGCACAAATGAATGAATCCCCAATCGCCCCAATAACGATTTTCGAAAATACGCTGACAATCAGAACGCTCTAAGGATTGAATCAATTCAATTTTAGTTGGGCCGAGCAAACGGGCAAATGGACCTTTTCGTGGTTCTTTGTGCGATAAAAGTACACGACGGAAGATTCCTTTTCCTCCAGGAAGATGAGAAAGATCGTCGAAAGTTCCAGTTTCATCGTATTCAACTGTTTCGTATCCTAAAATATCTTGATAAAGTACGAGTGATTTTTCGATGTCACTCACTCCAATCATCGATCCTGCAACTGTTCCACATTTCGATGGATGTCCTGTATCACGGAACCATCCGTCTCCTTCAACGATGTGGAAAATGTTTCCATTTGGGTCTTTTACAAAGAAGGTCAATTTTCCATCAGGTCCTTCGGATAAATCTCCTTGAATATCCGCTCCATTTGCTTTGAAATAATCATAAGAGGCTTTTACATCGCGTGACTTGATGCGGCATGAATACAGTCCGTAATCACCCAATTGGATTTCAAATTCTGACTTCTCTGTGTTGCGCGACGTAAACTGCCAGATTTCAAATCCGCCACCGCCATCCATGCTCAAAGCAAGTGTAGCTGTGCGAGAATGAACTTTTCCTCCTGTGTAGCGCGTCATAAGTGGAGCTTCAGCCGCCTCTTCAAAAACGCGAACATTTGCACCGAAAAACGTTCGATACCATTTCCAAACTTTTTGAACATCGGGAACACCAATTCCCATTTGCTGAATGCCACAGATGATTTTTTCCATACTAATTGAATTGGGCGCAAAGATAATATTCTTCTCCCTAATTCAGCTGCGTCACATAAATATCATCGAATGGCTCTATCGTTAAAGAGGACGTATCCGAATGATACTTGAAATGAGAATGGAGAAATTTGCTCTGGAAAGTAGTTGAGCGTAGCTCGAAGTGGTCCTAGGAAACTTTGATAGATGATGGAGGCAGATGCCATATAACTTCGTCCTTCAAAATAGTCGGAGTAAACCAAAGACCCGTTATCGGTTTTGATGACTTGCAATAATGGTTGGTACAAGAAGCCGTCTAAGCGCACGTCGATATTTTTTCGAATCGTTCCAATAATATTGATTCCAACTCCTCCAAATTGAACCGAACGATATTCTGGCAAGAAGAAGGTTTGTGCATCTGGAATGGGTGCGTATTCCGTTTGAAAGAGTGTGGTGGCCGTGTAGTTGGCAAAAAGTGTCCGCGTATTGTACACCAAACGACCGTTTAATCCAAGGTGGAAATGATGTTTATCGATGACAAAACTCTGGTATTTCAAATCGAGGTTTAGCCAAGAATGATTTTGAATCACATCGTAGTTTTGGAACGACGTAGTTCCAGGAATACTGTGTTCTACTCCCAGATTGTAACGCGCTTTGAATTCCAAAAAGTGACCACCTGAAGCAAATTGCTTGCGGTTTAATGAATTTTTCTGAAAGCTGAAACTCGTCGAAAATCCATCGAATTTAGTAAGGTCGGCAGTGTCTTTTGAAGTGAATTTATCTGTTTGGTAATATTCATCTTCGAGAGAGAAGAAGCGTGCATCGAGAGTTGTTTTTACGGTATTTCCAACCGGGAAATCGACTTCCAATCCACCGTACATTTCGTTCTGAACCAAAAATGAAGGGCGCACATCCTCAAAAAAGGTGGCGAAACTTCGAAAGTAATCCCATCGGTTGAGTACGAAATATCCCGTGGAAGAAATGGGCCAAACAGCAGGGAATTCAATTGTGAGATCGGCTTTCGCAGAACCGTAGAATTTACCAAAGTACGATTCAACATGTGACTTCGTAATGATTTTCCCAATTGTTTGATAAGTCAGTCCAAAATATCCCGTATTTACTGGACGAGAGGACAAGTGGCCTCCAACATCGAGTTTGAAATCTTTTGCTTTCTGAATATTGAGCGCCAAGTTGTGCGTTCCATCTTTTTTCTTCTCAAATCGTGGATAAATAAAATCAACCTGAGGGGTTGAGTAAAGGCGGAAATAGCGTTTTTCCAACTCTTTCATGTCTAACTTCTCTGGCTTTTTCGATTTTATCATCGAAAGTCGGGTGTAGCGCAGTTCTTTCTCGCCTGTTTTCGTGGAGGTTGAAACGGAAGTTACTTGAATGGGTTCAATTTTTTGCTTGAACTGTTGACGTCGCGCTTGAAGTTCTTCAGCCGTTACTCTTCTCGTAATTTGCATTTTGAGCGTATCTATGCTCTCTATGGTCGAGTTATATCCGTCCTGAATCGCTTTTTTGACGCCTGCAAAGTCGAAAGTTGAAATATCTGTGTCTGGCTTGATAATGTATCCATCTTCACATGGCAAGGTGAAATCTGAATTCGTGACAAGCATGTGCGTTACCTGACCGATTAAATCATCTTGATCGGGTGGAGGTTGGTTGTACGATACATTGGAACCAATGATGTAATCAGGATTAAAATCGGAGTACATCACGTTACTCGGGAAATTGTTGTAAAGTCCACCGTCGAACAAAAGAACACCGTTCACATGAATGGGCTTAATGTAAAAAGGAAAGGTCATGGAGGCACGAACGGCAGCATTCAAGTGGCCATCGCGAAACACGATACTTTCTTCATCAACAATGTCGGAGGCAACACAACGAAATGGAACGAAAAGACTATCGAAATCGTTCACTGTAGCACTTACAGAACCGAGATTTTTCAACATTTCAAAGTCCAAATAAGCCGAAGAATTGAAATTGGTAGGAAGCAATTTCGTTAAGATACTGTCCTTTGAGAATGAAAAACTGATCATTCCACTATGTGGATCATCTTCCCGAAAAAGAAAACGTTGTTCTGGCTTAATGTCTCCATTCGACATTTTCTGGAAATTTTCACTCAGCACATAGGCTTCCATTTGCTCCGGACTCATTCCTATGGCGTACATACTCCCAACAAGGGCTCCGGCTGAAGTTCCTGTAATATAATCGATAGGAATGCCATTTTCCTCCAATGCTTTGATGACTCCGATATGACTGAGTCCAGTGGCGCCACCACCGCTAAGAACCAGTCCAATTTTCTGATCTTGACCGAAAGAGAATGATGCGAGGAGTAAACAAAAAGTCAGTATGTAACGTGGGTTTGGTATCAAATTCGTTCTTTTGTACAAAAATAAGAGGAAAAATGGACATGCTTGGAGTTGATCAAAAAGAAGGAAAGATGCGCATCACATTGAAGACCATTTTCGGGTTGGAAGAAGTACTTGCTGCTGAGTTGAAGGAATTGGGATTTGATCATGTTGAACTATTAAATCGAGCTGTACGCATAGAAGGAACGTGGAAAGATGTATATTATTTGAATCTTCATGTTCGTTGTGCGATTTCCGTGTTGGTAGAAATCAAGAAATTCCGCATCAAGAGCGAGGAGGACTTGTACCAGCGATGCATGAAAATTAATTGGACAGATTATTTCGCTCTAGACAAAACCTTTGCTGTAAAGGGAGCGGTTTTTTCTGAAATTTTTAGTCATTCACAATATCCTTTCTTAGTTGTGAAGGATGCTATTGCGGATACATTCCGAAAGAAATATGATGAGCGTCCGAATGTAAATATTAAGTCGCCTCAGGTGATGTTTGATGTCTACATTCGAAATCAAGACGTTACCATCTCTTTAAACACAAGCGGTTTACCGTTGTTTCAGCGAGGATACCGCGAGTCGGTCGGAATTGCTCCATTGAACGAAGTTGTTGCTGCGGGATTGATTCGTATGTCGGGTTGGGACAAGAAATCGACCTTCGTAGATCCATTTTGTGGTTCTGGAACTTTGTTAATCGAAGCCGCGTTGATGGCAGCCGGACTTCCTCCGCAGATAGAACGCACGCATTTTGCCTTTAAGAACTTTGCGAATTTCCAACCAGAAATTTGGGAGGAGATTTTGTCTGAAGTTCCGAAGCGCATAACTGAACTTCCGTGTAAAATCATCGGGTCGGATATCAGCGCAGAAATGGTGACAAAGACACGCAGAAATTTACGCGCACTTCCAATCGGGCGATTTATCGAGACAAGTGTGAATGCATTCCAAGAACTTTCTCAAGTGGAAGGACCTGGAGTGATGATTTCCAATCCGCCCTACGGTGAACGTATGGGAGAGGAGATTGAAGAGATGTATCAAGAGTTGGGCGACTGGATGAAAGGTTCCATGAAAGGTTTTGAGTGCTGGGTGCTGTCTTCGAATAAAGAGGCATTTAAATCGGTAGGTTTACGACCAGAGCGAAAAATCAAGGTGTTCAACGGAGACTTGGAGTGTTCATTCCGTAAGTATTCCATTTACGAGGGATCAAAAAAGGCGAAGTATCAGAATCAGGATGAAAATGATGAGCCGAAAGAAGAGTTCCAAGGGAAAGCTCATGAGAAAGAAGAATGGGTAAAGACGGTGATCAACAAAAAGCGAGAGGAGAAACAATCGTTTGAGAAGAAGCGTTCATTCGATCGAAAAAATGAAGAAGCACGTCAAGGTAGTTCCAAGCCAAGAGGAGGAAAGAAATACGGAGATCGCAGAGATCGTGGTTCAGATTCGGAGTACGCACCGAAAAAAGAGTATTCACCTAGAAAGGACAAGAGAGATTTCTCTGAGAAGAAGGATTTTTCTGATAAAAAGGAATTCTCTCCAGAGAAAAAATCATTCGACCGTAAACCAGATGATGCCTACAAACCAAAACGAAGTTCATCGAAGTATGAGAAGCGTGATCGGGTAGAGGAAGGATCGAAAGAAGCAACTGAGCGACCAAAGACAACTCCAGATGCGGAGAAAAAATCATCGGAAAAGAGTTCGAAGCCAATTAGTTCTTACAAAAACCGAAGCGCGAAGGATAAGTACGGACGAAAAGACTAATCTTTCTAGAGAAAGGAAATAGAAAAGCCGCTTAGATTACTCTGAGCGGCTTTTTCATTGATAAGATTGTTTCGATTCATTGCTAGTTCTTTACGAAGCTAGCTTTCCACATTTCTCCTTTTTGTGTTTCAATTTCTAATAAATAGAATCCACTTTCAGAATCAATGAAGAAGGTCAACTCTTCTTCTGGATGGAAAGTTTGGTTTACAATAACCTGCCCAAGCGTATTGCTAATTCGAACCGTCACATCTTTGTTGCGTGAAGGAATATCTACGAAAAGTTTGCCTGAAGTTGGATTAGGGTAGATTGTAATCGTTTGAGATAATGCGTTTTCATGGATGCCAATCGTATTGATGATCGCACAACTAGATGTGTCAGAACATCCGTTTCCACTTACAACCACAGCGTAAGAACCATTTGCAGATGGAGTAAAGTTGATGGACGTTTCTCCTGCAATTTCCGCGTAATTGTTGTTGCAATCAACCCACTGGTAAGTAGCACCCGCTTGATTGGCCGTTAACGTGAAATCGGTTTGACTAACGCTTGTATCAATCGTATTGATCGTCAAGTTCAATGTCGCTACGGAATCACATCCGCTCGTTGTTGTCAATGTTGTCGTATAAGTTCCCGAAGTTGTGTACGTCATCGAATTGGCTGTCCATGTGTAGGAATTACAAGCTGTCACAGATTCTGATCCTGACGTACTATTGTTGATCGTCAAGTTCAATGTCGCCACCGAATCACATCCGCTCGTTGTTGTCAAGTTTGCGGTATAGGTTCCAGAAGTTGTGTACGTCATTGAGTTGGCTGACCATGTGTAAGAATCACATGCTGTCACGGATTCTGATCCTGATGTGCTATTGTTGATTGTCAGGTTCAATGTCGCCACGGAATCACATCCGCTTG
>JABXHO010000135.1 GCA_013373595.1 Flavobacteriales bacterium | reverse complement strand
CACACCATCGTTATCATCATCCTTCAATTGATTCTCAAGAGCAGTGATTCTGTCGATCAATCCTTGATCTGTTCCACCTCCGAATTCTGAAGGAGCCCAATCAGCGTGCTTGTTGTTTTTACCGAGGTAAACGCTCACTCCAACGGATGCTGTCATGTAAAATCCGTTTACACCATTTCGGGTTGTTTTTGTTTGGAAATCAAAGTGATTGTCTTGCGCTCCATGAAAGATCATCGACCAATCCAGATTCACTGAGAATCGATCAGTTACCATGTACTGAGGTGTGATCCCTGCGATGAAATTACCCATCACATCACCTTCACCAAAGTTAAAGCGACCTTTTTGCCACATATTTGAGATTCCTGCACCTCCGTGAACGAGAAGTCCAAATCTATCTGTCCACGTATTGAAGCGCAAAATGTCTCCCATATTCAACACTCCTTGAAGCGAAAATCGTGTGATGTGCGTATTGTTCATGGTATCCGTTTTCCAAGCAAAGTTCTCGTATCCCATATCTGCCATCAAACCAAAACGGTTATTTACCATATATCTCACATCACCATTAACGTGCGTAAAGAATTTTGTGGTTGTGGAGATGGGTCTTGGAGCATCATGTCCACCCAATTGTAATCCAAGCGACCACTGATTTAAATTTTTCAAATCTTGTGCGTTGCTATTAATTCCAATTATCAGGAACATTGCAATTAATACGATTTTTCCGTGTTTCATTTTGTGTATTTAATTGTTATTTACATTTTAAGAAAGCCGCAAAGTTATCAATTCAATTAAGAATGAGTTATACTTGTTAAGCGCTTCTTTTTCCTTTTATTACGATATTCTTGAATGCCAAATAAACGAGTCCTGTATCAACTCTGGTTATTCGATCTTTACTGAGTCGAAGATATGTTTCCTCAGCGTCCAATACTGAGTCTTTCGAGCTCGCTCTGTTTAAAGCGACATAAGGTGGAATGCACCCTGGTTTTTGTTTCAATCTCAAGCTTTGAATGTGTGCTGGAATATCTTCGAAATAGCGATGACTTACAGGGCGTACGCCAATAATTTTCATTTCGCCACGCACCACATTAATCAACTGAGGAATTTCGTCTAACCAATATTTTCTCATTACCTTCCCCCAGCTTGTTAATCGGAAGTCATTGGCTGGTTTACCGGATTCTGCATATCCGTTGTTACGGAGAATGTAATCTTGAAGGTACTCTGAATAGGGGTGCATCGTTCGGAACTTGTACACATGAATCAATTTTCCATCTTTACCAATACGTGGCATTTTGTACAAAGGACCATAGCTAGGCTTTTGATCTGTTTTCACCGCTCCATTTTTTTCAACAGCAAAAAACAATTTTCCATCGATGTCTTCTTCTACTTCAACGATTCGAAATCCATAGCGCACCAAACGCCCTAAGACTTCTGTTTTAGTTAAACGACGTTTGCCATTTCGCATGAAAAATTTATATCCCTTTCCGAGGTATTTTAGTTTGGGAAGTATACGATGTACACCGAATTCTATCACGTTGTATAAATTCTTAACAACAGGGATTTTGTTAATTCGTCTTGATTCGCGCATTTGCTGATGCGTTTGTACGCAACCAATGAACATTGCTCCCTCATCAAGAGCTTCGTTTACTTGTCGAAAATGCCTGCTTATGAATTGATTCCTGTTGAGGTTGTTGAGGTCTATTAAAACGCGCTTGTTACCAATTGAATGGTAGTTGCTGCTTGACTTCTGAGCAAAAAATGCCACTTCGTTTTTCTCTACTTTGCTCGTGTATTTTGACAAAAACCCGCGCACCCTCTCACTCAACGAAAGACTATTTTTTAACTCCATTTCTCTAAGACTAGTTGTAATTGTGCCGCAAAGTTACTGCAAGAAGTCGAGGGAGGGTGTTTTAAATATGTTAAAAAAGATCACATGTTTGCTAAATTCGACGAATCGTTGTCAAATAGCGATAAGAGTACGTCAGTTGGGTCGATATAGTTCTCAATTAGCTTGATTTTTTCTAATCTTCGCGACTCGTGTTCATCTGAAGAAGACAGAAAAGAATGAACCGATTCGATCACACCTTCGGAGCTCCTGAAACTTTCCATTAAGCCCAATCGTTCAACTTCTTTCAGCGTTCCCGCGTTGAGTGAATTCACATAAATGGATGGAGTCCCCAAGAACCCTGATTCTACCGCCATTGTTGCTCCTTCTCCTACAAATAAGCTTGCGTTTTTCAGTACATGATGGATCGAGCTCGGAGAAATTTTAATCTGGTATTTCTTAAATTCTTCTGGGAATTCACCTTCCGATGAAATCAGAATTTTGTACCTCGAGGAAAGTGCCTCAATTATTTTACGTTTGGTTTCAAGTGTTAATCCAGATTGTCCGACATCATGGTTCGCCGTCCAAGCAATAAATCTCAGAAAAACATAGGGCTCTTTTGGAACATCTGGGTGAGAATCAAGACTAGACCCTATCACTTTTGGATGAAGGTAAGCCAATTCCATAAAGCTGTTAAACTTGTGATGTTTTTTGCCCAAATCCGCTTCGAAACAATAAGGTGTATACACGCGTTTACTGAATGGTAAGTAGAATTTTCTGGCAATTTTCGCATGCTCCGTATCGTCGAAAGCAATGTGTGGTTTTCTTCGAATCCACGCCACCTGAGCAGCATATGGAGAAGCGAAACTGAGGTAAGCATCCGCCTTGAATTTGCGCGAAATCTTCAACAATTTGGCGTCTGCCCGAAACATGTATAGGATTTTACCAATGAGTCCATCTTTTCCCTTCCCGCGATTAACATAAGGAATTTCGTATTCGTCTAATAATCGAATTGTTACGTCCTTGTCGCGCGCAGTTACTTTAATTTCATGTCCTCTCTTATTCATTTCAAAAATGAAATTTCGAAAGTAATGTACGTGTGCTGGGTGACCGATGTCGATGTGTAATCTCATAGATTCGTGCTTTTATCAATATGCCTTGCTTCGTTCGCTGTTGTGCTTAGGGGAGTGTTTCCCACAAATGAGTTTTTCAAAATTTGAAATGATCCACCTATTATGATTAGGCTGAATGCGTTATAGCTGAGATAAGTAATACCTGAACTAAAATCATTTAAGAACCGCATGCAGATAAACAATGTTACAAAGAAGAATAAATGCGAGAGTTCAAAATCAGCTTGAGCTTTAAAATACCGATATCCTTTTCGAGCCATTTTGAACTGCTGAAAATAGAGCAGTAAGAAAATTGCCAGACCGACAAAACCCGCACTCCAGAAGATCCGTATGTACGAATTATGTGCTTCTCGATCTACTCCGTAGATGCGTGATACTGTCTCTCTATCATTGAAAACTTCACCTGTACCGAAAATAAGACTAGTCGGTTTATTACTCATGTAATCAAACAAGAAGATGATCTCCGTGAAACGCCCCTCTTCAGCAACATTGTATTCTCCGCTAAACCTGCTGCTTCTGGCATCAAACGATTCTGTCAGTTGTTCTCTAAAATAAAAACCGATCAAAACAAAAATTACCCCTAACACGATTGTTTGAAAAATACGCTTTACGGAGATTGTTTTGAATAAATAGAAAACAAGACCAATGGCAACCAGCAGAATAAGGGTTCTTTTGAGGAGAAGAACCAGAATAGTTATCGTTGCAATGGCGAACAATAACCCAAGAATTCGCTCTTTTCTGGTTTGTATTCTTCTGTAAAAGAAGATAAAGAAAAGCGTGGAGAATGTCGGAACGTATAACCCATTCAACGAGTAATACCCTGCCTTAAGTCCGCCTGAATAAATTCCTTCTCCAATTCCAAAAACGTTCACAATTACGATGTAGATCGTAAAATATCCAAAAAACAACCAAATCTTGCTAATGAAATAATTGAACAATTCCTTACTACTAATTAGGTTATATCCGATGATGTAAAAGAAAAATGGGATCCCGAATTTTAGCAGATAATTAAAGCTTGTAATGGGAGAGGAGGAGAAAAGTGAGCAAACAATAAAAAGTACAAGCAGCACTGAAATCGTTTTCATGTGTGGTGGTTTCTTCACCTTTTTCAAGGATAGAAAAACGAACACAATGTAGCTTCCATTAAGGAGGAGCTGGCTCAAAATAATTGAAAATCGATCA
Source organism: Flavobacteriales bacterium (assembly GCA_013373595.1). Classification (GTDB taxonomy): domain Bacteria; phylum Bacteroidota; class Bacteroidia; order Flavobacteriales_D; family Crocinitomicaceae; genus UBA4466. The sequence goes on along the minus strand of JABXHO010000135.1, from coordinate 6,976 downwards.
TCAAAGAACAGAAGAAAAGATTCAATAACCGTATTAAAGAAAAGCACGTAAAATAACATACTTACGGCTCGGGCACTTTCTTTATGTCTCTGAATCTCCTCTAACATCTACTTCGTAGTAATCACGTTAATATACACCTGTTCAAGTCGTTCTGCAATAGCTTTATTGCAAAATTCCTTTTCCTTCCCATTGGAAACAGACGACACGTTTTCCGTTAACACTTGCGTGATTGCTTGAGCGATTTTTTGCGCATCACGATCCACCAAATGATTTCCTTGGGTCCTCTCGAACGAAGCTCTCACCTCGCCAACATTTACACTAACTACTGGCAGGCCACAAGCAATGGCTTCCTTTACAAACAAGGGACCGCTTTCACTATGCGAAGTGACCAAGCCACAATCTGCAGCCGACATCACGATTGGAATTTCTTCTCTGGTGTATCCTTTCAATTCGATTAGCTCCACATGATCGAGTTCTACCAAGTCCATTGCTTCCTTAGCGAGTGGATAATTCTTCACAGGGCGCGAAAACGAGGAGGAAAAAACAACCAATTTTTTGTCTTCATCCATACCTAATTTTCTACGCGATTCGATTTTATCATGCTTCAAGAATAAATCGGTATCGATTCCACAGGGAATAACCGCGCCTTTACTTACTTTTAAGTTTCTCTTCAAATCTTCCGAAACAAAAATGGAGCGTTTGCTGAGCCAATGTGCGAGTTTCGAGAAATACCAATTCTTTTTCATGTTGACGTCACTACCGTGGAATGTTACAACCACAGGGCATTTTCTCTGAAGCACAGCGAGAAGTCCTGATAATCCGAAGTGCGCATGCACCAAATCTGGAGTTTCTTTTTTAATCATCTTCTTAAGCGCTGGCAAACTTTTCAAGTATCCCATTAGCCCTTTCCCAGTAATTGGAAAAAACGCAAATTCCACTCCCCTTTTTGATAGCTCCTGCACCTGATCCATGACGAAAGGAGCATAGTTTCCAGATTTATTACTTGCAACAATTAACACCTTCATAGTATCACTTTTATTCCCATCTCTTTCCGAATGAGCAGCCCCATAATGATGAAATTAAATACTCCATTGAGTCCAACCGCGATTGCAGCTCCAAGCAGACCAAAATAGTATCCGAATACCAAAATATTGATCGTAGAAATGATTAAAACCAAGAGCGTACGTTGGAAGTTGACTTTCAATTTTCCAGACATCACGAGCATCGATCCAGACCATGAAACCAGGGAGAAAATGAATGCTCCAATCGCAGCGATGATGAAAAACTGAGTACTTCCGATCATTGAATCTTTGAAGTATGTTACGATCAAATAATACACAACAATAACTCCAACGAACTGGAGAAATGCCACAATCATGTTCACCCGTGAAACGAGGGATACTTTTCTTTGCAACTCTTGAATTTGCTTACTTTCCCACAGCACTGAAATTACGGGACTCATGTTTTGCATAATAATTCCTGGGAATATGTAGAGTGCTTTAATGAAGAAGATCATGAAGCTGTAAATTCCCATTTCCTTCGGGTCGAGCAAATATCCCAACAGAATCACATCCATGTTGCTATTAAAAACAGCCAAAATTTCAGCGATGTAGCTTTTTATTCCAAAGGATAAGTTCGCCTTCAATTCTTCAGACACCCAGTTGAATCGCATGCTGGATACATTTCTAACAACGTTGTACAGGAAAACACCTATTTCAACGACTACAAAGGCAAGTATCACATACCAAACGGGATACTCAATCAGGATTGCGATCAACAACAACACTCCAATACTTGTCCAACGAATGAGTCGTTGAATGGCAAATGTTCGTTGTCTGCGCTGACCACTATAAAGCGCTGCAAATTGTTTATTCGCGCAGAAAAATGGCACGCCAATCAGTTGAATTTTCAATAATGCCACAACCTCTTCGGAACTAAATAGTTTCGGAAAGATCATGAGTAATGTCATCACAAACAAAGACAGCATTACCGATATACCCAACGAAAGCATTAAGTTTTGGGAAAAGATTCGAAATTGTTTCTCGCGGTTCGAGGCAAACTCTGAAACACGCTTGATTGTTGTATTGTTTAACCCCAGAGAAAAGAGGTTTGAAAAAATCAAATAAAACGAAGTCGATTGGGTAAAGTACCCCAACTGGTCAAGTCCGTAGTGTCCTTCGATTCCAAAATTTAGCAGAAACCCAACAACAAGCACGACCAATTGCGCTAGTATCAGCCAAATGGTGTCGCGCGAGAATTTCGAGTTGAGAATTTTTTGAATGAACGCCTTCATAGGGGTTACTTGCTTTTCCTACGGAACCACTTCAGAATACCTCCTTTTTTTGCATTCGTTTGATCAAAACCGTAGCCATAACCATATCCGGCATTTGCTCGCTCAACACCATTCAATAGCACCGTTAAGGATTTGAATTTATTCTCTCGATACAGTTTTTGCGGCAGTTTCATGAATTCTGATTTCACATAACCAACGCGGGCAACGTAAACGAGTAAATCTGCGTGCTCAGCAATTGTCAATGTATCCGCCACCAGTCCAATTGGACTTGTATCAATAATGATCGAATCATATTTATCCCTCAAAGTATCCATCAACTCGCTAAATCCATCTCTTAATAGTAGTTCCGTTGGATTCGGTGGAATGGTTCCGCACGGGATAAAATCTAAACCATCAACAAGGTCTGAAGTATAAGTAATCTCCTCTATCGAAAGTTCATCTGATGACAAATAGTTTGACACCCCCACCGTGTATGGCAAATTGATGTGCTCAAGTAATTTCGGAGCACGAAGATCGAGTCCGAGTACCACTGTTTTTCTCCCCGAAGCATTCATTGCTTTAGCCAAATTCAGCGAAGCAAAGGTCTTCCCTTCTCCAGCTATCGACGAAGTCACCATGATGACATTAGAAGACTTCCGATTGATAATAAAACCAATGTTGGTGCGAACCGAGATAAACGCCTCGGTAATCGTATTTCTTGAAATCGACGGGAAGGTTTCAAGCAGTGGTTGATTACTCAAAGGAATTTCGCCAAGTACGGGCAGATCTAGTTTTTCAATCTCCTCCCTACCGCTCAACTTATTGTCGAGAAGTCCTTTGATGTAGAAAAACAAAATTGGGATCAAAATCCCCAGAATGCCGCAAAGCAGGTATACGAGTTTTTTGTTGGGTGAAACGGGTAAATAACTCGAGTACGCATAATCGATTACGCGAATATTGCTCTCTGTAGAAGCCAAAATGATTTCATTTTCTTCCTTCTTCTGTAACAATAGCAAATAGATGGACTCGCTGATCGTTTGATCGCGCATAGCGTCGCGGTAATCCAACTCGTATTTCGGAATGGACGATTTTTTACTCGTGAAGGATGATAATTTGGAGACAACTCTTTTCTTTTGCTCAGTGATCGAACTTTTGTAAGACTGAATACTCTGATTCAAATTTCCGCGAAGGCGAATGATGTCATTTTTCCGTTTAACCACTTCAGGGTTATTCTCATTTGAACTAGTTAGCAAACGGTTGCGCTCCAACACCAATTGGTTGTATTCGCTGATGGCCATGTTCAGCGAACTGCTCTTGAATGATAAACTAACCGGGATCAGTGATTGAAAATCTTCATTCGATTTGAAAAAATTAATCATCTGTTCTGCAATCCCTTCATTGAAACTCAATTCAAACAGTTCTTCTTCCAACTCTCGTTCTTGTGTGAGTAAAGCTGGTAATTCAGATTCGACGTCAATGATGCCATTTTCAGACTTTAAGGTTCGACCAATATTCTCAATCGAGTCTAATTTCTGTTCTATCAGTTCGAGTCGAGTCGTGAGGAAGTCATTCGTTTTTGTTGCAGTTAAGTTCTTCTGCTCAATGGCAATGATCTGCTGCTGATGGATCAATTCGTTGATGATGTCGTTATTCTTGGTACTCGACAATCCCACCATTGAAATTCCAAGAATTCCTTCCATAATCTGGTCGCGGTCTATGGAAATGGTTTCAATGAGACTCGTTATTGCTTCATCTCTGGATCGAACATGAAATTCGAAGAACTTCGGATCAACATGTTTGTTTTCTGGCAGTGTCTCGAACACAAGATTTTGACCTTTGTACTCGATCGAATCGCCATCTTCAACGGTCATTTTCTGTCCATTCTCAAACTTCAGCGAATAAGCATCGCCTTTCACCTCGTCCACCTCAACGGAGAAGGGTTTGAAATACACATTCGATGTATCAATCAGGTTAATCCAAATGGGACTTTCCTTTTTAATTAGTTCCGACTTCTTAATTTTTGTAAGTCCGCCATAATTGAAAGCTGTGGTTGTTAACCCCAACTCATCCACTATAACGCCAATTAACTGACGAGATTTGAGAATTTCCGCTTCGCTTTCAGCTCCGATACTTTCTCCGAACAATCCAAAGCCTTCCAACTGTGAAGTAGTGATCGACTTTCCATCGGAGTCATTTTTAATAAGAACTTTTGCGGTAGAACGAAATTCTGGTGTGGTGTATCGAATGTACAGAAACCCGATAAAGCACGAGAAAACAAAACCAATTGCGATTACTTTCCAATGCTTCAGCAAAAAACGTATTATTTTGCGTACATCGAACGACTCGAATTCTTCAAAATTATTACTCACAATTCTTTGTTTCTATTATTTATTAGTTAAAACAGCTATTGTCGACACGATAACAGAGGAAATCGAAACGAAAAAAGTCCCCGTTTTCGCCCAAATTGTTGATTGCGTTCGTGCAGCAGCATTTGGTTCTATGTATACAACGTCGTTCTGATCGAGATAATATACAGGAGAATTAAAAACGTCTTGCGAGGTCAAATCTACTATTGTTTGCGTTTCAACGCCTCCTTCATTTCTGATCACCTTCACAGATTTTCTATTTCCCGTAATGGTTAAATCACCTGCCAATCCAATTGCCTCAAGTATCGTGATACGTTCATTAGGAATGTTAAACGTTCCAGGCGATCGAACATCCCCCAATACCGTTACTTTGAAATTGAGAATGTGAATCTGAACGATTGGGTTGGTGAGGTATTCTTTGAGTTTTTCCCGCAATAAGTTTGATGCTTCCATTCGGTTTAAGCCACCAAGTTTGACTTTTCCAAGCACCGGCATTTCAACAAACCCCGCTGAATCTAGCAAGTATCCGCGTAAGGCGGGAGCTCCAGTTGAGTATCCAGCGTTTCCTCTCTGCATGGTGCTCGAAACAGGTTCTACTAAATTGAACTGGATCGCCGTTTCTGGATCATCAGCGCTTACCACAATCGAAAGCAAATCATCTGATTTGAATACAGGTGTGTATGAGCGCTTAACTGTGGACGACTCGGTTCCTTCTCCCTGAAAATAGGTTACCTTTTTCTTCAGTCCACATGCACTTAGCAGAAATATTCCAATGAACAGTATATGTATTTTGCGTATTCTCATTCCATTGTGTTGTCTATAGACTCCAGTATTCGAGATCTTTAATGGTGGAATCATACATTCCTTTTACGTCTACCAAAACGCCATCACCCTCTCTCAGCATAGCTTTGAAGTCTGATTCTTTCAATTTCATATAGTCCGAATGATTCACAGCAACAATAATTGCATCGTAGTCATTCCGTGTTTTTGAATGCAAAGGTACACCATATTCTTTTTCCATCTCTTCTGATGATGCGTATGGGTCGACTAAATCAACAGCCACTTGGAACGAACGTAATTCTTTGATGATATCGATCACTTTCGAGTTTCGAATATCCGTTACATCTTCCTTGAAGGTAGCCCCCATCACCAATACTTTCGCGTTTTGGATGCTTTTTCCTTGTGCCAAAATTTTCTTCACCGTTTGCTTACCTATATAATATCCCATGGAATCGTTCACGTAGCGACCGCTCGTAATGATTTTTGAATGATACCCCGCTTGACTCGCTTTGTGTGTTAAATAGTATGGATCGACTCCAATACAGTGTCCACCCACCAGTCCTGGTGTGAAGTTCAAGAAATTCCACTTTGTTCCTGCCGCTTCCAATACATCGTATGTATTGATTCCTAAGCGATCGAAGATGATCGAAAGTTCGTTAATCAAAGCGATGTTTACATCACGCTGCGTATTCTCTATGATTTTTGCTGCTTCCGCCACTTTGATCGACGACGCACGGTGTACACCAACATGAACAACCAACTCGTATGTTTTGGCAATCTCTTCCAATGATTCAGCATCACATCCAGAAACCACTTTCGTTACGTTCTGAAGCGTATGTTTTTTATCACCTGGATTGATTCTCTCCGGAGAGTATCCTACTTTGAAATCCTCATTGAACTTCAAGCCTGACATTTCTTCCAGAATCGGGACACAATCCTCTTCTGTACAACCTGGATAAACCGTCGATTCGAACACGACATAATCACCTTTCTTCAAGACTTGCGCTACTGTTGTTGTAGCTCCCAAAAGAGGAGAAAGATTTGGTAGATTAGCATCATCAATTGGAGTTGGCACTGCGACAACAAAGAACTCAACGTCCTTCAAGTCTTCCAGTTTCGCCGTAAACTCGATATCACATCCTTCGAACTCTGAAGCATCCAACTCATTACTTGGGTCGATATTTTGCTTCATTAGATTGATACGCTCTTCGTTGATATCGAATCCAACTACTTTGATGTTCTTTGCAAATTCCAAGGCGATTGGCAACCCGACATATCCGAGTCCAATTACGGCTAATTTTGCTTCTTTGTTGACTAGTTTATTGTAGATTGAGTTGCTCATTTCTTACTGTGTAAATGCGTTCTATAATTTCAACCACTTTCAAGCCTTCAAGAGCATTTGTTGTTGCTGTTGTTCTTCCTTTTAGTGTATCAATTACATTCTTGATAACGTAGTTATGATTGGCTGCCGAACCTTTGTAAGGTCCGTAATCGTTCGCTGGATTTGCTTCTGCCAACTCAGGCATTTCGTATCCTTCGATGTTACACACCTCCACTT
>JABXHO010000066.1 GCA_013373595.1 Flavobacteriales bacterium | reverse complement strand
TGCCGTTGGTGCCGGTCACCTCGGAGGACCAGAAGGCGTTATTCGATTACTTGAAGCAAAAGGCTACACCTTAACCCCAGTGAAACTATGAAATACTTGAAGTTCTTACTTATCATTCTTCCCGCTGCACTCTTTTTCTCTTGTGATTCTTATTCTGATGAGGAATTAAATGCGTTCGATGCAAAAATTGAAAAGTACTTGAAACGTAAAAACATCGAATGTAAAAAATCAGCCAGTGGGCTTTATTACAAGATTTTGGAAGAAGGTGAAGGCGATTTTATCCAGTTCACCGACAAAGTTATGGTGACCTACAAAGGATCATTTTTAAGCGGGGAAACCTTCGATGAACAAACAGAACCTATTGAACTGAAAGTATCCGAACAAATCAATGCATGGAAGGAAATCATGCTGCAATTGAAAAAAGGTTCAAAGGCTTACATGATCGCTCCGCCACAGCTTGGATATGGAGGATACGAGATCGAAAAAGTTCCACCGAATTCCATTTTGGTTTTTGAATTGGAAGTGGTGGATGTGATGTGATGACGTCTATTGTTTTTAAGAAGTTATAGATGAAATCTATTTCGCAATATGGCGAAATTGCAATATGTACACATTGCGATCAGAATTCAGCTCTTTCAGGCTATATGAACCGTCTCAATTCTCGATGAAGTACTCAATGTTTTATGAACAGGACATTTATCCGCAATAATCAACATTCGTTTATGTTGTTTTTCGTCCAAATCTCCAATAAACTCAATCTCGCGTGAAAATACGTCGACTTTGAGTTTGCCATCTTCAGAATCCTCCTTTCGATGGGTCACATTCACATTGATTCCATCCAATTTCCACCCCTTGAGATTGACATACATACGAATCGTCATTGCCGTACACGCTCCCAATCCAGCTGCTAATAAATCATAGGGAGAAGGCCCTAAATCTGTTCCACCTAACGAAACAGGCTCATCTGCAATAAACTTATAATCACCAACGGTGACATCCGACTTGAAGCCTTCTGATCCAAGTTCAACTTTTACTATTTTCTCACTCATATTATATGATTCTATCCACTTTTGACGCAAAAGATGGCATAAACTTACCGTATTCCCCTAAAAGAACAGAATAAAAACTGAACTCGTCCGCAAACAACAAAATCCAATACCTCCAGATAATTCACTCGATCAATTGAAAACGGAAAAATCAGAAATTCCATTCTCGATTCATTGTCAAAACGGATTCAAACAGCTATCTTTGGGAATCAAAAAATAAACGATTCTCAAAACGACAGAAATGAGCGTACTAGTAAATAAAGATTCTAAAGTAATTGTTCAGGGCTTCACAGGAGGTGAAGGAACTTTCCACGCTGGACAGATGATCGAATATGGAACCAACGTTGTTGGAGGTGTTACTCCAGGAAAAGGAGGACAAACACATTTAGATCGTCCGGTTTTCAATACAGTAGCCGATGCAGTTACTGAAACTGGTGCAGACGTTTCTATCCTTTTCGTACCGCCAGCATTTGCAGCAGATGCAATTATGGAAGCGGCAAACGCGGGAATCAAAGTAATCATTTGTATTACTGAAGGTATTCCAGTAAACGACATGGTGAAAGCGAAAGAGTACATCTCAGGATACGATTGCCGTTTGATTGGACCTAACTGTCCAGGAATCATTACTGCTGGAGAAGCGAAAGTTGGAATTATGCCAGGATTCGTCTTCAAGAAAGGAAAAGTAGGTATCGTTTCTAAATCAGGAACGTTGACGTACGAAGCTGCGGATCAAGTAGCAAAAGCAGGATTGGGAATTACAACAGCTATCGGAATCGGTGGAGATCCAATTATCGGAACAACAACGAAAGAAGCAGTTGAATTGTTGATGAACGATCCAGAAACAGAAGGAATCGTAATGATCGGTGAGATCGGAGGAAACTTGGAAGCAATTGCTGCTCGTTGGATCAAAGAAAACTCGAAAAAACCAGTTGTTGGATTTATCGCAGGAGAAACTGCTCCTAAAGGAAGAACAATGGGTCACGCAGGAGCAATTGTTGGTGGAGCCGATGATACTGCTGAAGCGAAAAAACGCATCATGCGCGAGTGTGGAATTCACGTGGTTGATTCTCCAGCACACATTGGAACAAAAATGGCTGAAGTATTGGGCGTAACAGCTTAATCGAAAAATATTCCGAGAATCATCGGAAACGTAAAGAGGCGATCTCATTTGAGGTCGCCTCTTTTTTTTCATCCTTTCCTCCCCTTGCGTCCACGATAGTAATCGAAACGAAAACCGGAAGAAGGCACACACTATACTTAAGTATAATTGAATCGATTAGTTCATGGCTGCAATGTAGTTTCTTAACTCATCTTTGTCGCTAGCAAACGTTAAAGCATCCACACACAATTCGTAATCATTCTTATTTTCTGTTTTGTTGTACAAGAATTTCGCGATTTCTAACTTATTGCTCTCAAACGACATCGCCGACATAACCGTTACGACATGATGCGCTTGAAAACATCGATCCTTGGATAAAATTTGCGCCTTGGTTAAGCGATCGTCTGGGAACGGTTCGCTCTGAATACTGTTTTTCATCTCAACAGACTCATCGTCGGTTACTGCATTTAAACATACGAAGACCTGAGGTCCTGGAGGGTTCAACGCGATTCCATCATCCGTGATCACACATCCTACTAAAAAGAATGGGATTGCAAGTAATCTTAACACTTTCATAGGCGTTCATTTTATGATTTACTACCTAGAGGACAAGGAACATACCAAAAGTTGGAGCTTTAACAGAGTTAACGAGTTTTTAACAGTTACTCTTCAAACCTGAATTTATTCTTTCACAAATTTGATTGGAGAAAAACCATTAAGACTCAGATAATAGATCCCTCTGGATAAAAAGTTAACATCGATCACATTAGTATGATTAGAAGACGTTCCACTAATAATCAGACGGCCTGTGGCATCATTAATTCGGAATTCTATTTCATCGGTGTGAAGTCCAGATAATATTATCTCTGCATGCGAAGGATTAGGATAAATTGATATCGTTTTACTTATTTTATCAAGAGACAAATCGTCTAATATGACACAATCGGAAGTTGTCGTTCCGCAACTGTTGCTCACTTCAACAGCATATTCACCATTTTTAGTAGGCGAGAAAGTAGTATCTGTTTGATTGGCAATATCCAGGCCCGTATCACATGAAATCCATTGATAGCTTGCATCGACCTGCGAAGGAATAGACAACACGTTATTGTTTAAAATAGTAATTACTGGCATTGATGGGGGTTGTGTAACATTCAAGTTTAAGGTTGCCGTATTACACCCAGAAGTGTATGTAGTTCCTGATTGAGGAGTGGTGTAGCTTACACCATTTGCAGGCCACGTATAGGAATCTCCATCACAAATAGATGTAGTTACACTTCCAGTTGTTGTTACAGGAGTTATGCTTAAATT
>JABXHO010000073.1 GCA_013373595.1 Flavobacteriales bacterium | reverse complement strand
TGGCTTTCATTAGTGGAAGAAGAAAAAAGTTCCTTTTCGGTGTTTCCAAACCCTTCGAGCGGAGTCGTTTCCATTCAAACAGAAGCAAATGTGAGCGACATTGAAGTTCGAGATCTTTCTGGAAGGTTGGTCAAAACGATAAAGTATGCTCCTGAAATTTCCATTGACAAAAAAGGAACGTATATCCTACGCTTATTGGATCATGGAACAGTAGTAGGAAATCAAAAAGTGGTCATTGAATAGCTAGGTGATCACCTTTCGTTTTTTTGAACACACTTAAAATGGATGAAGTATTCTACCTATTTTTGCGGTGTTACGCCATTCAATTAAGAAAAGAACATGCCTGATAAATCCTCAATTCTCAACGTACTCAAACTAGAAATTGACGAACGTATTTCTTCACTCGAGAAAGCCTTGGAAAATAGTCGGATGGAAATGGCGAATGACACCAAAAGTACTGCAGGCGACAAACACGAAACGGGTCGCGCCATGGCACAACTCGAACAGGAGAAACTAGGAAAACAAGTACTTGCAGCACGCGAATTAAAGCAGGCAGTAGCACAAATTGATTCGAGTAAATCGCATAGCGAAATTCAATTCGGAAGTTTGGTAAAAGCGTCGAATGGTTCTTTCTTCTTTTCTGTTGGAATCGGAAAGCTGATTGTTGAAAATGAAACGGTGTTTTGCCTCACTATGACTTCACCGTTAGGAATGGCGCTTCGTGGTAAAAAAGTAGGAGATGTAATTGAATTTAACGGGCGAAAGATCTCTATTTTGAATGTAGAATAGTTGAATTTAGCCAGTGAAGTCCATCATAAATATGCTCGTGTTACTTTTTGAAGAAGTTTAATTCTCTTTGTATACATCTATACCGTGAAACACTTTTTTCTTGCATGCCTGCTGACTGCTTGTACGATTAACACTCAAGCTCAAAACTTCGAACCCGTTGAATTGCACGACTCGATCTCTTCGAAGTACTTCAAACAAATACTTTATCTTGATAATTACTGTATTCACCCAGACTACGACTCCGCGGTTGAAGATGATGATGTTGAAATAGGATTCATGCAAATGCATCGCCAAAACTTCACCTTTTACGCAAATAAACACGATACGCTCGCCATTTTTGACGCAAAGCTATGCGGAGGTCATGAAGCTGGAGTTGTGAATGTCTATTCAGTTGAAAAAGGGATTCCTTCTATCCTTATTTCAAGAAGCGGAAAAATCAGCGCCTTGCAAAATGACACCATTTGGATTTACACCTACCCTTGCTGTGCTTCATTCTTGAATATCATCACTCCATTCTCCCTGCAGACAGGTAAACAGCTTGGAGAATCGCATGTCTTTTATTCACGAAAAGATATTGCGTGGGTTTCTCCGGTCAAAATAGTTCCTAATAAGAACTACGTAGCAAAAAACAGCGCAACACTCCATTTATCGCCTTCGTTAACCGATAAAATCGATTTGCCGATTTGCACCCAATGGAGTAATCAGATTGGAAAGTTGAAGGAAGATCAGTCATTTACTTTGATCGAAGTGTTGAGCAACAATTGGGTACTTATTCGTCTTGACGGAATGAAAACAAACGAGGGATTTTGCTTCAGTGACTACTACACGAAATTAATTGGTCGGGATAACTACACTCTATATGCATGGATACTAGCAGAAGATATTGAGTGGGAATAACTCTGTTCACTCTAACAATTTGAAAAAGGTTGCAAATTAGTTTATGTCATTCTTACTTCGCAATTTCCTTGACCTTCACGCTTAAAACTGAATCAATCTCAGAATGTTCTACGTGAGAAAAATTAATCAGATTCGCAGACTCAAAATACTGTATTTCATCAATTTTTCCCTTTCGATCCACGTTACGCGTACAACCACCAACGATCAATAGAGCGAAAAGAAAAATGAACAGAGGCTGGTATCTTTCTGAATCCACTAGATCAATCGGTTTACTCAATCACCTTTTCCAGCTTCTCCACAAACTCATTCGGATTATCCACATGAAGGCCAAGCGTGTTGAAGTTTTTCTTTAGTCCGTACAATCCGACCAATGTATTTTCTCTTTTCAAGTGAATCATCACATTATGACTTTCCAACTCTCCCAAAGGCGACAAGGTTTTGGTCAGTTTGTTCTTTTCAAGTTCTTTGCCTGACACAACCACGGTGTCAATCTCCGAAAAGGCAATGCGTGATTCGTTCATGATTCCATAACGCAGTACAAGTTGATCTTTCTCAAGTGCAATGGGTCGTTGACCTAGCGATTTTGCAATTCCAAACACCTGAAGAGCGGTGTAGGCACTCAGAATCGTTAAAATCCATGCAACTACGGAGCTCCATGAAGCCAATAGTAAGTGCACAGCAATGGTTTCAATGGCAATGATGAAAATAAACGCACCTAGCAATGCAGGCGTTCCGCTGTTTTTGTGGTAAGAGAATTCGTCTTCCGAAAGCTCCCGTTTTTTCCAAAGGATAAAACCGTAATAGAAAACCGCAATTTCTGTAGATAGCGGATGCACCAATTTCTTTGGTAAAATCTCCGCGCACGTCTTTTTGAGCGCATCATAGAAATCAAGTGTAGTGTCCTTTTGCGCCTTGTATGCTCGCACAACTTTTCGGATCTTCACTATGACATACGTCAAGACAGAAATCTCTATCAACGGTAAGGCCCAAACTCGAAATAGATCCAGATACGATTGACTCTCCTTTGGTAGAAAATAGGTCCCGATCACCAAGCCGAGGATCACGAAAGGAACAACAGTCGTTTTAGGAATAGTCGATTTCCGTATGAGTAGAAAATATACAAGCGGAACCGTAATGACCAAATCAATAGAAATAGCCAAACTTAGAGTATTGCTTCCATCAAAGTAAGAAGAATTGATGAAGGTAATCGCTCCAGCGAGTAAGGCAATTGGCACTCCGAAATTGATCAAATTTCGATTAAAACTAATTGATTTCGTCATGATAATCACCGTTTAATTCGACACAAACATTTCGATTTAAAGATACAGATTTTTAGAGGAAATAAAGGACTTCCTCTCGAACTACTTCATACATTGTCAAGGACTCAACCTTCACTGTTTGAGTTCGCTACACGTTAGAATACCATGTAACCGAAAACTATTTCAAGTCAAACAAATCATCTACACCGATGAAGCGTTCGGCTGTAAATCCTTCGGCGTATTGAACACCAACGGGACGACCATATTGTCTCATTCTAGAAGTAATGAACTCCATAAAGTCCTTTCCTGAAATTGGTGTCTCTGGCTCGGTTGATTCTGGATCGAAAAACTGCGTTCGGTATGCCAAAATGGCTTCCATCTTACGATCGTAGAATTCGCTGATGTCAACCACAAAATCGGGATTCAGGTAATAATCTTGGATATAGTGATAAACGGCATTGGGACGATGCTTTTCTTGCTTCTTTCCCTCCCACTCTGTTTCAATCTTGAGCAATCCTGACAAGAAACACGCTTCTGATACGAGCTGTCCGGCACGACCATGATCTGGATGACGATCCGTTACAGCGTTTGCTAAAACAATTTCAGGCTGAAATCGTCGAACTTGTTCAATGATCTTTCGCTTATTGGCCTCATTGATTTCAAAGAAACCATCTTCCATCTTAACATTCTCACGGAAGTGAACACCCATTATCTCCGATGCTGCTGCCGCTTCTTCGTAGCGCGTTTGAATGGTTCCTCTCGATCCCAATTCTCCTTGCGTCAAGTCAACAATTGCTACTTTTTTACCTTGTGCAATGTGCTTCATCAATGTTCCTGCCGCCGACAATTCAATATCGTCGGGATGTGCAGCAAAAGCTAGAATATCTACTTTATTATTCGACATTTTTCTCTTTTCGTTTCTGTTTAAATTGCCAATTTCGGTAGGCAGCGAATGCAGTGAAAAGTGCAAAGAAAAGTACGGTCAATTTAATCCACATGGGAACTTCTCCTAATCCATCACCTTGCGCATACGAGTGTAACCCTACTAGGTAGAAGTTAACTCCGAAGAAGGTAAATAAAATAGAGGTATATCCCCAAAATCCAACAGCGTTGAATAAGAATTTCCCTTTCAATCCTGGGATGTAGCGTAAGTGAAGAATCACTGCATATACCAACACAGCAACCAATGCCCATGTTTCTTTTGGATCCCATCCCCAGTAACGTCCCCAGGATTCGTTTGCCCAAATACCGCCTAGAAACGTTCCGATGGTAAGCATAAACAGACCTACGGTCATGAATATTTCAGAAATGTAGGTCAGTTCGTTGATGTTGATATTAATGATTTTCGCATTGCTTTGATTTCGGAAAATGTACAACGTAAGTACCAATAGTCCGAGCAAGCATGAAATGCCCAACGGAGCATAACTTCCTGTAATGATGGCAACGTGAATCATTAACCAATATGATTTCAATACAGGCTGCATTGGTGTAATTTCGGGATCAAGCAGATTCATTTGTGAAACAAACAAGACCAAAAATGCCAAGATTGCAGCTGCAGCTGTCACAACCGGATACTTTTTGTACGGTAAGAACCCAACAAACATAATCACCAATGCGATAAAGACCATTGCTTCGTATCCATTCGACCATGGTGCGTATCCTGTGATCATGGCACGCATGTAAACTCCGTAACCGTGGTACAGGAACGTCAGGCCGAGCACGCCAATCAGTATGAGACTGATCACTTTCATTCGTTTGCGTGATTTCTCACTTGGATTCACGAAAATTCCAATGAAAAAGACGATCAATAAGATGAAACCAACGAGTCCATACACGTAAGCCGAATTTTTAACGATGTTCATCTTGTTGTATCGAATTTCCATCTCTACATCTTCCACACTTGGACAAGCATCCTCTCCTGCAACTTCGCGCTGATACGACTTCAATTCTTTCAACAACTCATGTGCTTGTTTTTCGGAACCTGTCTTATCTACATTCGCAAGCGCCTTGAAAAAATTCGCTGCGCGCTCATTTCCGAGCGTATCTGCACCTGTCAACCCTGGACTATACGGCACATACCATCCTCCATTTGGGTCATTTTGACTTGGAATAATTTTCATCAAGCGCCAGAAAGCAACATCCGTTACAATCGTGTATCGCTCAGCAATTTTCATCAAACGTTTCTCGAATTCGTTTCGCTGCGACTCTTTCTTTTGATGTGCCTCTTGGTATTCATCAAAAAAGATAAAATTGCCATCAGGGCCAGTGAGATCGTACCAAGAAACATGTGATTTCCCATCAAAACGGTCTCGAATTCCTCCTTTTGAATCAATGTAGATTAAGTCTTGCTCCACCCAATATCCAGGGTACATGTGCATACTCATTACAGTTTGAACCGCATTGTAATCATTGTACTTGTCCGAGCGATGCACCTTTCTCAGAAGCTCCGTTGCAAAGGTGTGAAACGGGATAATACGTTGTCTAAAATTGAACAATAAAAGTCCCGCCATTTCGTCCGACAACTCTTCAGACATCACATGGTGTATTTGCTTATTAGGCACCGCACTGTGACTGGCATGGTCGGCATGATTTGTATGATCGGCTGTTGAGTCAGCAACGGGATCGATTTGGTCGTGGTCCCCATGGTCATGATTGTGACCTGAATGGTCGTGATCATGAGCTGAGTGATCGTGTTGACTGTGATCATGTCCTGAGTGGTCTTCCGTTACTTGGGCATGACCAAATGCAGACATGGAGAGCACCAAGGCCAAAACCATCGCAGAATTCTGAATTTCTGCTTTTCGATCGTGAGACTTGATCAATTTGCGAACGAGTTCTCGCATTCTTCCGCCTTTCGCGAAGAGAGAGAACACCATTCCCAACGTCATCAATAAGTAACCAATGTACGTCACTATTGTTCCAAGTCGATCGTGGTTCACGCTCAACTTTGTTCCTTTTTCATCTGGGAAGTAGCTCGATTGGAAGAAACGATATCCACGGTAATCCATCACATTGTTCATGAAAACGGTTTGCTTTCGGTTGTATCCTCTTTGCTCATCGATGATTTCGAGATCACTTTCGTACGACGACGCCACATTTGATCCAGGGTAACGCTCAAGTCGGAAATCGCTACATCCAATTGAGAATGGCAGTTTGATTATTTTCGGACCGTAACTCATTTCGTACGTCAATCCGTTCAATTCAAACATTGTGGGTGCAGGAATCGCGCTAATTCCTCCCGTGAGAGTTACTACTTTTGACTTATCTCCATCCGTCACTCTTACAATTAAATCATCCATTCCAGCGTCTTTCACTTGCGATTGAACACGTGCCTTCTTCGTATGCTTTTTCAAACTTTTAAACACGAATTGGGCATCTCCCACGCGGTAAAGTGTAGCCATTTCAAGAGGAATAATCGTATCATATGGAATTGCTTGATACATTGAATCAGGCACACCTGTTGTTCGATCAGCAACTTGAAGCACCGACATTGGCAAACTCGTTCCTCCCGGAATCGCCACTTTCATGTTGACTTTGTTTCCATCTTTGAAGAACTCCACTCCCGGCATCGCATTCGCTTTTTCAAATGAAAAAGCCACGTTATCGAGGTTCAAGAACCCGTTTTCTGGAAGGATTTTTGACTCACCCAAATGCACCAATTCAATGGCTGAACCTTGAATGCTATCATTCGTGATTACCGAATCAATCATATTTTTATGGTAATCCACATAATCGATTGAGATTGTCCCAGAATGATTTGGAAAGTTCTCTTCATGTGAAAAGTTATTCCACCAGTCCAACTCCGACAAATACAAGGGGTGATCATTCGTTAATTGTAGCTTCTTATCTGTAATTCGGTACGAAACATGCGGGTTCGACGAGTAGATAAAATCTTCTGAATCACCTTCTGCGATAATCATCATCCCCTCGAAACTAACGAAGCGCGTAATTGCTGCACCAATCAAAATCACGATAAACGATACGTGAAAAAGAAGCAGCGCCCATTTTTTCAGTTGAATCATTTTGTGACGCATAATGTTGGCCATCAAGTTGAGCGCCAAATACGCCAACAGCAGATTGAACCAAGTTGCGTTGTAGATATAAAGTTTTGCAGTTTGCGTGTCATAGGAAGACTCCAAAAAGGTAGCTCCACCAATGGCAACAAAAAACACAATCATCGCAAGAGCCATCATGCGCATTGAAAAGAACTGATCGGCGATTTTATCCATTTGTCTGATAAATAATGAGTGTCACAAATTTAATGATTCAAGCCCGTTTAGGCACATGTTCCACGGTATTTAATCCAACGCAGTCCGTTTTTCTATCTTTGTTTAACAAAACAAGCTTTCACAAGCAACTTGAGAACAGGATAGAAAGCCGACAGGCACTCGAAAAACGAAGAAATTAATTGTACCTTCAATCATCCAAATTGACACATCTTTTTTTGACGTAATGAGCAATTTTGAGGACTTATTGAAACGCATTTCACGTTGTACTGTTTGCGAAGAGCACCTTCCGCTCGGTCCGCGCCCTGTTATTTCTGTTTCGAGAAACAGCAAAATTCTCATTGTGGGACAAGCTCCCGGAACAAAAGTTCATACGTCTGGAATTCCATGGAATGATCAAAGCGGGAAGAATCTCCGATCTTGGCTAGGAGTGACAGATGAACAATTTTACGACACCGAACTATTTGGAATTGTTCCGATGGGATTTTGTTATCCTGGCAAAGGAAAGTCGGGTGATTTACCACCGCGAAAGGAATGCGCTCCTTTATGGCACGAAGCCTTATTGAATCAAATGCCTCAACTTGAGCTGACACTGCTCATTGGGACGTACGCACAAAATTACTATCTCAAAAAGTCGGCAAAAAAGAATTTAACGGAGACAGTTTTGCATTTTCATGAATACCTTCCCGAGCACTTTGTTCTTCCACATCCGTCTCCAAGAAATGCAATATGGATGAAAAAGAATCCCTGGTTTGAGCTTGAAGTGTTGCCTTCACTTAAAAAAGCGGTTCATTCGATTATTTCATAATCACCACCACACGATAAAATCTCTTCGTTGCTCACCAAATTCATTTTTTGCATACACCAAAGGCGATCGCTTTCGCTCATGAAGTTCTTTGATTTTTTGTTGAGCGATCTTTTTCGGATACCATTCCGTCGTTGCCAGATTTCGTGAAAACCAATCTTTCTTTTCAGGAATGGAAAACAAATCATCAGAATCGGCTTTTTCTTGCCACTCCACCAATCGCATCCATGTGCCTTCCACCCCATTTTGGTTCACCTTTTCAAAGGCAACTTGCCCTTCTGTTGGAACGAATAAATTGGCTAGAAACAAAAGCTGTTGTGCCATTTCATCTACATTTAATCCAAGTTCCGCCAATCGTTTCCGAGCTGGTTGCGTCTGGAGAAGTGGGAATTGGTGACTTCGCAATTTATCCAATTTAAAATCGAGTTGATCTCCCCGATTAGGTCCAATCCAATGCTCGAATTCTGTTCCTTTTGCTTCTGGGTCGAACAGGTAATATTTATGCACTAATTCAACATGAATCAGTTGCCCATCTTGTAATCGCTTCACAATAAAATCAAACTCTCCCAAGGTTTGTTTATCGTCAATAATTTGGATGTTTTCCGCCATCAACTCATAAGCCTCAGATCGCTTCAACCATTCCGAAAAATAGCGTTCAGCTCGTTTTCCCTGCATCAAACGCTCGGAAATATTCAGCTCTTCATCAGACATCACGGGGAAGTCATCCAACTGCCAATTAAAACACGATATCCCCGTCAAAAGCGACTCACTCGAAATCGGCTGCGTATCGAAAAAACCTTTGCTATTTAATTCTTTTGATTTCACTTATCTACAATTGTAAAGAATAATCTCCTGAGTTTTCTATTTTTGATGGAATTCAAACGAAATCAATGACACGTATTTTAGCCTTTGGAGCATCAACTAGCTCTACTTCAATCAACAAGAAATTTGCACACTTCGCTGCACAAAAAATCAAAGATGTAGAACTGATACTCATCGACTTAAACGACTTTGAAGCACCATTATTCAGTGTTGATTTAGAAAAAGAAGAAGGTTTTCCTGAATCGATTCGACGATTTCGTGAATGTCTAGGCACGATGGATGCACTTGTGATTTCGCTTGCAGAACACAACGGCAACTATACTGCAGCCTTCAAAAATCTTATGGATTGGATGTCGCGTATAGACGAAAATTCAATCTGGCTAGAAAAAACAGTGTTCTTGCTTTCTACTTCTCCAGGTAAGCGCGGAGGAAAATCCGTTCATGATATCGCTATGGATGCTTTACCCCGTTACGGAGCGAACATTACCGCATCCTTTTCGCTGCCTTCATTTAATGATAATTTTTCGTCAGAAGGAATTACCGATGAGGAGTTAAAGAAAGAGTTTGAAGAACAGTTACAACAGTTTGTTGAAAGTCTTTAAGTTTTCTTAAGCGATTGAAGCCAAGTATTCATCAACATTCGATTGAATACGCTCCTGAATATTCGATGTATCTGACTTCACGAAGGTTTTTCCCGTGATTTTCTCGTATAACTCAATGTAGCGCTCAGTCACAACCTGTACGAAGTCATCTGGCATTACAGGCATTGTTTGTCCTTCCAATCCTTGGAAACCATTTTCGATTAACCATTGGCGTACAAATTCCTTTGACAACTGACGTTGAGGCTCACCGTTTGCTTGACGCTCCTCGTATCCTTCTGCATAAAAATAGCGCGAAGAATCTGGCGTATGAATCTCGTCAATCAACATCACTTCGCCATTGCGAATTCCGAACTCATACTTCGTATCGACTAGAATCAAGCCTTGTTTTGCCGCCATTTCCGTTCCACGTTGAAACAATTTGCGTGTATAGTCTTCAAGTTGAACATAAATTTCTTCCGGAACGATTCCCTTTCCGATAATGTCCTCACGAGAAATATCTTCATCGTGTCCTTCTTCCGCTTTCGTTGCCGGTGTGATAATAGGTTCTGGAAATTTATCATTTTCCTTCATTCCCTCGGGCATTTCAACGCCACACAACATGCGTCTTCCAGCTTTGTACTCACGCGCAGCGTGTCCAGACATGTACCCGCGAATCACCATTTCCACGCGAATAGGCTCGCATGCATATCCCACAGCTACAGACGGATCTGGCGTAGCCAACAACCAATTCGGAACGATATCCTTCGTAGCATCCAAAAACATGGTTGCCACTTGATTCAAGACTTGACCTTTGAACGGAATTCCTTTCGGTAAAATGTGGTCGAAGGCCGAAATTCGATCTGATGCGACCATCACCAACAGTCCGTTATCGAGTGTATAAACATCTCTAACTTTCCCGTTGTATTCGTCAATTTGTCCTTTGAATTTGAATGTACTTTTGGTGATCGCCTTGCTCATAATCGTTTCAAAATTAGTGAGTGCAAAATTACGGATGAAAATTGAAATAATCTCAGATTAAAACGATTTACTATTCACTTTTCTTACTATCCTTTTTCGCTTCCTCCTTTAATTTCTTCACCCGCGCATCTTCCTTGTCGAATGCGTCAATAATTCGCTTCACCAACTTATGACGGATCACATCAGCTTGTCCCATTCGAACAACGCCAATTCCTTCTACGCCAGAAAGAACATCCAGTGCATATGCTAACCCCGATCGTTGACGGTTGGGCAAATCGACCTGAGACATATCCCCTGTCACCGCAAATTTTGCTGTCATTCCCATACGGGTAAGGAACATTTTCATTTGCATGGTTGTGGAGTTCTGCGCCTCATCCAAAATCACGAATGCTTTATCCAAGGTACGTCCACGCATAAATGCCAACGGAGCAATTTCAATAATTCCGAATTCGATCATATCCGCTAGTTTTTCGGGTGGAATCATATCACGGAGCGCATCGTAGAGCGGCATCATGTATGGGTCAAGTTTCTCTTTCAAATCTCCTGGAAGGAAACCTAAATTTTCTCCTGCTTCTACTGCTGGTCGTGTCAGAATGATTCGTTTTACCTCCTTGGCTTTGAGTGCACGAACGGCCAATGCGACTGCCGTATAGGTTTTTCCCGTTCCTGCTGGTCCAACCGCAAACACCATATCATTCTTATTAACTGCTTCTACCAGTTTTCGTTGATTGATCGTTTTTGCACGAATTTTCACACCGTGATTTCCATGCACCAATACTTCCGAACCATTATTTAGTCCGATTAAATCAGATCCATCTTTCAACATCAAATTATCGATATTGTTTAAAGAAATCGTGTTGTACTTGTTGAACAGCTGCAGGATCAGGTCAAATTTCTTTTCGAATTCGTCCATCACCTCTTCATCTCCAGCAATGGTGAGAACATTTCCACGGGCCGCGACGTGCAATTTCGGGAAATAGGCTTTGATGTGCTTTAACTTATTGTTGTTTACTCCGAATAGCTCGGCAGGATTAATTCCTTCAATTTCAATTTTTCTTTCTAGCAATCGTTTTCTGTTTTTATTTTACCCAAACAATTCGTTTTGAATGTTCGCGGGATTTCTATCGACTATTCTTAAAAGAGAATGAATATACAATAGAACTTTACATGAATCATTATTTTAGCGTTATTTTTGTCCAAAATAATTAACAAAACCCTTACGGAACGGTTTCAAAAGCAATGAAAGTCATCACGCTTACAACGGATATGGGACTTAACGACCACTATGTGGCTTCGCTTAAGGGAAGTATTATGTGTGCTTCTGAAGACGTACGAATTGTTGATATTTCGCATTCCGTGCGACCTTTTGATGTGGGAGAAGCAGCCTATCATGTGCGTTCCTGCTATAAAGATTTCCCAAAAGGAACGGTACATGTGGTTGGTGTTGATAGTGAGCCCATCATCAACTTTGGAGGTTCGGACGGTAGCTTTCCGTCGATTATGGCGTACGATGAGCATTTTTTCATTTCGAACGACAACGGTTTTTTCGGAGCATTTTTGGGAGAAAATCGACCCGAAGCATTTTGGCGAATTGAGGACATCTTAACACTCGAGAACGTATTCAACTTTGCGACTAAAAACGTCTTATTGAAAGCGGCACTGCGCATTTTGAACAACGAAACTCCAGGATCGTTTGCCACTCCATCAAATTCTTACAAAAGTGCATTGACACCAACGGCAATCACCGAAACGAACTTGATTAAAGGCTATGTGATTCACATCGATAATTACGGAAATGCGATTACGAATATCAATCGCTCTGTTTTCGATCAATTTGGTGAAAACACACCGTTCATCATCTATTTCAAGAAGAAAGACTATTACATAGATGTGATTTCTCAG
>JABXHO010000173.1 GCA_013373595.1 Flavobacteriales bacterium | reverse complement strand
TGAAAACTCAGGAAAACAAGATCATTCGAGTTACATGCCGTCGAGTACGCCGAACACACCTGAAACGCGCTCAACTCCAGATGCTCCATTAACGGGGTCGGAAGTGCCTGCGCCAGAGCCAACTCCAGTTTCGGAGCCAGTAGCACCAACGCCTCAGCCATCACAATATGGATTTGAGCGTGAGAATACACAGTTGATTTGGGTAGCTCAAAAGGTGAACGAAGTTCGAAATGAGCTGGCGAAATACATCATCGGTCAGTCTGAAATGGTGGACTTATTGATGACAGGAATCTTTTCAAATGGACATATTCTACTTGAAGGAGCACCGGGTGTCGCAAAAACGCTCTCGGCAAAAGTGCTGTCGAAATCGTTGAATGTCGATTTCTCCAGAATTCAATTTACGCCAGATATGATGCCATCAGATGTGCTAGGAACATCGGTGTTCAACATGAAAGAATCTTCGTTTTCCTTCAAAAAAGGTCCCATCTTCTCAAACATTGTACTCATTGATGAGATCAACCGTGCCCCTGCAAAAACGCAAGCGGCTTTGTTTGAAGTAATGGAAGAGCGACAAATCACCTACGACGGGAAAAAGTACCCAATGGAATTTCCGTTTTTAGTGATTGCTACGCAAAACCCAATTGATCAAGAAGGAACGTACAACTTGCCAGAGGCACAACTCGACCGTTTCTTGTTCAAAATCAAAGTAGGATATCCTGAATTGCACGAAGAAGAACAAATCCTTCAGCGCTATAAAAACAACATCAAAACACCTTCGCTAGACGACATTACGGCTGTTTTCTCATCTGACGAGATTGCAAAAATTCAATCAGCAGTTGAGGAGGTTGGCGTGGAAGATAACTTGGTGAAATACATCGCTGCGGTTACACACAAAACGCGTAATCATGGGAAAATATTCCTTGGAGGATCTCCACGTGCTTCATTGGCGATTATTCGCTCGGCAAAAGCAATTGCAGCCATTCGTGGACGTGATTTCGTAACGCCTGAGGACATTCAATTTGTGGCAATTCATGTGTTGAATCACCGTATTATTTTGACACCAGAAGCAGAAATGGAAGGAACACAAGTGGAAGAGGTAATCGAAGAAATTATCAAAACAATCGAGGTTCCTCGCTAATGAATGAACAGCTGATTTGAAGGTTCTATCTAACATATATCTCACTCGTTGGTTTTTCGTGATTTTCGCGGGAATCATTCTGCTATACGTCACAGCGTATGTCATTCCTTCTTTTGCCTTTTTTGGTCACGTGGCCTTGGCATCCTTATTCGGATTGACGCTACTCGACATTCTCCTCGTTTTTTCAAACAATGAGCCACTGAAAGTAGAACGCGATGTGCAGGAGCGATTAAATTTGGGCGACGTCAACCCTGTCAAACTAACGATTTCCAACTTAAGTTCACAACCGATCAATTTCTCGATGATCGAAGGGTATCCCGTGGAGATGCAGGATCGTGCAACGGTGCTGAAAGGAACCTTGTTGGGGAATGCTTCCAAAACCTTCGAATATACCTTTGTTCCAAAATCCCGCGGAACGTTTGAGTTTGGAGATGTCTTCATCATCATTCGTTCGCTTTTCTTCATGGCTTCTCGAAGAATTGATCTTCCGTTAGCACAATCGGTAGATGTGTATCCTTCGGTATTGCAGATGAAGAAGTACGAGTTGTTGGTGTTCCAGCAGCAAAAGACAAGCACAGGAATTAAGCGAATTCGACGCTTGGGGAACAATAGTGAGTTCGAACAGATTAAAAATTACGTTCAAGGGGATGAAATCCGTACAATCAACTGGAAGGCAACAAGTAGGCGTAATGAGTTGATGGTGAATCAGTACCAAGAGGAAAAGTCGCAAAGTGTGTATTGCATTTTGGATAAAAGTCGAAGCATGCAAATGGAATTCGATGATCTCTCTATGCTCGACTATTCCATCAATTCGGCACTGGTATTTTCCAATATAGCACTTCGAAAAGGAGACAAAGCTGGATTGATCACCTACTCGGACAAAATTGGAACGATGCTCGCAGCGGATAAGTCTACTGGGCAAATGCGCCGCATTCAAGAAGCATTGTTCAACCAGAAAACGCATTACAAAGAAGGAAACTACGAAGTGCTGTACAATTCCATCCGACGAACCATTAAGCAGCGCTCACTCTTGATGTTGTTTACCAATTTTGAAACGGAGTTTTCGATGCGTCGTGCCTTACCCATGTTGCGCAGGCTCAACCAAAAGCACGTGTTGGTGGTTGTTTTCTTCCAAAATAGTGAGTTGCAAGAGTTGGCGTACAAACCATCCAAGTCCATTCAGGAAGTATACCAATCGACAGTAGCAGAGCGCATGATTTCCCTGAAATCAAAAATGGCACGAGAATTACGTCAAAATGGAATTCAAGCGGTGTTGACGCTCCCTGAAGATCTTTCCATCAATACAATCAACAAGTACTTGGAGCTGAAGGCAAAAGGAGCGCTTTAACTTCTAGATAGATACCGTTACTATTTCAAAATGTGACGTTTACGTAGTAACAAGATCCATGTAAACATGAAGTATCCGATTTTTTCCTTTCTAATTTTGATGGTAGTCATCAGCTTTTCAGGATGTGCGCAGTCCGAAAGCACGGAAGATTCCACGCTGCAAGTACTCGCAGAAACACCTCAAGTTCCGCTACTCGAACAGGTTAAAGCCAATAATTATTCGGGAAAAGATCTAAAGATTCACATTGATAAATCAGCCTATGTGCTGCAAGTGTTCCACAAAGATTCTTTGCTGATTACTTACCCGTGCGTGTTCGGATTTGATCCTGTAAGCGATAAAATGAAGGAGGGAGATGGAGCAACACCAGAGGGAGATTTCGGAATCAGAAGCATGTATCCGCACAAAAGCTGGTCCTACTTCATTTGGATTGATTACCCCAATGAAGAATCGTGGAGCCGCTTTCGAAAGCGAAAGGCAGATGGTATAATCGAGCAATCAGCAACCATTGGTGGAGAAGTGGGAATTCATGGAGTTCCAGAAGGAATGGATGATATGATTGCCGAACGAAGAAACTGGACCTTGGGATGCATTTCCTTAACCAATGAGCACATCACTGATTTATACAAATCTATTACTGCTTCCACGAAGATTGAAATCGTTCCGTGAGTAAAGTGGGGTACAAAAAAAATGACCACCCGAAAAACAGATGGTCACTTTATATGTCTTTGAGTATTAATTACTCATCTTCAGCATATTCGTACGTATAAGTTGTGCTTCCATCTACATAGTCTACTTTCAACTCTTTGTTTTTAAGTTTAATGATAGTGTAGTTGTTAGGACTTCCTCCTGTTTCTGTAACGATTACTTGCGTTTTATCGTCGTTGAACTCCCATGTACCTGTTTCATTTGTTGTGAAGTTTCCAGCCGTATAAACGATTTCATACGTGTTGTCTTTCTTCATTTTCATAACTGTACTTGGGTACGAGCCTGTAGCATCGTACGTAGTGTTTCCATTGGTAATTGTAACTTTCTCTAATTTCCAGTGGTTTACAAGTCTCATTTTTGCTGTGAGAAGTGAGTAGTTCGCTCCTTCTTCATACTTATCACACGCAGTGAAAGAAATCGCTACGATGAATAGAAACCCAATTTTCGTGATTGTTGATTTGAACATATTAAAAAATATTGATGGTTGATTTTCATTGCAAAAATACGGAATACACAGCAAATCCTATTCAGATACATTATATTTGTTCGCACACGAAGAAAAGTGAACAGAAATGGACAAGAATCAACATCTTTTGGAAAAACGCGAATCCTCTAAGTTAGGAGGAGGCGAAGCACGAATTAAACGTCAACACGAGCAAGGTAAGCTTACGGCTAGAGAGCGTGTACTTCTTCTGTTAGATGAAGGTTCTTTTCAAGAAATTGGTGCTTTCGTTGAACATCGATCTACCTACTTCGGATTGGATAAAATGAAATTTCCAGGCGATGGTGTGGTAACGGGTTATGGAACGATTCACGGACGTTTGATTTACGTCTTTTCTCAGGACTTTACTGTTTTGGGTGGTTCACTTTCAAAAACACATGCTGATAAAATTTGTCGAATCATGGATTTGGCCGTGCAAAACGGTGCGCCTGTTATCGGTTTGAACGATTCAGGTGGTGCACGTATTCAGGAAGGAGTTGTTTCTCTCGCAGGATACGCAGATATTTTCTTCCGAAATACACGCGCTTCAGGTGTAATTCCACAATTAAGTGTGATTATGGGACCTTGTGCAGGAGGTGCAGTCTATTCTCCAGCTTTGACGGATTTCATTTTCATGGTGGAAGATACTTCGTATATGTTCGTTACAGGACCAAACGTGGTGAAAACAGTAACACACGAAGAAGTAACGTCGGAAGATCTTGGTGGAGCGAAAGCACACGCTGAGAAATCGGGTGTTAACCATTTTACAGCATCGAATGATGTAGAAGTAATCAAGCAAGTGCGTGACATCTTAACGTACATGCCTCAAAATGCGCAAGAGTTGGCGCCACATACTACGCAGTTTTCATTCACGGAAGCGAAAAATAAAGCAATTCAGAGTATTCTTCCAGATAACGTGAATTTGCCTTATGACATTCGTAAAGTCGTAGAATCGTTGATTGATGACGATAGCTTCCGCGAAGTTCATGAGGATTTTGCGAAGAATATTGTTGTTGGATTTGCCCGTTTGGAGGGAAGAACGATTGGTGTGGTAGCAAATCAGCCTGCGGCCTTGGCAGGAGTTTTGGACATCGATTCATCACGTAAAGGAGCGCGATTTGTCCGTTTCTGTGATTCATTCAATATTCCATTGCTAGTGATTGAAGACGTACCTGGATTCTTACCAGGGACAGATCAGGAATGGCGAGGAATTATCTCGCATGGAGCGAAGTTGTTGTATGCATTTGCGGAAGCAACGGTTCCTAGAATCACGGTCATCACGCGTAAAGCGTACGGAGGTGCATTCGACGTAATGAACTCGAAAAGTATCGGTGCCGATTTGAACTTTGCGTGGCCAACCGCCGAAATTGCGGTAATGGGTGCAAAAGGTGCGGCTGAAATCATTTTCAAACGTGAAATTGCCGCAGCTGACGATCACGAAGCGAAATTGAAAGAGAAAGAAGCCGAATACGCTGAAATGTTTGCGAATCCATATCGCGCAGCAGAGCGTGGGATCATCGATGAGGTAATTCTACCTGAAGAAACACGTCAGAAATTGATCGTTGGTTTCAAAATGCTCGAAAACAAAGTGGATACACTCCCGAAAAAGAAGCACGGAAACATTCCACTTTAGTGGATGAAGTTTAAATGGAGTGGTTAGATTTTTCGCTGAGTTTTGTCACTTATCCGAGTAAATCACAAAATTCTTTAAATGAATTACCCCAAGACAATTTGGGTTAGAGCAAGTCGTTTGTGCAGAATACTGTAACAAACGACGCTATGAAACCTCTCAAACCGATTCTACTTGTACTCGTAAGTGCAATTGTATTTACGCTGATCTTTTACAAGCAAGCTCTCGGACTCAACGTACTCATCTATGAGCTTCTGGTAATCGCCTATTTA
This sequence comes from Flavobacteriales bacterium, assembly GCA_013373595.1. Classification (GTDB taxonomy): domain Bacteria; phylum Bacteroidota; class Bacteroidia; order Flavobacteriales_D; family Crocinitomicaceae; genus UBA4466. The sequence goes on along the minus strand of JABXHO010000173.1, from coordinate 21,713 downwards.
TCTATCACAAAGCAGATAAAATGGAGGGAGCTCAATTATTTTATCACTGCGTCGGGAGTGCTTTTGACTGTGGTTTTCACAGTTCTTCATCATTCCTCGCTCAGCTTTTTCGTGAATTTCCTACTCTTTATTTTGTTTGTTGGAGTGATGATTGCGCCCGAATTGCGTTCTCCGATTAACAGTCTGAAAATATCAATCTTCAACCTATTCAGTTCACCAATAAACTACAGGAATGAGTATATTGAGAACAATGCATCAAAAAAGCGTTCGAGAATCAACCTTCGTCGATTGGGAATATTTGTCGTTCCCTTAATCATCATTTTCACCTTTATTTTTCTTTACAGCTTGTCGAGCCATAATTTCAGCGCGTTTATGAATGATATCGCCGATTTCATTTCGGAAAAGACATCCTTTTTACTCGACTACGTGGATTTCTGGCTGATCGTCACTTTTGCAATCGGTTTCGTTATTAGCGCCTTTATTTTCATTCGAAAACACATTAAATCGATCATTTTGAATGAGCAGCGTCAATCTGATGAGTTAGCTCGTGAGCGACTAAAACACACGCTGGACTTCAAGTTTTTTGCTTTGAAAAATGAGTACAAGTCGGCGGTTTTTCTGTTCGGAGCACTGAACGCTTTGTTGTTAACACTAAATATTCTCGACATCGATACAGTTTGGTTCAATTTCGAGTGGGAAGGACAGTATTTGAAATATTTCGTTCATTTCGGAACATACGTTTTGATTGCTTCCATCATTCTGTCGATTGCCTTAGTACTTTACTTTTTTAGAAACAATTTAAACTTCTACCCAAATAACAAGTTGTTGAAAGTACTCTGCTATGTTTGGCTTGCTCAGAACATCATTTTAGCGATTTCAGTTGGAATTCGAAACTGGCATTACATCGAACATTTTGCGCTTGCTTACAAAAGAATTGGGGTACTGTTCTTTCTACTCTTGGCTGTTTTTGGGTTGATGACAGTTGTAAAGAAAGTGCGCGATCGTAAATCCTATTTCTACGTGGCTCGAATCAACTCGGTAGCCTGGATAGTGGTTTTTACACTTGCCGCAGGAGTTAATTGGGATAAAATCATTGCCAAATACAACTTCCGCAATGCTGATCAATCATTTGTACACCTAAATTTCCTCGCAACCCTGTCTGATTCTGCGCTCCCTGAGCTGGATAAATCCCAAAATCAACTCTCGAATATTCAGGTTGTGCAAGAGGAGAAGTTCTCACCATTCATGAAATCTGGATCTAGTTCGATCAACCTCTATTCCAGAGTGTACATGACGCCAGAACAATACTATAATCGTATTCAAGTAAGAAAGCACGCATTTAAATCGAAATGGGAGTCCAAAGGATTTTTAGCGTGGAATTGGGCAGAGCATCAAGCGTATGAGGAGTTGTTTGGTAGTGACTAAACTTCTCTTCGTTATTTAACCGAATGTCAAAGTGCGATATTTTATTCCTTTGGAAGGTTCATCCTTTCTCCCGCTTTCCTTACTTTTGTGCCGATTAAAAATTGCACATGTACAGAACTCACACTTGCGGCGAATTGCGCACAGAACACGTTGGAACAAAAGTAACTTTAGCTGGTTGGGTACAAACAGTTAGAGATAAAGGTAACCTTGTTTGGGTCGATGTTCGAGATCGATACGGAATTACACAAATCGTAGCGGAAGATGGAACAGCCCAGGAGGTGATGTCAACCTTGAAAACGCTGGGGAGAGAATTCGTAGTGCAATTCACAGGAACAGTAGCTGCTCGTAGCTCTGCTAACCCAAATATCCCAACGGGAGAAATTGAAGTGAAAGTGGAAGAAGTGAAGGTGTTGAATGCATCCCTCGTTCCTCCATTTACCATTGAAGATGATACGGATGGTGGTGAAGAGCTTCGAGCGCGTTACCGCTACTTGGATTTAAGAAGAAATCCCGTGCAAGAGAAATTGCGCTTGCGCAACAAGGTGGCATTGGAAACGAGAAAGTACCTTGATTCTCAGGATTTCTTAGATGTGGAAACGCCTGTTTTGATCAAATCTACTCCAGAGGGAGCACGTGATTTTGTGGTGCCAAGTCGTATGAATGAAGGACAGTTTTATGCACTTCCGCAATCTCCGCAAACGTTCAAGCAGTTGTTGATGGTGTCTGGTTTCGATCGCTACTATCAAATTGTAAAGTGTTTCAGAGATGAAGATTTACGTGCAGACCGTCAGCCGGAGTTTACACAAATTGACTGCGAAATGGCATTTGTTGAGCAAGAAGATGTGTTGAATACGTTCGAAGGAATGGTAAAACACTTGTTCAAAGCCGTGAAAGGAGTTGAGTTGGAAGAGAAATTCCCACGCATGACCTATGCGGAAGCGATGGAACGTTACGGATCTGATAAGCCAGATGTTCGTTTCGGAATGGAGTTCGTTGACTTGTCGGATGTGGCAAAAGGAAATGGATTCGGAATCTTTGATTCTGCTGAGGCGATTTTGGCGATAAACGCTGAGCAGTGTGCGGTTTATACAAGAAAGCAATTGGATGCCTTGACGGACTGGGTGAAACGACCTCAAATTGGATGTAAGGGAATGATTTACCTGAAGTGCAATGAAGACGGATCGTACAAGTCATCGGTAGATAAGTTCTATTCGCAAGAGGATCTTGCAAAATGGGCAGAAAAAGCAAACGCGAAGCCAGGAGATTTGATTTTGGTATTGAGTGGAGACCTCGACAAAACGCGTAAGCAATTAAATGAGCTACGCCTTCATATGGGGAACGAATTGGGATTGAGAAATCCGAACGAATTCAAGCCGTTGTGGGTAGTGGATTTTCCATTGCTTGAATGGGATGAAGAAACGAATCGTTTCCATGCGATGCATCATCCATTTACTTCTCCAAAGCCTGAAGACATGCACTTGTTGGATTCAGAGCCAGGAAAAGTTCGTGCAAACGCGTACGATTTAGCGATGAATGGAGTAGAACTCGGTGGTGGTTCAATCAGAATCCACGATCGTGCGGTACAATCGCGTATGTTCGATTTACTCGGCTTCACTAAAGAAGAAGCAGAAGCTCAATTCGGTTTCTTGATGTCTGCGTTTGAATACGGAGCTCCTCCCCACGGTGGATTGGCATTTGGACTTGATCGTTTGGTGGCTACCATGGGTGGATCTGAGTCGATTCGTGATTACATCGCTTTCCCGAAAAACAATAGCGGAAGAGACGTAATGATTGATGCGCCTTCACCATTGGATAACGATCAGCTGGAAGAATTGAATATTAAACTTCTTTAGTCAGCGCACATTTAGAGATTTTAACGATATTGCACTCGCACTATCAACGTTATTACCGAAATGAACTACATTGAAATTATCGGGTACCTCGCAAGCGCGTTTGTACTTTTGTCCTTCGTTATGAAAGAAATGACGAAGCTTAGAATCGTAAATATTGTAGGTTGTAGTTTTTTCATTGCCTACGGTATCTTGATTCCTTCGTGGCCTATCATTATTACAAATGTCGCAATCGTATGCGTAAACGCGTTCTATCTCATTAAAAGTTTCGACTCAAAAAATAAGGGAGAACTAGCCGAATAAGCACACTAACTATTCTGGATGTGCTTCGTGAATTGTGCAGTAATGGTCAGAATATGCACAATCTAGAACGATAACTGCACACAAGCGCGAATAAAATCGAAACTTATTGTTCACGTTTTGCTTCTGATATTTGTGTTGATGCAACACAAGGGTGAAATTATTGAGAAAGCAGTACGCGAAAGTGGATTTTCCATTACGCGCTTAGCAGAACGTATGGGTAAAAGTCGAAGATGGGTCTACCAAATATTCGAAAGCCCAACGGTATCAGTAGACTACATTTTAGCGATTGGTAAAATCATTCACCACGACTTTTCGGAGGAAGTGGATGAATTGAAGGCGTATAAAATGAAAGTCACCAAACAAATTACCAGTGATCAACAACAGACCTTTTTCGATGAAAAAGACGAGGTGGAATATTGGAAAAACAAATACCTCTCTGTTCTCGAAAAATACAATGATCTTCTGATCTCCACCAAGTAGATTTCTCTTATCTGAGATACTTCATCCGTAACATATACACTTGTTGCGCACATTTCGTGTTTACCATTTTTGCCTAAAATCTTCAGAATTGTCTCATAACTGTGTGATTTTTCCACATTCTAAGACAATCTAGGTCAGTTTGTCTAGATTCTGCACAAGACAATACACCCAATCGAATTCGATTGAACCTCTATACATTTCTATATGTAACAAATTGTTGATCTATCTATTAATTGTGGATGACTCGAATTAACGAACTAGTTTTGAAAGAATTGGATAAAATGCAATGAGAGCCTGGTCATGGGTTTTGGTTGCTGAATCGAGCATAGGTTATCAAAAAGGTGTCAGATTTGTTTGAGGATAATATTCCGCATTTTCGATGGTTAAACGTGAGTTCAATTCGATACTCAATCGATTATGTTGATTTGGCTTTTTGTAGGAATTTTGCGGATTTCCGCATGTTAAATTGCGGAATTGCGAATTTTTGTATTTTCGTAAAATAACTCCCAAATTACCCGATATGCATTTGATATTGCAAAAACAGTGTTGTACACTAACGAGAACAAAACGTAATCTTTAAGACACCTTGTGCGCGTTAATGTATTTTATACGAAATATTTATTTCACACCGTGTTTCTGAACTTTGTGTAATATGCAACATAAGGGTGAAATTATTGAAAAAGCAGTGCGTGAAAGTGGGTTTTCTATCACGCGACTTGCGCAAAGGATGGGTAAAAGCCGAAGGTGGGTTTACCAGATATTTGAAAGTCCAACTGTTCCAGTTGACTATATTTTAGCAATTGGAAAGATCATTCATCATGACTTTACAGAAGACATAAAAGAGCTAAAAACTTACAAGGTAAGTATGGCTAAACAGATGATGAATGAACCAGTCCAATCGTTTGGAACAGACAAAGAAGAAGTCGAGTATTGGAAGAATAAATATTTATCGGTACTCGAGAAGTACAACGATCTTTTGATCTCATTGAAGTAGAGTAAGAACTGCAACTAGAATTTCACTCCCAAGTTCTCTACTTACTATTAAGATTAAATGATTCACCAGTTACTTTGAACGAAGTACGTCGGTTACGTTGGTGGTATTCCTCCTGAATTTCCTTCGTAGGTTGAGCGTTGATATATTCTTCGGTTAGAATAATCTGTTCGCCATTTTCGTCCAGTACGGGTTCTTTGGATGCATCTTTTAAATAGTTTGGCTGAAGCTCTCCGTGTCCAATTGCCTGTATTCTTTCAACGGAGATACCTTTCTCTACGAGGTAATCTACACACGATTGTGCACGTGCTTCGGATAAGCGTTGGTTGTACGAGTCTGATCCGCGCGCATCTGTATGCGAGTTAATCGATACAGTCAAGTTACTGTTCAACTCAAGAAATTCGAATAGTTTATCGAGCACTTCTTCTGAGCTAGGACGTAGTTTGGCAGAATTCAAATCGTACTCGATTCCGTCAATCTCAATTTCACCTGGTGGAATTGGCTCCAGATAGAAATCCTGATACAGAGTTGTACTCGATGTAATTGGTTTCGTATTGAGTGTTGCCGCATCCGCAAAGTAAGACTCTTTCGTTGCCTTTATGAAGATCTCTTGGTTCTTTTTCAACTCCTGGCGATAGAACCCATTTTCATCAGTGAATACTTCGAACGGTTCAAATATGAACTCGATGTCTTTAAACGTTAGTTTCGTTTCTGGCAACGGATCATTCGTTGCATTGTCGTACGCGTATCCTTCCAAGAAGATGCTTATCGGCTCGTTTCTTACTTCGTAAATGTCATAACAGTGTCCACCCTCACAATCCTCACGATCACTGGATAGATATCCTCTACGCATCTGCGCATCCCAAATCATGTAGGCATCATCTTTACTCGAATTGATTGGCGTTCCCAAGTTTTCAGGATCTTGATAGACATCGTATTCGGAATCGTAGGAAGCTTTGTAGACATCCAAACCACCGATGGAATTATGACCGTTCGAGCTAAAGAATAAAACGGAAGATACTTCGTGAAAGAATGGAGATACCTCGTCCAGTTTCGAATTTACGGGACGTCCAAGGTTGATCGCGTCGCCTTGTACGTTACCAGTTTCATCCAACGCAATGCGCCATAGATCCAATCCTCCTTCGCCACCTGGGCGATCACTTGAAAAGAACAAGGTTTTTCCATCTTCCGAAACAAATGGATTGATACTGCGATAACCCGGAAGATTCACCGATTCAGGAAGCTTGTACGCATCGTAGAACTTAAAACCGACCATTCGGGCAAGGTAAATGTACTGCTCGTCTTTCTTTTCATCGGACCAACGTGTATAGTAAATTACGCTGTTTTTGCTGTAGGTTCCAGATGCATCGTGTTGAGCTGAGTTCAACGGTCGTCCAAAGTTCTTAGCGTCTCCCCATGTGCTATCTGCACCTCTTTCCGTCCAGTATAAATCACACAGATAAGCCGACTCTTGTTTTTCAGGATCGAAGACAACACCACCATCGCGGGCACTCGTAAACATCAATCGGTCCTCCTGGCCAAAAAACATAGGTGCAAAGGAAGCCGTTCCTTTATTGAAAACAGAAGTGTCTGCCTTGCGAATGTTAATCAAATCATGGTCGATATCTGGATTCATGGCGTATTCACACCCTTTGATACGCAGTTGCGCACTTCGAAGCAGCGAATCGGAGTATTTATCATTAGCAATGTATTCCTTAAAATAGGAAATAGCCGATTCGTAATGATTGTTGTTCATTTTCGCTGTGGCCAGATGGTACACATCTTCTGGATACGATTTTACGGTTCGTTGCTCTTCAAAATGTTCCTCGGCTTTCTTGTAATCGTACGTTCTGAGGTAGCACATCCCAATTTGGTGATCAATGTAATCCCGCATCGGAACAAAGACGTTCGAATCAATCTCCCTGTCCTTGTTTTTGAGCTTCTGCTTCGTATAATTTACTTCGTAAGGAATGATCTTTTTGTGCAAACCTGCCGTGTCGCTCAATGCATTTTGGTAATTCAACAAGGCATTTTGGTAGTCGGCGTTTTCATAGAATTCGTCGGCATGATAAATCCATACATCACGCGATTGACTCCAAGAAAGGAGTGGAGCTAGCGTTAAGATGAGAGCAATGATTTTTTTCATGAAAGGCATCATTAGAGGCGTGGACAAATTTTCGCTGTTTTGGGTTTGTTCTTCTGGCGGATATAGGTGAACGATAACTCGAATCCACCTCTTCCCGAAGAAACTGTTGAAAGGGTTGAAAGGTTGAAATCGTAGCTGATTTTTGCTACAAAGTGATCCATTTTCGCTCCGATGGACAAGATTCCTGCATCTGCTGTTCGATAAATAAATCCACCAAGTAGGTACAGTTCGGCTCCATTCAGATAATACCCGATATCAACAGCATACGTTTGTTCTTGAAACTTGCGTTGTTGCATGTGCAAAATTTTCGGAAGCACGTAGAATTTCTCTGTGATGTTAATGCGGGTTCCTGCATGAATATAATAACGCAAAGGAAGTCTGTTATCAGCTCCAAAGAACGATTCTTTCGGCTGGATCAAATTGAAAGCAGAAACACCAATAAATGGATTCAAAAAACTTTGTTGTTTCGAGTAAAAGTACATGATGCCCGTATTCGTAACGGGAACCACAATCGATTGACCAGAAAAGCTTTCGTCAGCACTAATCGTTGGGTCAAATCCTCCTCCATTCGAAGTGGTGTATTGATTGTTGTAGGTCAACAGCTGATATTCCACAGATTTTTGCGACAAACCAGCTTGAAGTCCAAACGAAAGGTTGTGATGCTTTGCCTCATCTACAGGCGTTGTGTAGGCAGCTGAAACCAGTCCTTGTGCTACGTTGTAATTTCCAATTCCAGCTCTGAAATTCATGATTTGAGCGCCAAATCCCCATTTTCCTTTCGGTATATCGACACTCAAAAGTGCGGAGGTATAGGGTTTGTAGTTGACGGATTTCCATTGCGTTCGATACTGAGCATGTAAACGCCAATCCCCCTCGAAAACGCCCGTCATCGCAGGATTTAGGTAGAGTGGTGCGGCATCATACATCGATAAATGCGCATCTTGTGACCTCCCATGAAATGAAAACATGAGAAGAAAAAGGATGGGTAGAAGTCGTTTGTTCATCATCATCTCGTTAGGGTAACATCGCCCGACTGTTTAATTATTTTTCCGTTGGAAAGGGTAACAACGAACGTCCAAGTGTACACACCATTTGGAGCTGGTTCGCCCTTAAATGTTCCATCCCAACCTATGTTTTCACCATTCGAAGAGAAAATTAACTCTCCCCAGTTGTTGTATACTTTGTAATCAACCGATTCAAAAGGTCCACCTCGAACAATGTGTATGTCATTTTCTCCGTCTCCATTTGGCGTAAATCCACTTGGTAGAACAGGGGGAAGCGCGATTACAACGGTTTTTGAAATAGTGTCTTCACATCCATTTGCATCCGTTACGAATAGCGTGATTGTGTATTCGCCACCTTCATCATAACTATGAATTGGGTCTTGAACATTGTTTCCTTCGCCATCACCGAATTCCCAGAACCATGAATTGATTCCATTTCCAGAGGATTGATCAGAAAAGTAAATATTCTCTAAAACGAGCGCAGGATTTGGAATAAACGTGAAGTTGGCATCTGGTGCGGGATAAACGAATACGTTAATGGTGGTGTCGTCAGAACAACCTAAATCTGATGTAACGGTCAAATTAACGGGGAAACCACCAGAGCTGTTAAATACAAAGTTCGGGTTTTGAACTGCCTGCGTGTTGCCGCTGCCAAAGTCGTACAACCAATCGGTAATTGTTCCATTCGAAATAAAACTGAGATCGGTAAAATCAATCGGCGTGTTTTCACAGGCGGAGATCGGCGAGAAATTCGCCATTGGTACAGGATTAACGGTTACGGGTTGCGTTACCGTATCCGAACAACCATTACTCGACGTAACAACCAATTCAGCGGTGTATGATCCATCGGCAGGATAGACGTGCAAAGGATCTTGGACAATGGAAGTGTCACCATCACCAAATGACCAATCCCAATCTGTGATTGTTCCATTGGTAATTGTTGATGCATCGATAAACTCACTGTTTGATCCAAAACAAGCCATGTTTACAGAGAAATCTGCAACAGGCGACTCAAGGAAGTCGATGGTGATCATGTCATTGTCAGGAACACAACCAAACGCGTTGGAGGTGGTGAGAATTAAGTTCACCGAACCATTCGAAATGTCCAAAGCCGACGGAAGATAGTTGGTCACTAAAAAGTTGTTACTCGGACTAAATGTACCTGTTCCCATGGTCGACCAAGAACCTGTTGTATTGGCTCCAGAGATGGCACCGTTGAGTTGGACCACTTCGTTGTTACAGAATTGTTGATCGATCCCAGCGTTGGCTATTGGCGGTTCAATGAAGAAAATGCGCAATGAATCTTGCTGAGAAGGGCACACACCTGCTGCAGTCGTCAAGAACATGTCAACGTATCCTGTTGTTGTATCGGGAGAGGTGATCGTATAATTGGTATTGAGTGAACCAGGAGAAGTAATGGTACCAAAACCTCCTGTTGACCACGTAGTGGAGAATCCTGAAGAAACGGTTCCGTCCAAATCGATTAAACTCAAGTTGGCACAAATACTGTCTTCCGATGTAATCGCTACTTCTGGAGCGTCAAGGAAGGTAATGAGAATATCATCTTGAACAGCCAAACAGTTTCCATTATTCGTGGATGTCAGTGTGAGCGTAATATTTCCTAAAACGGTGTCGGCACTACTCACGTTGTAGCTCGTAACGGGGTCGTTGGCCGTTGGAGAATAACTTCCAGAGCCAGAAGTAGTCCAAATACCTGTAGTTGTTGGACCTGAAATCACACCATTCAATGCGATATCGGAATCGGTTTCACACACGACTAAATCAGCCCCAGCAAATACCGATGGCGCTTCGGTGAATTGGATAACTACAGAGTCAACGTGATCCGGACACGAGAAGAAACTTCCTGCTGAAGTTAGGTAAAGAATGACGCTGTCATTTGCAATATCAGTAGGGGAAGGTGTATACGTGGTAGACAAGCTTCCCGGATTGCCAAATGCACCACCGTTTCCGCCTGACCAATTTGCACCGGCAGCAAAGTCTACGTCTCCCGAGAGAGAAACTGCTGTAATGTTGTTTTTACAATAGGAATCGGTTGGACCAGCTTCCGCAACAGGTGATTGAATAAAGGTCACTACGATCGTATCGCTAACAGGGTCACAGTTACCTGTAGATTCGAGAACGAAGGTTAGCGGCCCTTGAGTGTAATCTCCCGGACTGAAATCGTAGGTTGTTATTAAGTCAGTTGGATTGTTCAATGTTCCCGTTCCGTTCAATACGGTCCATATTCCTGTTGAGGTTCCTCCTGAAACGCTTCCGCTCAGATCGAGACTGGCAGCACCGTTACAAAGTGTGGTGTCATTCCCTGCACGCGTGAATACTTTTCGGTTAAACGATGACATGTAGTGATAGAGACAACCTGTAGATGCTCCACCATTAATGACACCAAGCGAAAACAAGCCTGTTGAATTCGTTATCAAGTTTTGAGTTCCTACCGCAATATCACTTGTTGGGTAATTGATTTGGGCTCCCAACCATTGTCCTCCTGTTCCAGGAACGGGACTAAATGCAGTGGATGGAACCAAAGCAGGGTTTCCATTGAGGGCAAAGTTCGTTTCGTCGCCACTTTGACATAAGATATTCAATAAAAATGACTGCGCATTGTTTCTACCGAAAGCAACTTCGTCCGATCCTGCACAGTTAGCTGGGGGAATTATCGCCATTCCTAACTCACAACCGTATCCAGACATATGGACGACATAAACGGGTTTGTCCGCATTGATGGAGGTGAGTGGTTGCGTAATGGAATATTGGTATGTACTTCCTTGATTCAATAATTGAGTGCTAACGGCCCCGTCGTCAACGGTTACAGTCGTAAAGTTTTCACTCGCAATGATGAAAACAGACTCGTTCGATCCTGCGTTCAAAAATCCACGGTTGATGCTATAATCAGTTCCAATTACATCTGTTGGGACAATTTGGTCACCCATAAGGTCGAAACAGCCTCCTCCGCCAGATGGGTTTACGGAATCGTCGTTAATGGTTACGGAAACAGGTTTGTCGGAAACGACAATCGATCCGCTGAGGGAATTTCCAGGTGTGCTGGTGGATTGCGTAATGTTCTGACAGGTGTACACGTTTCCAGCAACGGGCAAAACAACGGCATAGGTCGTGTTGGCAGGGTGTCCACCGACGACATCACATCGCGGCGTGATGTAAATGGTGGTGTTGTCCTCGGTTGCCACAATTGAAAAGTACTGATAAGGTTGGGTGACGAAGCCATCTCCGTTTCTATCTGCAGTCAAGTTTCGATTGTTCCAAAGTGTTTGGAAGGGCACAACAAATTCAGTTCCCATTCCATTTTGTCCTTTCAAGGAATACGTTTCTGGGTTATTGGGTGTTCCTGGACTTATCGTAACAAGGTCTGAGATGAAGTCGTACACGACGGTAATTAATTCATCCGAAGTTATTTTGATTCCCGAAGTCAGAACAGCATCCGCTGGTGTACTCTCCAAATCATCTACGATGTGATTGAGTGGAATGGAACTCACTGTATTAGCGGGTACAACAAATGTCGTATCAAAACCTTGAGATGGCAATTGTAAGCGCACGTTGGAGGGCGTATCGAAAGAAGATATGCGAAACGCAAGTTGTACATTTCCATCGTGATCAGGTGTTACCCATGGAGCAGCAAACCAAAATACGGTGTCAATTTGTGCCTGAACGTTACTTGCTGCCATCTGAATCAGGAGGCAAAGTAACATGATATATTTTAATCCCTTCATCGACCTATCTTTTCTTGTTTTCTTCGATCGACTTCTGTAAGTCTTCGATAATACTTTTGTTCAACTCGTCGTCTTTATCGTTGAGTGATGGCTTCTTACGACTAATTACATACGAAAGCATGATTTCGTGAGAACCAGCCTGGTAAGAACTTAATCCTGAGTAGGTGTAATCAAACCCGTAACCGACATTGAATTTTTCTCCGATTTGCATTCCCAATGTGAGTCCAATGGCGTCATCCGATCGGAAAATCAATCCGCCCCAATATTTCTTGTCAAATGTGGCTTTTACCATAATGCTGTATTGAACAGGAAGTGGTTTTACGTACCTGATAAGTGCACTAGGCTGAATATCGATGGGCATTTTTTTCTTCTTCGGATCGCTATTGAGGTGCATTGTGTAACCTACAACTCCCGTGTAATGAAATTCCAGATTGTCATTGTAGGTCGTAAACTGAATATTTCGACTCAACATTCGGTGCATGGCCCCCATCAAAAAGAAGTTTTCTGAGTAGAAGTGAAAACCTGCACTCACATCAATCGCTGTGGCAGAGTAGATGCTTCCCGAAAGAACTTCATCTCCTTGATCTGCTAACTGAGCGTCGTACAATTTCACGCGGTATTGCATGTACCCGGGTTGAACCCCCAATCCAAGCTTGTACTTGTCCGATAATTTGAAATGATGCGCATAATTTAGGTAGGCTCCGGTGTTTTGAGTGATTCCTGTGGTTTCAGAAAGTAGAGTTACGCCGTAACCGAGTTTGCCTTCATTTTTATACGAACCGTTAAAGTTTCCGATTATCAAACTGGGAGCTCCTTCAAAACCAACCCACTGATTTCGGTAAGAAATGTTTGCTTTATGAACTCCTTTACTTCCTGCGATAGCAGGGTTGTAATAAAAATCGTTCAGTAAGAAATTGGAATAGATTCCACGCTGTTGAGCGCTCGCAGTATCAGTTACACCGAGCACAAAAAAGAGGGATAAGATCAGTAGTGCTTTCATCTTATTGTTTCGATTTTAGAATGAGTACTGTTCCTTTGTAGATGTCTGCCTCATTGCCTACATCGTTGATATCTATTACGTAGTAATAAGTTCCATCAGGAAGTAATTCTCCTTTGTAGATTCCGTCCCAAGCGAAATTGTATCCTTTGGAGAAGAATACTTGCTGCCCCCATTGATTGTATACTTCAACACGTGCTTCTGGATACAATAAGTTGATGAAATCGAGTTTCCAAATATCATTTTTACCATCTCCATTCGGCGAAATGGCATTCGGAATAAGCGTTTCTACTTCGGAGGTAACCGTATTAATGGTAATGGATGCGGATGTACTATCGGAACATCCAAGCGCACCTGTCACAATTTGAGTGATGGTATAGGTTCCATTACTGAAATACGTATTGGACGGATCTTCTTCAATGGAAGAGTTCCCGTTGCCAAATTCCCAATAGTAATCGGTTGCATTCGTCGATGTATTGATGAAATTAAAGACCGCTCCAATGTTCAATCCGTTACTTGTATTGTAGGTAAATCCTGCCGTTGGATACGGAGGAACATTGAGTATTTCAACAATCGTGTCATAACAGCCGTTTGCAGTTCCCACGATGTGTGTGATGGTGTAATCTCCCTCATCGGTGAACAACTGTGAAGCATTAGCGTTGGCACTGGTTCCTACTCCACCAAAATCGTAATACCAATAGGTAATTGGATCGTTAGCTGTGGTCGAGTTGTCGGTGAAATCGACAATGATTTGGTTGTTTGGACAATCCGAAGTACTCGTATAGGAAGCTACTGGAATTTCAAAAGAACTAACGTCCTGTACAATGGTGTCTGCACACCCAATACTGGATGTTACAATGAGTTCAACAGAATACGTTCCCGAATTGGAAAAAATATTCGTTGGATGCTGATCGGTAGATGATTGACCATTCCCAAAATTCCATTCCCACGAAGTCAATGCTCCGTAGCCTGATAGTGAGAAGTCGGTGAATGCAGTCGCTTCATTGGCACATTCTTCCGCGTAACTGAAGTTGGCGAATGGTGGAGCGACAAATGTGATTTGCACCACATCATTTTCGGCGGCACAGTTCCCGTTATTGGTTGAGGTGAGCGTCAAAAAGAGATTTCCAGAAGATATTTCGGAAGCTGTTGGAGTGTAATTCGCAGCGAGATCATTGGCACTTGCATCAAAGACACCTGCACCTCCAGACCAAATACCTGTTGAGGTTGGACCAGAAACACTTCCACTTAAATCGATAGCAGCGTCATTTGAACAAATCAGTTGATTGACACCTGCTTCTACAACGGGGCCTGCCGTAAACATGATCAAAACACTATCGTATTCAGGAACGCAATCGCCATTTCCTGTTGACTCCAAATACAGCATGACTTCACCATTCGAGATGTCGGCAGCACTGGGTTGATAGGTAGCATTTAAGTCCAAGTTGTTCGGTTGGAAAATTCCTCCACCTGCAGTTGTCCACTTTCCTGTTGTGGTTGCGCCCGAAACAGAACCGTTCAATGTGGCGTCGGGTGCATTTTCACAAACGGTGATCGTATCTACGCTTATCGAAACGACTGGAGGAGGTGTGAACGTGATTTCCATGGTATCCGTTTCTGCTTCACAGTTCGCGGTATTGGTAGAGGTTAAAACAAGTTGAACGCTTCCGTTACTAATGTCTGTAGCCGATGGAACGTATTCGGCATTCAAAGTGTCTGGATGAGGTGCAAAAACGCCACTTCCAAGCGTTGTCCATGTTCCCGTCGATGCTCCACCACTCACAGAGCCAGCCAATTGAACCGTCGCATTGTTTTCACAACTAGTTTGGTCGGCAGATGCACTTACAATAGGTGCGGGGCTCACAGTTAATTGGATAGTATCTTTTTGGTTGATACAAGATCCAGTTGAGCTCACAATGAGTTGAATCGGAGAAATCAATGTATCCAATGGGCTGGGGATGTATTCATTCGTAAGAGCAGTGGATGAAAAAGCAAATGAACCAAAACCGCTCGTGCTCCATGTTCCCGTGATGTCACCACCACCAATGATTCCACTTAAAGGAAGTGTTCGATTGGCACAAATGGTTGTGTCATTTCCAGCGATTGCAAATGGATACGAATCGAATTCGGAGAGGTAGGCATATCCCGACCCTGATCCAGCATTTCCTTGGATCATTCCCATGGAAAAGATGTCACCTGCATTTGTGATTTCAGTATATGTTCCAACAGGAATATCAGCCGTTGAAAAGTAAATCGATGCGATTTTATAGTTGCCCGAAGTTCCAGGAACATTTACGAACTGAAGTGGATTGATTAACGATGTATTTCCATTGACAGAAAATTGACCTTCAAAACCTGTTCGTGTACACAGTACAACTCCCAAAGAATCAGCGGAAGTTCGTGTGAATGCCGTCGAGTACGTTCCTGCACAACTAATGTGAGGGACTTGTGCTCCGCTGAGTTCACAACCATAGCCTGAAGCATGCCAAACATAAACAGGTTTAGTACTCTGGATATAGGTTTGTGGATCGTTTAAGTCAATTTCGTAGGTCTCACCCCAACTCAATAGGGTCGAAGTGGTTCCTGAGTTTGTCACCGTAACACTTGTTCCATTTTGCGTGGCAAGAACATATACGCGATCAAAGGAAGAGGTTCCTTTCTGAATGGCGAAGTCGTTTCCGATGTAGTCGGTACTTGTAATTTGATCTCCCATCGAGTTGGAGCAAGTTCCTTCTGTCAACGCTCCCGAAAAAAGTGTCAGTGCGATGGGTTTATCCGATGAAACAATCGAACCCGAAAGCGATGAAGTGCCAAGTAAGTCGGTGTCGCGTGCGCTGTAAGTTTCTCCTTCGTTAAGAACAATGGAAAAGGTAACGTCTTGCGCATGGCCTGTAATATTGGTTCGTGGAGTGATCAACACCGTTGTTGCATCTTCTGTGGCTACAATTTCAATAGATGAAAACGACCCAGGCGTTGTGCTGGCATTGTTCCAGTGCTTCTGAAACGGAGTGTAGAAATTAGTTCCAAAAGCTTTCGTTCCTTTTAATGAGAAAATTTCCTTGTTGGTGGGAGCGGCAACTTCATAAAATGCACCAATTTTTTCTGTGGCTTCAATCTTGATTCCTGTTGTTGCGACAACATCTGCAGCTGGACTCTCTATCGACGCCAAAAAAGGAGTAAGATCGATACTGTTCGTGCTATTCGCAGGAAGTGCTATCGTTATTGGAGTGAAGGCACCATTTGCAGGTTGAGAAACTGTAACAGTTGATGCGTTTTCATACGAAACAAGTCGAAGAAATACAGGCGATTCACCTTCGGAAGCTGCAATTTCAGGTGCGGCAAACCAGAACAGTGTATCAACTTGTGCGCTAATCCTAAAAGTGAAAAGGGAGCTAATTAGGAGCAATAAAATTCCGAGGGACAATCGGGTGGGGGTTAGATTCATGGGACATGCAGTAGTTTCTGTGTTAAATGTGGTGCAGAGTTTTTTGCGCGAAAGGTATTAAAAAAAGCTGGAATTATGCTGAGATGTGTCAAAAAATTAACGGTTTCACCTTCTTAATTTAGCGTATATTTGTTCTGAACTAAATTTAAGAAATTCATGACGCGTACGAGTGAGCCATTACACATCTACAATACTTTGAAAGGTGAAAAGGAGATTTTTAAACCTGTAAATGAAGGGTTTGTTGGTTTATATGTTTGTGGACCAACGGTCTACAGTAATGTGCATTTGGGTAACTGTCGTTCGTTTATTTCTTTTGACATGGTTTATCGCTACCTAACGCATTTAGGTTACAAGGTGAGATATGTGCGAAACATCACAGATGTAGGTCACTTGGTGGATGATGCCGATCAAGGAGAAGATAAAATTGGAAAGATTGCGCGTTTGCAGAAATTGGAACCAATGGAAATTGTTCAGCAATACACCATTGATTTCCACAATGTGATGGATCAATTCAACACGATTCCTCCGAACATTGAGCCAACGGCAACAGGACATATCATCGAGCAAATTAATATGATTGAAGCAATTTTGAAGAATGGCTTCGCGTATGAATCGAATGGATCGGTGTACTTCGATGTTGAAAAATACAATGAGTCACATCCATACGGACAGCTTTCGGGACGTAAAATTGAAGATTTGATTTCCAATACACGCGAACTCGATGGTCAAGACGAAAAACGTGCTCCACTTGACTTCGCCCTTTGGAAAAATGCGGCAGATGAACATTTAATGAAGTGGCCGTCTCCATGGGGAATCGGATTTCCAGGATGGCACCTCGAATGTTCGGCAATGAGTACAAAGTACCTCGGAGAAGAATTCGATATTCATGGAGGAGGAATGGATTTGAAGTTTCCGCATCACGAATGTGAAATTGCACAAGGTTCTGCGGCGAATGGAAAAGCACCAGTGCGCTATTGGATGCATGGAAACATGTTGACACTCAACGGAAAGAAAATGTCTAAGTCAACAGGGAATAGCGTGTTACCGCACGAACTCTTTTCTGGAGAAAATGATTTGCTTGATAAAGGCTACGACCCAATGACGGTTCGTTTCTTCATGATGCAAGCACACTATCGCAGTACGCTCGATTTTACTTCGGATGCGTTGAGTGCTGCTGAAAAAGGCTACACTAGATTGGTGGAAGCAATGGAAGTGCTCGAAGGATTGAAGCCTTCGAACGAGTCTTCGCAAGATGTTCAGGAGTTGATTGGAAAGTTCTACCAGGCAATGAACGACGATTTCAATACGCCGATTCTTGTCGCGCATTTATTCGATGCGGTGAAATACATCAATTCTGTGAACGATGGAAAAGCTTCCATTTCAGCAGACGATTTAGCATCACTTCAATCTGAAATGAAAGCCTTTGTAGTAAATGTCCTCGGACTCAAGCAATCTTCTTCTCAAGGTGAAACACGCCTGAAACCTGTAATGGATCTCGTACTTGAACTACGTTCAGAAGCGCGTTCCAACAAAGACTGGACAACTTCCGATAAGATCCGCGACGGATTGGCGGCTGCAGGAATTGTTGTGAAGGACGGAAAAGAAGGAACTTCTTGGAGTTAATTGGAGTTCGCGCTCCCGTTTTTTAATCGATTGTGGTTGCCATCTATTGGTTTAACCATTACACAGCAATATTGATCAATCGAGCAATTTCATCCGCAGAAATTCTGTATTATTATCTCGCTTCGACGAAAAAAATAACGAAACTGAGGTCATTGCCTCAAAGACATAAAGAACATGATTACACCAGAAACGGACAAAAAACTCTTTTTGATTGATGCGTATGCGCTCATTTTCCGTGCGTACTTTGCATTCATCAAGAACCCAAGGATCAACTCGAAAGGTCTAAATACATCAGCGGCGTTCGGTTTTACCAACTCACTGATTGATATCCTCAACAACGAAAAACCAACACACATTGCGGTTGTTTTTGATCCTCCGGGAGGTTCTACCATTCGAAAGGATGAATTTTCTGAATACAAAGCGCATCGCGATGAAACGCCTGAGGGAATTTTGACGATGATTGAGCCAATCAAGAAAATCATTCGGGCCTTCAATATTCCCATTCTACAAGTGGCAGGATATGAGGCAGATGATGTGATTGGAACTTTGTCGAAGAGGGCAGAAAAGGAAGGATTTACAACCTATATGATGACGCCCGATAAGGATTTTGGGCAGTTGGTAACCGAAAAATCATTGATGTTCCGACCAGGGCGAGGTGGAAATCCTGCTGAAGTGTGGGATGTTGCTAAAATTCTGGAAAAGTTTGATGTCGAGCGTGTAGAACAGGTAATCGATATTTTGGGACTTCAAGGCGATGCAGCGGATAACATTCCAGGAATTCCAGGGATTGGACCGAAAACAGCATCCAAATTGTTGAAGCAATTCGGTTCGGTGGAAGGAATCATCGAGAACGTGGATCAACTCAAAGGGAAACAGAAAGAAAATATTGAGACCTACGCAGCGCAAGGTTTGATGTCGAAATCCTTGGCGACCATTATCACGGATGTGGAGGTGGAATTCAACGAGGAAGATTTGGTACTATCTCCGTACGATGATTCGAAAATTGAGGAAGTGTTCACTGAGTTGGAGTTCCGCAATCTCGCCAAGCGTGTGTTAGGAAAACAAATCGTGATCGAAACGACGGTTACGGCAAAGCACGACGATCAAGCCCAATTGGATTTATTCGGATCGCAGAGTTTGGTGGAAGAACAAGTACCAGAACCAACTTCCGAATTCAAAACCATTGCTACCGAAAAACCGAGTTATCATCTGGTGATAAAGCCCGATGAAAGAAAGAAGTTATTGGAGCTAATCATGGAGCAACCTTCAGTTTGTTTCGATACAGAAACGGATAGTCTCGATGCTTTGCACGCAAATATCATCGGAATGTCATTCTCGTTTAAGGCAAGAGAAGCTTATTACGTAGCCATTCCTCATAATTATGATGAAGCAAAGCAAATTGTACAGGAATTCAAGCCATTTTTTGAATCCAAAACAATCGAAAAAGTTGCGCACAACATCAAATACGATCTAAAAGTGATCAATCGCTACGACGTTGCTGTAAATGCACCAATGTTCGACACGATGATTGCCCATTATTTGATCAATCCCGAATCGAAGCAAGGAATGGATTACCTCGCGGAATTGTACCTCAAGTACAAACCCATTTCCATTGAAACCTTGATCGGAAAGAAAGGGAAAAATCAAGGGAATATGGCCGATTTAGAGCCTGAGCAAGTGGTGGATTACGCCTGCGAGGATGCGGATATCACATGGCAACTCAAAGAGTTGTTTCACCCAGAAATTCAGAAGGAACATTTGATCGATCTATTCTACGGAATGGAAATGCCCCTCGTGTCGGTGTTGGCAGCAATGGAGCAGGAGGGAATCGCCATTGATTCGGATGGACTGGAAGCCTACTCGAAAGAATTGGAGGACACGCTGGTTGAACTGGAAGCTGGAATCAAGAAAGAAGCGGGCATGGATTTCAATGTGGATTCGCCGCGACAACTCGGTGATGTATTGTTCGATCACATGAAGATCACGTCCAAAGCAAAAAAGACGAAAACGGGACAATACGCCACTTCAGAGGATGTCTTGCAGAAACTAAAACATGAGCATCCGATTATCCCAATGATTTTGGATTACCGTCAATTGCGAAAGTTGAAGAATACGTATGTGGATCCGCTTCCAACATTGAAAGATCCAGTGGACGGAAGAATTCACACGCATTACATGCAAACGGTTGCGGCAACGGGTCGATTGAGTTCGAACAACCCCAACTTACAAAACATTCCAATCCGTTCCGAAAGAGGGCGGGAAATCCGAAAGTCGTTTATTCCACGCGGAAAAGACTTCAAGCTGATGGCGGCGGATTACTCACAAATTGAATTGCGCATTATTGCTGCTTTGGCAGATGATACTGCAATGATTGAAGCCTTCCAAGGTGGACAGGATATTCACGCATCAACAGCATCAAAAGTGTTCAACGTTCCGATGGAAGAAGTAACACGCGATCAACGTAGCGCTGCAAAAGCGGTTAACTTCGGAATTATTTATGGACAATCTGCCTTTGGCTTGTCGCAAAACTTGGGTATTTCTCGAAAAGAAGCGAAGCAAATCATCGACAGCTATTTTGAACAATACGGAACCATCAAAGCGTATATGGATGATGCCGTGAAAAAAGCTCGTGAAAATGGCTACGTAGAAACCATCATGATGCGCCGTCGCTACTTAAAAGACATTAACTCAGCCAATGCCGTAGTAAGAGGATTTGCTGAGCGAAATGCCGTGAACGCACCGATTCAAGGTTCAGCTGCGGACATTATCAAATTGGCCATGATCAAAGTGGCAAACGCCATGAAAGAAGCAAATGTGAAGTCCAAAATGTTACTTCAAGTACATGATGAATTGGTATTTGATGTCCATGTTGACGAAATCGACATGATGCAAGAGCTTGTGAAACGCGAGATGGAATCTGCTGTGGAAATGGTTGTACCAATGGTGGTCGAAATGGAAGTAGCGGATAACTGGTTGGACGCGCATTGATGGTGTTTTAAGCATGTACATGGCTTCTTGATCTTCGTAGTGTCTTTTTTCACCGAAAAGGCAGGGGCTCCGAATGATAAATGGCCATTCCTAATGAGAGACAGCAATAGCCCAAATTGGCGAAAGCAATACGCTTCAGTGCAGCTCCCAATTCATTTTTGACTACAAAGGAGCAATAGAAATCATACACAGCGAACACACAAGGAAGTACTGCGAGAAAATACAAGGTTGAGATTAGTCTGCCAAAGTGGGGCTGGAACTCAACCAATACAGTTCCGAGCATTATTGCTGAAATAAGCGCTCCAAATCCATCAATTAAAAGAGATTTCTGACAAGTTGTTTCGTGACTCGTTCCTTAAAGCGATTTTTCATTTTCTGTTGTTTATCGTTGAATTAGATTATCATGCATACTAAATAAGTCTTAACGCTATTCGGTTGAATCTTTGAAGAACAGGCGAATCCATAAAACGCAATGCGCTTTCTAGAATAAAATGAACCACATAGATACATAGTGATGAGTTTAGTACAGCAGCTAGACATAGGAAAATAAATTTTCAAACAGAGGTTAAGATCATCCGTGGATATGATCAGTAGCAGTTAACCTATCTGAACCTATTGAAATGCCCAAAGGGCACTCATCAACAATGAAAGAAAAGTCTATTGTATCTATGCGGTAAAAAAATCAAACGAATATGCTGTAGATTGATTAGAATGAACC
>JABXHO010000030.1 GCA_013373595.1 Flavobacteriales bacterium | reverse complement strand
TGGCACACGAGTATTTTCACTTGTGGAACGTGAAGCGCATTCGACCAATTGAACTCGGACCATTCGATTATGACAATGAAAATTACACTTCGCTCTTGTGGGTAATGGAAGGATTTACCTCGTACTATGATGAGTTGTTGTTATTGCGCGCAGGTTATTACACGAAAGATGATTATTTAAGAAGACTCTTCAGCACACTCAACTACGTGGAAGGATCAACAGGAGCGCGTGTTCAACCCGTGGCACATGCGAGTTTCGATGCGTGGATTAAAGCGTACCGTCCAAATGAAAACAGCAGAAATACAACAATTTCTTACTACTCGAAAGGTTCGGTGATTGCCGCGATTTTGGATGCGAAAATCATCAAGAAATACAAAGGGAAAAAGTCGCTCGACGATTTCATGCAACATATTTATGCCAAGTATTTCGAAGGAAAGAAACGCGGATTCTCAGAAGATGAATTCAAAGCGGAATTGGAAGATTTTCTGAAAGAGGATATGGATGAGTTTTACGCCAAGTACATTAATGGAACGGAAATCCCTGATTACAAAAGCATTTTTGAAGCAGTTGGTGTAAACGTGGAGTACATTGGTTTGCCTGAGCCAAGCGTTGGGGTAACCCTCAGCGAGTCGGGTGGTAAAACAATTGTAAAAGGAATTCGTCGCGGTTCGGCAGCCGAAGAAGGTGGTTTGAGTGTGAATGATGAAATCATTGGTTGCAATGGATTGCGCGTTGATAAGCGATCGCTCGAACAGTTTTTTGACTCTCTAAATAATGGAGACGAAATCGAATTATTGATTTCACGCGATCAGCAGTTATATTCGGTAACCATTCAAGTAACGCCTTACGAACAACCAAAATTCAGTTACGAGCTAACGAATGACAGCAAAAGCAAAACACAGAAGTTAAGCGATTACTGGCTCCGAACAACGCACAAATGAAAGGATTAGCCCTCGTTTTTGTTTTAATTTGGATCGGAACTGCATGTGCGCAGGACCACAAAATAGTGCAGGTACCACTTCCGAAAAACTCGGAATACCGCTACGCACAGTGTGAGCCGTCGATTGCCATTCATCCGAAGAATCCTAAAATAATGATCGCAGGGACTGTACTCAACGATTACTATTATTCGAAGAATGGTGGAAAATCGTGGAAGAGCAAGACGCTGAAAAGTCCGTATGGAGTATACGGTGATCCTGTACTCATTTTTGATGCGAAGGGAAGACCATACTATTTTCATTTAGCGAGTTACAAGGAAACTTCGCATTTGGATAGAATAGTGTGTCAATCGGCAGATAAAGTGTGCAAACCGTTTAACGACGGAACATTTCCCAAACCGAATGGAACCAAGGTGCAAGACAAGCACTGGGTAGCTGTTAATCCTTTCAACAATGAATTGTACATGACGTGGACACAGTTCGATGCCTACAATTCCGCGAATCCACTCGATACATCCATCATTGTTTTTTCAAAATCATCAGATCAAGGAAAAACGTGGAGCGATCCGCTACGCATATCAAAATTCGGAGGTGATTGTCTCGACGATGACAATACTGTTGAGGGAGCCGTTCCTGCCGTTGGACCGAATGGCGAAATTTATGTGACTTGGTCTGGACCAAAAGGATTGGTGATGCAAAAATCACTCGACGGTGGAAAAACTTGGCTCAAGGAAGAAAAACAACTGGAGAAACAGTGGGGAGGTTGGACACTCGAAATTCCTGGAATGAGTCGTGCCAATGGAATGCCTGTACTGAAATGTGATTTAAGCGACGGTCCGAATCGTGGAACGCTCTATTTAAATTGGTGCGATCAACGAAATGGAGAAGAGAATACGGATGTCTTCATCATGAAATCAACCGATGGAGGAGAGACGTGGAGTGAAGCGATCAGAGTCAATCAAGATGATTCTGAGAAACACCAATTCTTCACATGGATGGATGTTGATCCAAGCTCAGGCTATCTCTATTTTGTGTATTACGACCGACGCAATCACACCGATAACCAGACAGATGTGTACATGTCCGTGTCGAAAGACGGTGGTGAAACTTTTGTCGATACGAAGTTGTCAAAAACACCGTTCACACCATACAAAGAGATCTTTTTCGGAGATTATCTCAATATCGCTGCGGTCGATGGTGTGATTCGCCCCATTTGGCCACGCATGGATGATGGTTTGATTACCTTGTGGGTGGCGTTGATCCAGGAGGGCGAGTATTAGATCGGAGCAGAAAAATTGATTTCGTGAGATTCGGGTGGGATTACCTCGTTACATCTGGCAATATTGCAATATGGCCATGTGCGCATTTCGCCATATTGCGAAATAGATTCAGTTTATAACTAACTCATACCTATCAATTAGTTCTATCACTAATAAAGCTAGCGAACGTAAAATCACTAAAGGAAGATGTCTTTTTAGGGCGTTCAGCGCTGGCGCGACTGCGGGCTAACGTTGCAGGTCCTCTCCGTCAGAAGACGGATTGCGGGCTTTCCACTCATATCCCTAACGCGAGTGTAGGCATAGAAAACTTATCGGTGGTAATCTTTTCACATTACTCAAAATGATCCAGTACCTCAGGTTCATCTTTCTTCTTGAAAAGAAAAGGATTTTTAAAGGAGAAATACGCCAGTATGGCATACATCCCAAGATGAAGATATACAATCAATTTTGCCGAAACGCCTAGGAGTAAAAGAGGGAGTCCGAAGAAATAAGCGGGGAGTGGACCGGGAAGAGCGTGAGGTGATAAATACGATCCAACACTTAGCAAGGTCATCAAAAGGTAGGTGAAATAGCAGAAAAATAGCATGCGAATTCCTTGCGGATTCAGAACGAGTGCCGTCAAGCCCAAAACCTGAAACATATGATAAAAATTGATTGGATAGTACCCAAGGATGTACAACTCTAACGAAATGTGTAGAAGCAACGAGAGTCCCATTACAGTTGCCAGAGCAATTCGCTGATGCAGATCCATTCGACATAAGATCCGATCTCTAAGTCCCATTTATTTTGTCGTTAAATGCCGAATCACAGCTTCATGCTCCGCGTAATCCTTCAATAATTCTTCTGATGTAAATAATTCAAAATCACGAAAATCAAATCCTGGTGCCACCACACACGAAACAAATGAATAGCTATTCTCGTCATTCACCGAGGAGCCAAAAATAGTTTCGGCAGGAACTAGAAATTGTGGCGTTTCGCCTGCAGCAAGATTCAATCCAACCAAATTCTCGGTATGTCCGTTTTTATCCAGCGTGTGCACGGTTAATGGACTTCCTTCATGAAAGAACCACAACTCATCACTTTTTATTCGATGGAAATGGGAAACATGCCCGGATGGAAGTAAGAAATAAATGGAAGTCATCAACTGGCGTTCCATATTCGGTAAGGTCATTTCTGATCGGTATTCTTCAGAATAATAACCACCTTCTGGATGCGTCTGCATATTGCAGCGCTCAATCAATTCATCGATTCTGTTTTGATGTATCAAAGCCTTATTATATTTTTCTTTTTGATAATTTCGTTCACTTCATCTCGCAGGAATAAAACATAGAGTCCACTTCTTAAATGACTTAGGTCTAATGATATTATTTCTCCTTGAGCAGCCCGTTCATTGTGGACAGTTCTTCCTGAAAGATCAGAGATCGAAACAAAAGTTTCGTTATTATTTACTCCTCCCTTTACAAAAAGCGAACATTTGCCATCTGTTGGGTTTGGGTATAATAGGAGCTCACCACCGTTAGTAGATAACGGATCACGGATGGTATTTAGTGTAGTATTTGTTACTATGGGCGGATTGAAATCAAAAAAGATATTGGCCTGATTTCGGATTTCGTCTCCAGGAACTAATCCATCTATCAAATTCATTTTGAATTTAATAAAACCATGACTCTCCGGTTCGTTAGAAGTGCTGTCTGGTAAGAAAATATTGGAGAATTTAAACCTAGCAATACCAGATGAATCCACGGTAATCGATAGAGGGTGACTTGCACTTAAAAACCGTAAACTAGTCCAATCCAAGTTTGGATCTAGAGTATCGGTAATTGTGATATGCGTTGCAGGAAAGTTTCCCGTGTTTTGAAAGCGAATAGTATATTCTAAACTCGGAACTAGTGGAATGAACCCCTCGTTTCCAGTTCCCCTAGGGGAAACCTGTTTATCGTTCGGGTCATACGCACACAGAAGGATTTCATTATGAATTCGATTGATAGTACTCATTACTGTGCCCAAAGAATCTGTTTCCGTACATTCTACCAACGTGGTAATCGTGTTTCCCATCATCAAGTAGTTTGGCATTTGTAGTTGATACGAAATCAATTTATTATTAAACGGATGTAAACTATCATAGTGCCAATAAATCATGCTACCTACAATGGAGTCAGGAGCTTCGCTAGCAGAAATGAATGAAGTCGAATCGTTTATTTGAAGTCGAATAGTACCGTTAGGGTACGTAGTTCCATAGTTCCACAAATCAATCCAATAAGTATTGGTCATATCACAAATAGGTTGCGAACCGGATAAATGGCAATCGAGAATAGTCTGCAACGAATTGATAGAATAACCAAAATTCAATGTGTCAATGGGAGGATCATTAAGATTGGTTGTAACGGTCAAAATAGAGTCCGTTGTCAGGCTCCACAATGAGGACGGTAGACCTTCATGAGAAATTGATAATGTACCAGTATGGTTCGCGAAAATATATTCCCCGCTGAAGTTCGCATAGCTTGTGTTTCCTCCTGGAGACAGTATTGCACGTCCTGCAACCATTGTTGGCTCATTAGAGTCCCATATTCCGTTTTCATTAAGATCATTGAAAATTGTCCCTTTTAGTATATTGGGTGCAGTTGAATAATTTTCATACCAACGGATTTCACCTGGATACGCGACAACAGCATCGATGTCACTATCATTATCAATATCACCAGTACATATATCATTCGGATTCATTAATACAGTCCCTAGACCAGAAGAAATGCTCCATGTCCCATTTTGTTGATTCTCAAGAACTATTGCTTTAGAACTAGTAAGTGAAGAGATCGCTACAAAAATATCGATGTAACCGTCATCATTGATATGATTTAGTTCGAAACTTTCAGGATTGCTACAAGAACCAATGATCCCCTGATTCGTAAAACTCCCAGCTCCATTGTTTTCGAGAAGTGAAATCCCCCCCAAACCTGGTGCCGAAAAAAGAATGTCTTGATCTCCATCATAATCGATATCATAAACTTCTAGATCTGTTGGATTACTTGAAATTATTACTGTGGGCTGTGGAGAACCGAAGCTTAAACCTGAAATGTTTTTTACCCAGCCTATATTTGGGGTTTGATCGGAGTAAAATGCAATGTCAACTAGACCATCTCCATCAAAGTCAGCAACTTCAATATCTCTTACGTAATCTGGTAGGTTGTCCGCAACGAGTACTTCGGGAGCAAAGTTACCAGATCCCATATTTTCAATGATAAAGAAAGAAGCCAAACCATTTACGTAGAGAAAGATGTCTAGGTCACTGTCATTATCGAAATCAACAATTCCAGATCGATTAGTTGCTGCAGAGGCACTGAAGGGAAGTAGGTTTTGTGGACTGAAAGTACCGTTTCCAAGAGAAGCGTACCAAGAACTTGAATTGTTTATAGAATGAACAAAAATGTCTGGTAGCCCGTCGTTATTCAAATCCGCAATCTCTATTGACTGAGGAAAGCTAAGTCCCCCAGATGAAATTTCTACAGTCGCTGCAAAGTTGCCATTTCCTAGGTTTTCGTACCAGTGCAGTTTCGAGTCATTCACCGTAATGTAAATAATGTCCAAATCTCCATCTGCATCAATATCTGACAATTCAGCATCCAGACATCCAGCGATAGTTCCGTTGTTTACAGTGAGCTCGTTGGTCAATTGACTGTAAGAATAGAAGCTTCCGAATGAAAGTATAATTGGAAGAATCATTTTCCAGCTAGCTAGATTCACTAGTTTCAAAAACAACTCGGCGCAATAGTTTAGGTAGAGGTAATGGTACATGTAATTTATTGAACTACGAAAATATGGAAAAGAACAGTTAGTTTGATTCAAAACTAGGTCTGAATTGATATAAACTTCAAATCTCTCGGTTATCTCACCATTTTATATTTAAACTTACCATCTTTTTTATCTTCCTCAATCGCAGAAAGGCGCTTATTGGAAACCGAAAGTTCGTCCCAGAGTAAATCTGTGTAAATGTTCAATTCGGGAATGTCAAGCGTTCCAACCATGTAGTAGATTGTCTTGCGCGATTCGTTATCATTATCGTATTCTTCATAATAATCAACGTACCAGTAACCGCTGGCAGTTGTATCAAGGTCTTTGTCGTACGCTTCGAGAATTCCGCCTTCTTTAAACGTGACTGTCGACCCTTTGAAACCATCGGAATAATCAGAGTAGGTTGCTTTTCCATCTGGTTTAAATTTTACTTCATCAAATTCCCAAGTGCCAATAATCTTAGCCTCCACATTGGATACTGATCCGCTAGCGGTACATGATGAAAAGGAAAGTAAGGCAGTTGATACAATGAAAAGAAGAAGGTAAATAGGTTTCATGAATACAGAATTTTGCATTTAATCATCAAAAATTATTCCAAGATAAGGTGAAAACGAGTTGTTGCTCCAAATTGTTGCACTACGCGTATCAACACAACTTGTATCCCGTTGTCATAGAAGAGGCAAGAATGCTGTAGGTAATTACAATCCGCTTAGTCATAGTGAAGTAAGTTAAAGTATGCTTCGCGAACCGCCTCAGATCAATTGAAAAGCACAATATACACCTCTGGGATATTCGCGGAATGCAGGGAACGAATTACTCAATAGGTCCTTTCAAGAATTGAGGGCCTTTGTTTTTGATCAATGGGAAAAAGTACTTGAAGTCTAAGGAAAGGTACGATCCATCAACATCTCCCGAAAGCAGGACGGAGTTAGCATCGTAGTTATAGAATGCAGCGTAGGTAAACAGTGGCTGAAGTGGCACCCGAGCCGATCCCCCAATATAGAAGAACCCACTTTTTCGTGTTCGATATTCAAATCCCACGTTGGCATTAATGTCGAATCCCACGCTGTTATTGCGCAACCCATATAAGGCAAAATAGTGATCTCCATCTGGACGAACTTGAACACGCGTATCAGTCGGTTTGTACGTAATCATTGCACCAAGCGAAGCATTCATGAAAATCTCATCGCTCAATTGAATGTAAATAAGTGCGTTAAGCGGAATGTCGTATTCAACGAAGGTCATGTTCTGATTTCCATAAACGCTGGAATCAGGAACTGCAACGTCCAAATCGAAATACCGTTGAGTGAAATTAATGCCCGACTCAAAAGCGATCAACTTAGTGATATTCGCACGAACGGTTCCTCCGAAACCATACCCCAAGCGCTGAGAAATGGTTGTTTCAAATCCATCTCCGCTCAATGTGGTGATGCGTTCGCCAATATAATTTGTTGGGAAAATAGGGCGTACCTGCAAACCGAAGTATGTCGGGAGTTTGTCCGTTTTCTCTTGCGCCAATGAACTTAGCGAAAGGAATAACATGCACACGTAGAGACCAATTTTCATCTGTTGCTAAGAACGTAATATTTTTCTAATTATTCTCAGTAGAAGCGGGGTCATTTACTAAAATGGTTGTATCGTCTGAGGAACTGAGTTTTTCCTGAGCTTTACAATATCCCATTATCGCCAATAGCATGACAACAGAAGACAGCAGAATCAAAAACCATCGGAAGCCAGCGTAGGGAATAAATGGTTTTCTATGTTGCCCTTCAACTTGATAATTGATTTTCTGGGTGACCTTGTAATCGTTCTTATGAATACCGAACAAATAATACGTCACCTGCTTTTTCTCATGAGTATCCATTTCGTAGAAAATATCCTTTTCTTTCAAGGCTTTTTCGAAAGCATTCGCACGTTTTTCATCCGCAAAGCGGTAAACGATGTACTCGGCATTTTCAGGATGTCGTGAGTAATTTACGAGCCCTAAATCGATGGGATGATCTACAGGATTGTCCATAAGGTGCAAATCTTTTCAACAAAAATACGAAACCTTTGACTTGTTCGCTTCTGTGATGTTTGTGTTGGTGCCTAATTTTTAAAATGAAGGGTCACTATTTCACATTGAATGATTCCGTTCAAATCACTATTTCTCGTGCCACTTCGTAGTGTATTCCAAGGGTCTGCGGTGCGACTTTGGCCATTCGATATCTGGATATCCAATAAAGAATAAACCCAAACATTTGTCTTTATCGCCAAGTCCAAGGAATTCATTCATTTGTGGAGTGTAAATAATCTTTGGTGTTGCCCAAAATCCACCCAAACCATACGCAGTGCAGGTTAAATGCATGTTCTGAACGGCACAAGCGACGGCTTCAATTTCTTCCATCTCCAAAATCTTCTCTTCGGGTTGACGTTCCATAGAAACGGCTACAATGGCAGAAGAGAGTAGGGGACGACGCATAATTTTCGCCAATTTCGCGTCATTTTGCATCTCTGTTGGCACTACTTCTTGATACGTTTTTCCGAGAAACTGACTCAAATTCTGACGAGATTCTTCTCCTGTAAATACTTGAAAACGCCAAGGTTGTGTATTTCCATGTGTAGGAGCCCACTGCGCATTATTCAAAATAACTTCAAGTTGCTCACGGTGTACTTTTCGTGAACTGAACTGCTCAGGATAAATGGTTCTGCGTTCGCGAATGAGTTCATTGATTTCGGATAAATTAAAGCGCATATCGTTCTATTTTGGACGTCAAAATTACGAAAAAAACGACCTTAGTTATGTAATATATGTATCTTTCGACATCAATAAATTAGGATGAGAGTAACTGTTAACGCCCCGTTTTCGATTCTATTTTCCGTCTTGGCTATTGCGCTGTATTTTCTCTTTGAGGCAGATGGAACTATTCCGCGTATGCTTACGCTTCACGGTGATTTTGAATTTTCCAATTGGGAATGGTATGTCAGTTTGGTAGGGTACACGATGGGACACGCGAATGTTGCGCATTTAATTGGAAATATTTCGATCATTTTATTGATTGGCCCCTTCGTCGAAAAACGCTGGGGAACGCAACGAGTGATCATCATGACGGTTCTCACAGCTGTACTCACAGCCATTGTACATATCATTTTTTGGGATCATCGACTGATTGGAGCAAGTGGAATTGTGTTCATGATGATTGTGCTCAGTTCAATGGTAGATCTGCGATCAAAAGAAATCCCACTAACATTTATCCTGATTGTTTTACTCTACGTAGGACAAGAAATTGTTCGAAGCTTTGGTGAGGACCAAGTATCGCAATTCGCCCATATTTTAGGCGGAATTTTCGGTGTCTTCTTCGGATTTATGTATCGTTCCTCAGGATCATCTTACTGACCGCGAATACCATCGTATGGATTATCTGGCTCACGATTTTCGTGATCAATCAACTTCTTAATTGCAAAGAATGTTTTGTCGATTGTTTCATACTGTCCGTTCGGAGTTGGACCTAATGCTGGACTTGCCACGATGTTGCCAGTTGCATCGATGAGCACGTAATGCGGAAAGGCTTCAATGCGGTAATTTTTCCATAAGGAATTCCCTGTAGCAATACCGTACACATCCCAAGGCAGTTGTTGCACCTTTTCGAGTGGAGCTTCTTTAATATCATCTCGATCTCGATAAATCGTTACAAACTGAATGTAATCGCCGTATTTATCATAGACCGCCTTCAATAAATCCAGCTCTTTAATGCTCTGCTGATTATTCGGATCGATAAAGTGCATGTACAGGTATTTCCCGTTGAAGCTGTAAAGCGTTTTTGTGCTGAGACCTTGCTGCGCTAAAACAAAATCTGGTGCTTTGGCACCGGGAACAAGTTGCGTCAAACGATTACGTAGATTCTTTGCAATCACCGCGTTTGCTTTAAATAGACTTCCATTCGCAACACTGTCCAGTATGGTCAAAATGTTTGTTTTTGGGAAGTCCGTAGAATGATATTCATCAGCCAATGCTTTAATCATAATCATCTCGCGAATACGCACATTGATCAAGGTATATTCATTCCCCAAAGCGCGCATAACCTCAGTTGGACTACTTTTCAGAACGCCCATGTATACCTCTTGATTTGCTTTGCTCGACAAACGAGGAATCATTTCTTGGTAGAAATCAGCAATGTACGCCATGTAGGCATCGTTCTGGTAGGCAACTTTCGATGGTTTGATGTAAAAATCGTGCTTTTCATAACGGTTTCGGGCAGCTCCGTGTTCAATATTATCTAAGCCCGCCACTGAGAAACGGATGTATGTTTTCAAGAATTGAGAAGTGTCTGGAGCGTATGCCTTTTCAACATTGGTTTTGAAAGTTTCCAATCGTTCGCTAAACAGCACGTTGTCATAGGAGCGTAAGTGAAAATTCAGACCGATAAAGCGGTCCATCCATCGTTGAAAACCTAGAATTTTGTAGTTGATGTCAGTACTGTCCAGAGATAGAAAGCCAATTTCAATACTATTTCCAGTTGGTTTATACGGATCAAATTTATCCTTCTCCGGGACAAAAATGTTGTACTTCGCATTGGGTTGAACGTACATGAATCCTTTATTATTCATCCCTTTTACCACTACTTTTCGTGTAATAGGTGAGGAGAATTTCACAGAAAAAGTACTGTCTGAGTCAACCGTTGAACTTGCAATTAAGCGTTCGGTATTGCTGAAATAATCTTCGATTTCATACACTTCAATGTCTTTCCCAACGTAGGATGGAGCAATTCCCGAAATGGTCACGGATTGTGCACTAACGGTTCCTGAAAGCAATAAAAAGAATAGAATGAGTTTATTCATAATCAACAATTTTTCAAAAATGCGAAAACGTTCTTCGGTAGAAGAATAGCATTTATTGTACCAACTATTAAACGAGAAGATGTGGCTTTGTTACAAACGGTTCGATAGATCCATTGTTTCGGTGGATTTCTCGGATGATGGAAGAATTAATTGCGCTGTACTTTTGCTCTGTCAAGAAAAACACGGTGTCAATTCCCGAGATGTCAAAGTTCATATGTGCTATGGACTTTTCGTATTGGAAGTCTTTTGAATCACGTAGACCACGCACGATATGACTTGCGCCAACTTCTTTACAAAATTCAACGGTCAACTTTTGGAACGATTGCACCTCGACTTGATCATCATTTTTGAACAATTCATTGATATGCTCGAACCGTTTTTCAAGCTCAAACATGTAGTTTTTTGAACTGTTGATCCCAACGGCAATGATAATTTTATCGAAGAGTCCCAAACTTTTTCGGACTACTGCTTCGTGTCCTTTGGTAAAAGGGTCGAACGATCCAGGGAAAACGCCAATTTTACTCATCTTCTTGATTTATTTGAAAAAAACTGAAATACACGTTTCCATATGTACGAGAAAAACGAAAATGAGTTATAGCGCTCAAATCGGTTTCTTTTCCGTGTTCAATAATCAATAGACCATCCTCGGTGAGTAAATCTCGTTCAAAAACTATTTCAGCAATGCGCGCATGGTGTGGATAGGCATACGGTGGATCAGCAAAAATGAGATCGAATTGTTGCGTAGTCTTTTCCAAAAAGCGAAGCATTTCTTGCTTGTAAACGAGTAAATCCTCCGTACAATCGAATCGCTTTGCCATTTCTTGAATGTGACGCACACAATTGTAATTCTGGTCAACAGCAACCACCGTTCCTGCTTCACGCGATAGAAACTCAATGGAAATACTTCCTGTTCCGGCGCACAAATCCAAAATGTCTAAATCGTCCATCACCATTTGGTGTTCCAGTACGTTAAACAGTCCTTCTTTGGCGAAGTCCGTGGTGGGACGCGATGGAAACTTCTTAGGAATTCCGTATTTCCTTGTTTTATACTTTCCTCGAATTATACGCACAGTTGCTGGGCTTTTGGAATGAAATTGTTTTCGATATGGATGTTGAATTTAGACAAGTCTTTGATCTTTTCCAACCCTTCTTTTACTTCTTCCAAAGAAACAGAAAGGTCATTGGCGCCAGGGATCAATTCAATGAGTCCTTTTTCTTCTGTCAATTCTTTTTGTTGAAGGGCGAACACCAAATGGTAAATCACATCTTCGGAAGATTGAGCGTCGAAAAATGAATAGAATTGCAATTGGTTGTGCTTGATCATCGACAGGAAGAAATAACTTTCATTGATGATAAGCGAAGCTTTCAAGTTGAAGGCGTTACTGTCAAGTGCTCCGCGAAGGGCATGAGTTCCCATGTGTTGAATCACGATGCGAGGAAACTTGATCACAAAGAAGGTTTTGATCCACGTTGGAATTTCAAACACATTCACTACGCCAGCTTCCCAAAATCGGTTGTAGTCAATTTCGGAACTATCGATGCTATCTCCAAAACAGAGTTTAAAAACAGCGTTTGCATCCGTTTCTGCGAAAATTCCATTGGGAACAAGTGTGGATTTATTGGTATTCCAAGCGAGCGTCACTTCGTCAAATTCTTCTCCCAGGAAGGAAACACTACCGAATACTTCATTCAGTTGATTCTTTACAACCGAAACATTAAATCCATGAAAGGAAATGGCATGCTCTTGATCAATACGCGAATCGTGCAAAGAAACAAACGTTGCTCCGTCTCGTGAAAGGCTGATGGCAAGGTGTTTTTTCATGATAACCTACTTTTTGTTAACCAGCATTTCAATTGATCGTCCATCTATGATGGAACATGAAACCCAGTGAAAAGGACAATGCGCCCGATTCGCGGGATTATTTTTCATTCTCCCAAGAACCGCTCAATTCGTTAGGTGATGTCAACGAACCGAAGTACATTTCTTTGTCGATGAATGGAAGAGTACCGCTTACTTTAACAGCTGGAGCCTTTGTTCCGTCTGCCAATTCTAAAGAATCGATTGTTTCCAATTTCCACTCTTCTTTTCCGTTTGTCATTGGGATGTAACGCAATGAATCTGGGTAGAATTGTCCAAGACCACTCAACTTACGTGCTTCCAAGTAAGAGCGACTTTCGAATTTAGCTTCCAAAATACTTTGCTCTAATGTATCACGCTTGAAGTTTCTGAACAACTCGTTGTAGCGAGGACCTTCTTCCCATTTTGATAAGCGCCATGCTTCAAGTTCTGTCATGTTGTTGTCCAACGCACGGTTATCTCCGTAAAGGTAATCTGCTTCAGCACGGATCAATCTTTCTGGAGGAACACTTCCGCTTGCTACTACGTAGTCCACTTTACCGTTTTTCAAGAATTCTGTCAATTCATCCCACGTTCCAGCATATACGCCGTTGCGCTCTTGGTATTTCTTTTGGATGAAAACAACATCTTGCAAATTTTGCTTTGCCGTTGTTTCGAGTAATTCGTTACGATTTTGTGTTTTTACTTCATCGCTTACTTCGTTCCAAGAAATCCCGAGCATTACAATTCCCGCAATACCTGCGAAAACTCCAAAGATCACGAGAAACATTGTTTTCATTTTTCCTGAACTGTACAATAAGCTCAAAGCACCTGCAAGGAACATAAGAATAGAAGAGGACTTAAATAATAGGCCTTGGTCTTTCATTACTCCAATAACAAGGAGTGTAATTCCGAGGATTAGCAATAATACAGGAACCGAGTACTTCTTGAAAAGAACTGAAAAATTGTTTGTCATGATTATCTCTTTACTTTTACAGTTAACAAATCTACAATTTTTTCAATTCTACGGACGGTGCATACACTACTTTTTTTTAACCGTTCAGTCAACCGTTGGAACAATTGGTTTTTGTGAGGAAGAACAAGGGTATGAAAGAGCCAAAAACGACATTTTACACAACCGTACTGGAATATTTCGGTCTGGAGCCGAATGAAGGTCAGGAGGGATTGTTTGCTGCTTTGGAAAATTTCGCCCGTCAAAAGGAGGGAAGGCAGCTGTTTATTTTGAAAGGATATGCGGGAACGGGTAAAACATCCGCGTTGGGTGCGTTCGTGCAGGCTCTCAATCATTATAAAGTGAAAACAAAGTTGGTTGCGCCAACCGGACGCGCCGCAAAGGTGTTTAGCCATAAGTCGGGACAAGATGCGATGACGATCCATAAAATGATTTACCGACGGAAATCTAAGGTGGACATGGGATCTCCCATCAGTCTGCAACCTAATCTGTTCAAGAATACTTTCTTTATTGTAGATGAAGCCTCTATGATTGGCGACTACACGATGCAAAAGGATGGTTCGGTAAGCTCACGAAATTTGTTGGAAGATTTGTTCGAATTCGTGTACTCTGGAGCGGGATGTAAATTAATTTTGATGGGAGATGATGGCCAGTTGCCTCCTGTTGGAAGTGACACGTCTCCAGCATTGAGCGAAGAATATTTGCGCAATCATTACTACGATCTAACCATTTCGACTTACAAACTCAATGAAGTAGTGCGCCAAGCGCAAGATTCGGAGATTTTACGAAATGCAACGCGTTTGCGGAACACTCAATGGGTGGATTATCCGAAATTTGAGATCAAGGAGAAATCTGATTTGTTCCGAATCAATGGAGCCGAGCTGCAGGAAGAATTGGAGTCGAGCTTTTCAAATGTCGGACAAGATGAAACAATCGTGATTACCCGCTCAAACAAAAATGCCAATCTCTACAATCAACAGATTCGAGGTAGAATTTTGTGGTACGAGGAGGAATTGTGCTCGGGCGATTCGTTGATGGTCGTAAAGAACAATTATTTCTGGATGGGGGAGGACAACCGAATGGGATTTATTGCCAACGGAGAAATTGTTCGCGTCCGACGGATTTTGAAGCGTGAAGAAATTTACGGATTTGAATTCGCCCGCGTAAGCGTTGAATTTGTCGACTATGTTGATCTAGGAGAAGTAGAGTTGGTGATTCACACAGAATCGCTGATGTCAGATGGTCCCGCACTTACGCGTGACCGCATGAAAGAATTGTTCTACGAAATTGAACGTGATTATGCTCACCACCGAAACAAAAAAGAACGCTACGAAGCCATTTTGGCCGATCCTTATTTCAACGCTTTGCAAGTAAAGTATGCCTATGCGGTTACGTGTCACAAATCGCAAGGTGGACAATGGGCGCATGTGTACATCGATCAAGGATTTATCAACGAAGATATTCTCGGACCTGATTATTACCGCTGGCTGTACACGGCACTCACACGTGGAACGGAAAAGGTGTTTTTGGTCAATTTCATGGATGAGTTTTTTGAGTAAGAAATAATTAAGAATCTTCTACCAACTTTTGGAAATAATTGTTCGTTGTAATACATATACCTAGATAGAATGAAAGCACCCTACCATTATTTACTTGGTCTATTAATCATCTTTTCTGTTCATACTGGTTTTTCACAGGATTTGGCTGACGACAATTATGACAAGTGGCGTTGGTTTATCCTTGGGGGAATTGGAACATCGAACGAACAGAAATCTGCGGTATCAATAATTTCTCCTTCAGGTAATTCTGCATGGTACGTCCCAAGGGTTTCTGGATCTATTGGGACAGGCGTTTCACGAAAATTTTCGGGCTGCTTACGCCTTTCGTCAGGAGTTAGTTATAACTATTACTCCTTTAAATCAGAACCCTTTTATCAAGTACATATCGGTCCAGGCTATTATCACTCTTCAATGGGAATAAAGCCGTATATAACTCAAGATGATGTGCCAAGTGTACATGAACGTCATCGAGGATATTTGTCCATTCCGGTTTTTATCGAATACAATGGTTCTAAGACATGGTCTCCCTATTTCAAGATCGGATCACTTTTTTCTATCAGAGTATTAGACAGGATGAAAACTGTTTATGTAGGTACAAGAACACCAACAGCAGGAGAGACAGGCTCTATATCTACGTTTACAACTTCTGGTATCTTTGGGGTTTTAGGTGGAGGAATTCAGTATTCGAAGAATCGAGAGCTATTCACATTTGGGTTAAGCAGTCATGTTGGAGTTGTTCCTTTTTTTCCTAAAAAAGTCTCGAAGTGTCCTGTATTGTGGAGCTTACAATTTGAAATAGGCTTTCATCATGTTCTGTTCAAGTAAACTGAAATCGAAGAATTGAAGAAATGGGGCTGTGCGCCAATTCTGAGTTCAAGCATTCTACATTCCTAATTAAAGTGCTGAACAAAACACCCAATAGTATCCGTACGTGGAATTTTCATCATAAAATACACCCAGCCCGACTTTCTTACTGCTTGGGTTGAACATGTTATCATAATGCCCTTTACTATTGTACCATTGTTTATAGGTCGCCTCCGCTGATTTATTTCCAGCCGCAATATTTTCTGAGTTTACGAATGATTTCTTGTAGAACTTTCGGATACGATCGAAGGTTCCGCCCACTTGATAGAGTTTATTGCCTTTTCGGTCGAAACTGGCATGATCGAAGTAATCTTGTGTTGCTAAATCATACGCGTGATAGCGTGCAGCTTTTGCCAAGTCTTCGTCCCATTCTAATTCACCCATTCCGAGTCGGACGCGCTCCGCATTGATCAATTTCAAGACATCTTGCTCGCCATTCAAACTGGCAGAAGTAACC
Organism: Flavobacteriales bacterium; assembly: GCA_013373595.1. Lineage (GTDB taxonomy): Bacteria > Bacteroidota > Bacteroidia > Flavobacteriales_D > Crocinitomicaceae > UBA4466. The sequence goes on along the minus strand of JABXHO010000030.1, from coordinate 3,948 downwards.
AACTCATTTCCTGTGGGCATTCCGAAGAATTTAGTGTCGGAGTTGGCATCAACTTTCGTGGCGATTGGAGATAACTTCACCGTTTCATTTTCGTTTTTTGTTTCAACGAGCGCTAAGTCTTCCAACTGAATGGTTTGATTTTGATCCATTTCATTGACTTTCCCGAGAAGATCAGAGCTGTATCGTTCTTCATTTTCAGCTTCCAGTTTGTCTGCAATAGCATACGCTCGCTCCGACAATGTTGCTTTGTAATCTTCCCAATTAACACTTGATGCAATGGTTCCATCATCCTTTTTCTCAAATTGAATGGCGTTGGAGATTGCCCGCTTAAGGTTTCTGTATTTTCCGCCTGTAGATCGAGATTTATCTGCTCGGGCATTGTAGATAATACTTGAGAAATAATAGGCTGCTGGATTTTCAGGAAAGTACTTAATGTAGCGTTTTGAAACTTCCAAACACTTTTTTTGGTCTTTACTATGTAATTTTTCTAATCGGTTGAAGAAAAAATCGCTTGAAAGCGCAGAGAATGGCAACACAAGCAAGAGGAGGATGATGGCATTTTTCATGTTGGAGAGGTTTAATGAATACAACGTTCTGTATACATAATGATCTCTCGAAGATTTCGTTACGGGATTGGAATAAAAAGGTCGATTGATTTTGGTGAAATCTACTCGAAATCTCCCAGCTTAAACGAAGTTCTTCCCACAGAAATACGTGTTTTTGCCAGTTCTTTGTTGAAGCGATCGATGACTGTGCTTGCCTCTTGACGCGACAAATACTGACCAGCCAAAACATTGATCTCATTCTTGAACTGCATCAAAATGGCGTGTGTTCGGTACGCCGAAAGAATGTCGTTCTTACTTAGTCCAAATTTTGACATCGCAGAAGCAAATGTTTCGTTTGAAATATCAAGTGAAGAACGTACCGGATCGGTGTATGAGTTCACATTTACCACAATTTCGCGTCCCATATTGATGAACAACTCTGATTTTCGTAAACGAACGAAGGATGAATCCATTTTGGAAGTGGCAGCATTTCCTGGGTAGCGGTCGAGTTCTTGCGGTTTAATCGCTTTTACGGTCTGACTTCCGTTCCATTGCCCGATGCCCTGACCGCGTCCAATGATGTCGAAATCAACTTTTTTATCCAATAATCCCTCAAAGAAAACGAGTAGGGCTACACTATCGTCATCATTAAATAGCTTATTGGGAAGTTTCCATTTATCGGATTCAAAAACGTCATTCAATTCAAGTCTAATTCGTGCGTCGTAGTTTGGTGTAGCATCAATCAAGTTGATGTGCAACATAACTTCATCTGCATTTTTCGAAAGTGAAGAAGCTGGAATGGCAATCAATCGAATTTCGAAATCCTCCACTTTATCCGAAGGTTTGAACTGAAATTCCTGAGTGAGAATGTCAAAAGTGGTAGAATCTTCAAAGGTGTACAAACCATCTTTCTCCGTAAAACTAGCCCAATTGTATCCCATTTGTGCCTTGTAGATGTCTAGTTTACGCTGATAAATCGCCATTAGATCGATCGCTTCTTCCTTTTTAATTTCCAATTCGGCAATGTTTCGCTTGTATCCTTCGTATTGCGCATAAAGTCCAACGATTGTGTTTTGCAATTTCTTGCGCGTTTTACGGTTTGAACTGGTTGTTGGTGTTCCGTCAAAAGTTCCTTTTCCGGCTTTGATCGCACGTTTTTTCGATTTCTTCACCTGACGAGATGGCTTTTTCGAAGTGGTAATTGGTGTGAATCCTAAATCGGAATATTCTTTTTCTTTCTTTTCAATTTTCAATTCGGTTTGATCGCGCTTTTTCGTGTTGTACTCAATCCAGTAATCGAAACCACGCTTTCCATAGATTTGTTCATTGAGGTCGCCAATTTTTTTGAACTCCAAATCGTTGATAATAGCTTGAAATGTCTGTCCATTGGAAAAGGTTGAGTCTGGTGAAAGAAAGCGTGTCTCCCCAGAGCCAAACAGGTGATAACTCAATCCATTTTTTTCAATGACAACTGTTGTCTGTTTTTCCGAATTGTATCCCCAAACATCAAAATGAATGTTGGTATGACGATTATTTCCAACCGTTTTGAAATCCTTTGCAACAAAGCGTTTCGGTTCGATTTTCGAAATGGTTTTCTTCTTCGATTCTGTTTTTTCGAGGTAAAGCGAGTAGGGGAATAGTCCAACGGCTTTCGGCAAACCTTTGTTCCAACGACCATTTTCATCTTTCTCTCTTTCTTCGAGCATTCCCGTTGTACTGCTACCATCACCTGCTGCCACCAAAACATTATCGAAGGTATTTGCTTGCCCTCCCAAAGCACGATAAATTTGTTCTGCGCGTTCGTCGACGTAACTGTTAATGGCAAAATTGATCGCTTTCAAGGTGTTCAATTGATCTTGCTCATCCACAAAACGCAAAGATTCCATCATGGCAATTTTATCATCAAGCGCCAAGCTTGGATTCATCACTTGCTGTAACTTTGGATGTGGTTTTTGTAGACCATCACTTATTTTTATGGCGTTTGCAGGCAAATTCACCATGAGTAGCTTTTCAAACTTGTCGTATTCGTTTTGATACTCTTTTAAGTCATTAGGATTCGTTCGTTTCGCATGCAATGTCTGATTCAATTCCCACAATGCCATTTTATTGGATGCTTCAGCAATCAATCCTTTCGGAGATTTGGCAATTTCCTCTTTTCGGATCACCAACGTTTCTGGATTGTTAATGATAACGAGTTCGATCGAATCGTAGTTCAGTGCGCCATTGGCGAAGGTGATATTCGGTCCCTGATAATCAAAGTAGCGTCCAAAATTCTGATTGAGAATGGGACTTTTCTTTACAACATGAAAAAGATACGCGCGCTCTTCAGGTGTTAAGCCCTCGTTCACTTGGGCCTGCGTAGAGAATGTTGCGAATGAAAAGAAGACAAAAAAGAGTAGATGTTTCACCATAAAATATAACGTTACTCGAATATAAGTAGAAAAGCGGCGAAATGTCACAGCTCCAATGGAAAGTATTAACAATTTGATGCAAATAAAAAATCCCGAGACTTTTTCAAATCTCGGGACGTAGAAGTTAGTCGTCTAAGTAATGTTTATTGCTTCACGATCATTTTTGTTCCTGAAGCTCCGTTACTAGTCACTTTCAAGATGTACATGCCAGTGTTAACACCTGAAAGATCAATAGACGTGCCATTGATAGCTTCTTGAGTAAGGATGATGCGTCCACTTTGGTCTAAAACCGTTGCTTCTGCGTCTCCCGCAAATTCTCCATTCAAAGTAATGCTTCCTGTTGTTGGGTTTGGATATGTTTCAAAATCAATCAATTCGTTCGCGAACAAACCAACACTATTCGAAGGTTCTACCGATGATAAGACAATTGAGTTATCTGCCAATGGCAATCCTCCTCCTGGTTGTTGGATCAACAAACGAGAAAGTGTCAAAACAGGTAAGTTTGAGTTCGCTACGTCGTAGTATTCGTATTGTGTACGAACGATTTCCAAGTCTCCAAAAAGTTGAATGTTCGTTGATGATGTATCAATCATTTTGTAGCGAATCGCATCCGTTACTGTAGAACCATCAGGAAGTAACAATGTTCCTTGTCCATCAATCCAAGCGTAACAGTTTCCTGCAGCAGCTGGGCTCATTGGAAGTCCGTTGAATTCGAAATACAACGTTCCTGCATAAGAGTCTGTCAATGAACTTCCATTCGAAAATGGGTATTCAACCATTGTTTCTTCATCTGTATCAAAAACCGCTACCAACTCTCCGAAAGACGGCTCGTTGAAAACGAACCCTTGAGAAACGCGCTCTGTTGATGTTGAATTGAAATATGTTTCTAGTGAGTTCTCAACCTTAATTGTTTTAGTTGATGTTGGGAACGATGACGCGTTGGGAGCTGTTGTTGCGTCTTCAATTGATATGGTGCGGATGACGTTGTTGTA
>JABXHO010000126.1 GCA_013373595.1 Flavobacteriales bacterium | reverse complement strand
TGGTTTGTCGGCTCATCGAGCAAAACTGCGTCGGGATTATTGACCAGGATTCGTGCCAGCTCTGCCCGCATTTTCCATCCTCCAGAAAAAGTATTCAACGGACGATCCAGTTCTTCATCACTGAATCCCAATCCTTTCAAAGTACTGGTGATCTTTTCTTCCCAAAGAAACCCTTCGTGCAAGCTAAACTCATGATTGAGATCGTTCAATTCGTCTAATAACCCGAGGTATTCCTCCGATTCGTAGTCTGTTCGCTGTACAAGCGCCTGATTGATTTCCTCAATTCGACGATTAATCGTGGTCAATATTTCGTTGGATGTATTGAGAAACTCGAAGACCGATTTGGTTGTATCGATTTTGATGTCCTGCTTGAGGTAACCAATCGTACATCCTTTCGGTGTATGAATTTTCCCCTCCGTCGGTTGAATGTCACCCGCAATCATTCGCAGCATGGTCGACTTTCCTGCACCGTTTTTCCCTACGAGTCCAACTTTATCTCCTTTGTTGATTTGTACACTTACATTTCGGAACAAAAAACCTTGCGGGAGATGAATTCCTATATCTTCCAGATTAATCATGGCGCAAAGATAATGGGATTAGTTGGATTCGCTACGCGACAAACTTCGGAGGTATTGGATTTGTTGGATGTTTTGACACTGAAAATGGAGGGCTGAGGGACTCGAAGGCTGCAATTGGTTGTACAACGACTGTGCGTTAGTGATAGCAGCGAAAATCCTTTTGTGCAACAAAAGATTGCAGCGAATAGCACGACGCAGGAACGACAGGAAAAGGTGGATGCTTTTTAGTAGCGAATAAAAGTTAGGAGTGAACTGGGGAACGCCCAAAAGAAAAATGCCCACTCGATTCCGACATCTATCAGAATCAAGTGGACGTTGATTAGCGGTTAGGCTTCCTTTCGGGTTGAACTAGAACAATTAGATCGTGAATGATCCGCTGAGATTTCTGAGGATACCATCTGGCCCTTTAATTTGTAATGAGTAAAACACGCGGCTTCCGCTTGGTGCAGCTTCGATCATAGCCTGTGCCTGTTCAGAGAGCTTTTGTCCTCTCCCCTTTTGAGACCTTGCAGCTCCAGCCACGGTTACTACCCATTTTTCGACTGTGAACTTTGCATTCAGTGGTACATCATTTCCATATTTTGCAAATAGATTCTTCTCCCGTTTGTTTGCTTTCTCGCCATCTGCCGCTGCTCCCCAATACATGGTTGGTTTTGGGAGATTCAACACGCGGTACTGAACTGTTTTGAGGGCAACTGTTCTTCCGTCGGCTGTTCTTCCAGAAACAGTGAGACTAGCAGTTCTCCCACCTGATGGTCGCGCAATGTACATTCCGTCGGATGAAGGAGAAAGCGTTGCTCCCGATCCTGATAACGCCGTTGATGGAAATCCTGATGCTGTGGCATTTACTCTGTTTTCGTAGCCGCGGTACAACACGTTGAGCTCGGGCAATTCGATTGAACCTGAAGGTTTCATTACCGTCACCGTTTTCTCCCAATCCATCGTACGTTTCACACCAGATCGGTTTTTGATGGATACGGTTCCCTTCAATTTCATTTCGTTTCCTTGTCCTTTCATGCGAATGATTCCTTTTCCATCTTTCACTTCCTCTACCACATTTCCGTCGAGGGTTACTTCCGGCATTTTGTCTTTATCATATACGGCCATCATCACCTCTACTTGGAAATCTTCCCCTTGATTCACGACTTCAGGACCGCGCGCCAACGGAATAATCGTATTGAACGAGAATTCAGATCCCATTACACGCGATCGCAACAAGGTTAATGCATCGGCACGTGCAGAAAGAATATCCTGCTGTAAAGAAGATAAAGACGCGAGTGCCGCCACCGTTGGAGCGTGGTCGAATGTTTTTCCGACCCAGTGTACGTTTTTCACACCATTTACTGTACTACGTGTTTCTTTTGTTAATGAACTGTAGATTTCGGTGATCATCGCCTTATCGTCTGGATGAACATTCGACGCTTTAATGGATTTTTCAATCAGTGTCTTCAATTCTTTTTGATCTTTGAATTGGTTGATTTCTGGAGCTTTGAAGAAATATTCATCATCAAATTTAGATGCTTCTTCTGCTCCCAACTGTGAGCTAGCCACGAGCTCGGTGATTTCTTTTCTGTAATCGATCAACGATTTCCATAGTTTGATTCCATCTCCTTTTGGATCGCTAATATTCTCACCGATTAAAATCCGCATGGATTCATCGTACTTGTCTTTTCCTGCGACATTTTCAAGGTTCATACGGAGTGGTTTTAAAGGATTTCGCTCTTTGGATTGCTTTTCCATTAAGATCGCTTCGGATGTTCCAACGAGTTCGAGATCTTCACCACACTCTTCCAAAAGTTTCAATTTTAGTTGATCAATGAGCTGAATGCGTTTTGAGGTCATTTCGTCCAAATCTTCCACAGCTGTCATTAACATTTTTGCTTTTTCTGCTTGCAGAGGGTTGGTTAAGTCAAGCGATGCTTCGAGTATTTGATCCTTTCGTTCATCTCCACGAAATAATTCTGTCAAGTTTGCCTTTTGGATATTTTCTTCGATTGCCACGAATGCATCCAAGATTGATTTTGATACGTTCAATGCCAATAATGCCGTAAGTACTAAATACATCATTCCGATCATTTTTTGTCTGGGGGTTTCTTTTGCTCCTGCCATGGTTTTGTTGTTTAAGTTCATGGATGGAATAACTGGAAATGTGCAAAGTAACAGGGGAAATGCTCATTTCATAAATAAAGTTTAAAACGCCGTTACTATGTAAATTTGACGCATTCTATTAAGATGGCATGAACATAGATTCGATCCATTTTTCGCTTCAATTTCCTCATCATCTCCTGTCAATTAAATCCCCAAACAATTAACTCATGAGAAAATTCACTTTTTTTTTTTAGGATATGCAGCGATTACCTATTTTTGAGCATCTATCCTAATGAAAACTCTTACCTATGAATTTCCGACCTTCAAAACAGAGTATACTTGCTTTTTCCATACTCTCGTTTGTCTTTATTTTGGTGGTTCCATACACCTTTGATGCCAAGCTGTTTCTAGGTGGAGACAACTGTAACTACTATATCCTTGCAGATGGACTTGCAAATGGAAAAGGATACGTTTCAAGTAACCTTCCCAAACCTACTGCTGCCAATCACTTCCCTCCTGGATATCCTTTTCTTATGAGTCTACTCATGCGCATGGGAATCACGAGCATTTTTGCCTTCAAAGTATTCAATAGTTTACTTTTATTGATTTCGAGTTTTGTTTTCTATCGAATTACGCGTCAACTCACAAAAAAACAACTACTTAGTATCGTTTTAGCATCGTTGATTCTTGTAAATGCACATCTACTTGAATATGCATCCATCATGATGTCGGAAATTCCATTCTTGCTGTTTCAACTTCTTTCCGTTTACTTCTTTATTCGATGGCACGAAGAAAACTACAAAACGAAAAGTCTATTCGGAGCATTTTTTGTTCTTACTCTTATTGCATTAATTTACACCCGAACCATGGGAATTACCATGCTCGGAGCATCGGTGTTATTCATTCTTTTTTCAAAGAAGTATCTGAGCGGATTACTGGTTTTGGGCATTACACTCCTCGCATTGGCTCCTTGGCAAATGAGAAGTGCCTCACTTGGTGGAAGCTCGTATGTAAAAAGTCTATTTTTGGTGAACCCCTACGATTCTCAATCGGGAAAAATGGAATTAGCGGACTGGGGAAATCGGGCTAAAATCAACGCCGGACGTTATCTCTCCAAAGAAATACCGAGCAGTATTTTCCCGAGTTTGAACGTAACCTATCATGATCCCAAAACGAGAGAATTAACTGGAGCATCCACAAAATTATGGCTAATCGGAATAAGCATTGTGCTCTTGGTATTCATCGGAATCATCAGTTTAAAAAAATACAGATGGCTTTTTCTGTTCATCTTTGGCGGCAACTTAGTCATCTATCTCTTATGGCCAGATGTGTGGTATGGAATCCGCTTTATTCTTCCGATGATTCCACTCATTTTGCTTTTTATGGTACTGGGAGTCTTGTTCATCTTGGAGAAGATATTTCGAAAGTCTGAAGCCATTAAGCGATCTCCAGTTGTTGTGATACTCATCGCGTTTTTGATCTTTATCCCTCAGGTGAAAGGTCTATCCAATCGACATGAAAAGGCAGAAGCTCCTCACCCTCGTAACTGGGCAAATTACATCAAGTTAGCAGAGTGGACGGAATCGAACTTAAAAGATCCCGTAATTAGTACGCGCAAGCCTGCCATCTTTTATGTTGCTGGAGGAAACTCTACACTCTCTTTTAAATCGACGCGAGACAAGGAAAAATTCCTTGGTTACTACAACGATAATGGCGTTACGCACGTAGTTGTGGAGAATTTAGGGTATGGTCAAACCTTTAGCTATTTATACCCGATGGTACAGCAAGACAATCAACAGTTTAAATTGGTTAAGTCTTTCGGCGTCATCAACCGAAAAGACAAAGACGGAAAACCGCTCCCATCACGAACAGCCGTATGGCTCTTTGAATACAATCCTGAATTTGGATATCGAGGCTCCTACAAAGATGGCTTACGACATGGCAAAGGAGAATACTATTTCAGAGATGGACGAAAACAAGTTGGAACATGGAAAAATGACACTTTGCATGGTCCTGGCGTGTTCCACGACTTCAAAGAGAAAACCTTTACTGGTACATGGGTAAAAGGTAAGAAGCAGGGTAGATTTATCATTAAGCAGAATGATACGCTTTCATTAGAGACTTATTGGAACAATGATAAGGTGGATAAGATCGGCTTCATCTTGGATAAAAATGGGAACCGAATACAGCAAATCAACACGCACTAAATGAATTATTGCAATAAGCTCTCGATCATTGTGCCTGCCTACAATGAAGAAGCCACTATAGAATCAATTTTGGACAGGATTCGTTCCGTTGAATTAATCAACCAAATTGAAAAAGAAATCATTATTGTGAACGACTACTCGTCGGATCGTACTGTTGAAATCGTGGAGCATTATATACAAAAGCACCAAGAACTCAATATTCAGCTCTTGCAACATGAGCAAAATATGGGAAAAGGTGCAGCACTGCATTCGGGAATATTCCATTCATCGGGCGATTACCTCATTATTCAAGATGCCGATCTAGAATACGATCCAGAAGAGTACAATTTATTACTTGCTCCCATTCTCAGAGGCGAAGCTGATATTGTTTATGGTTCGCGTTTTATTGGTGGTAAACCACACCGCGTTTTGTTTTTCTGGCATACCATTGGAAACAAGTTCCTAACACGGTTGAGCAATATGTTCAACAACCTCAATCTTACCGATATGGAAACCTGCTATAAAGTTTTCGATACATCAATGCTCAAGTCGATTAAACTCAATGAAAAGCGATTTGGTTTCGAGCCAGAAGTAACGGCTAAAATCTCACGTATTCCAAAGGTGAGAATCTATGAAGTGGGAATTTCCTACTACGGTCGTACTTACGAAGAAGGGAAAAAAATTGGTTGGAAAGATGGCTTTCGTGCGATATGGTGTATTCTGAAATATGGTCTGTTTCGTAGGAAATAGTTCACCTATATCCATCCATTGTTCTTTCGGGCGCTTTACAGTCTACATGCTTAAGTTCTGTTGTGCAAATACGTTCTAGTAGCTCGCTGCTGTTAAGGACTTATACGCATCTCACACTATCACAAGTATTTCCACTTCCATAAGCTATCGCATTTCTACCTAGCGCGACAACCCCTTTGGAAGGACGATATTCTGTGATCCGCTACAAAAGCGGAAATTATATTATTCACTGCAGAAAAATCAGATAATGATACAAATTGCGAAGTATTATAAATACTTCGCAGCTGGGATGAGACCATCGTAGCTAGATTCTCGTGATCGTATCTTTTAGTTCAACTACAAATCGCGAAGCATTGCAAATACTTCGTAGCAGAGATAACTGCATTATTTTCCAGAAGTCACGTTAGTTTAATAACTGTTCCGTATGCGAATATTTCCATTACCTGTTTTTTTGAGAATGTCCCTTCGGCAATTGCTACACGATACTCGAATTGACAATCTTGCACAGCATCACCACCGAGTTGAATACATTTCTTTGATAAAATTTGTTTAACTCCTTCGAAAGCTTTGGCAGGATCTGCTGCGCATGTCCAAAATAAATTGCGAAGTATTTGCAATACTTCGCAGTTGGCGTCAAAGTGATCACTTCCTTGTTTAGAAACTCGAAATC
>JABXHO010000110.1 GCA_013373595.1 Flavobacteriales bacterium | reverse complement strand
GTTCGATTTGAACACGACATCTTTGGGAACCTATCAGCTGCAGCTTATTCGGATGGTACTTGGGACTATAAACTTCCAGATGAAATCGGGAACTTGTTCAAGTCTAAAGACAAGAAGGACAGACAATACGGCAAGGCAGGTCAGTTGCTCAAGGATGAGAAATACACTTATACCTACGACGAAGTGGGTAACCTGATTGAAAAAGAATCAGTTAGTGAGGTATGGAAGTACCGCTGGACCCAAAGCGGAATGCTCAAAACGGTGGTCCGTCCCGATCGCAAGAAGGTGGAGTTCACCTATGATGCACTAGGAAGACGTCTCACCAAGACCTTCCAGAGTCAAACGACACACTTTGTGTGGGATGGCAATGTCCCACTACACGAATGGACAACAGCTACTGATGAATCGAACTTTGAAATAAAGGGAGGAACGCTGGGCGGAGCCGAAACGACAGGCGAGCTCGAACACATCACCCCAGAGAACCTCATCACATGGATTTTCGAGGATGGAACCTTCATCCCAATGGCGAAACTACAAGACGAGAAATCCTATTCGATCATTACTGATCACTTGGGTACACCCACCGAAGCCTACGACGAGCAGGGAGAGAAAGTCTGGAGTCGTCAGTTGAACATCTACGGAGAAACAAGACGCGAATCAGGGGAGAAGAACTTCATTCCGTTCTTATATCAGGGACAATACTTCGATGAGGAAACGGAGTTGGCGTATAACCGCTATCGTTATTACTCTCCAGAGACTGGGTTGTATGTGAGTCAAGATCCGATAGGTTTAGATGGGAATAACCCTAACATATATGCTTATACTCGTGATAGTAATATTTGGGTAGACCCTAAAGGTTTGGAATTCGTCTCGGGTCAGTCATTACCTGGTGACACCAAACTTTATAGAGTTGGTGGTGGTGATGTAGGTAATTTAGGCTTCAATGATAGAGAGATAAAAGCAATAAATAGAGGACAATTGGATCCTCCTGGAATTTCATTAATTCGTGCCAATAGTGCTGAGGAGGCGGGAAACATTATGAAGGCTGCTTTCCCTAAGGCTACTGGGCTTCATCAAAGCATAGATTCAGGGAACATAGCCGAAACGACAGCTAAGAAGATCAGAGAAGCAGGGTTTGATGTAATTCACGATCCTACGAAACGTCTAGGGGATGCTCATGCGAGATTAATTCACCCTAATGGTGTTGATGGCTTTTCAGATGCAAATAAGAGTAATTTATCAAGTAAATTTAATTCAGGATGCGGTTAGAGGGAGGAATATTTAATGATTTTATCTGTTCAGGAGATGATTTAGACATTATTGCTACAGTGCAAATTTCCAAGGATTCAGATGGAAATCATAGTTATTCGGGTCTTCTTCTGGAAAACAGAATTCCAGTTCATCTATTAGGCCTATTAGATGAATTTCATGAACTGTCAAATAGTATGTCATTTAGCTTAGTTGAACCTATTTTGGAAGAAATTGCTAAGTATAAGCTTAGACTCAAATACAGTGGATTGGAAATATTCGATTTATTGATTGAAGGGAATAGTATTTCATTTGTTACGACGGAACCTTCTATTGGGTAGTACTAATGATTCCTCAAAAATAGAGATTGTTCCTTAAAATTGATCTAAGAACCTCATTTTAAATCTCTTGTTCCGACTTGCACCTGAAAGAAAATTAGTAATGAAACAACACGTAAGAATCAAAGTTCACTCAATGGATATTGATTTTCATTCTGCTCTTGATTTTCAATCTCATTATCTTCGTTACAACCCAACGTTTTATGCCTACACAAAAGATGTTAATAGTTGGATAGACCCTTTAGGCTTGAATATCAACGATCTGACAAAGAGGGGGTATTTGCCTGAAACAAATTTAAATCATGATTTAGAGCACATTAAATGGATAGATTACAGATATGGAAAAGCCGATGGACACATCTTCTATGACAAGTGGACTTGATTTCACAGAATTGCCGAGCAAATTATGGAATTTTGTTTTGGAAAGTATTTCATTACGATTAACTCATAAAGTAAAAAGCGATTCTACTCCAAGTGATAGCCAAATATGGACAATAATACCTAATGAGGAAAGAGAGTGGATTGAAATTGATCAACTCAAAGGTTCAGTTTTTTCTAAAAAAAAACAGGACTTTGTAGGTTTAGATTTTAATAAGAATGAGCCAATTTTGGGGAGTGGGAAATTTTGGATAGACATTCTTAATGATGCAAAAGAGAAAGATTTAACTCTCAATACTAGAAACATATATATCATGGATATTAAAATGGATTTCTTCCTATTTTATATTGAAAACAGTGGGCTTTTGGTATACGGAAAGGACAAATCAATTATGCTTAGAAAATAACGAAGTCATCGACAGAATTGGACTTCACCTTTTGATCATCTTTCAACTCACTTTATGTTGAGAAATAATCCTAAAGGCTTTGCAGCATGAAGTTACTCATGCTCACAAAGAAATTGTTCCTACAAGTTAGGTCTCCAAGGGTAATTACCCCAGGAGCGGCGTCAAAATCGAAAGGCTTAGGAAATGTTTCTAACAACCTTCGAGATACACACATACCAATAATTGACTAATGAACTGTACATATAATGAAGTGTTGGAAGAAATGGAAGACTTAACATTACAAAAAAAGACTGATTTATGGGGAGCAGACGGAGGAGAGACTGTAACTCCTAAAGATCGACTAAATACGAAACGTAATTTGAATGATATTCCAGACGTTGACAAGAAAGTAATTCCTGTTACTGGAAATCTTGATGATGCAATACAGCGTACTAAACAGCAATTTAAGAATAAACCGTACAAACTAGGTAAAGTTGATTGTTATCAATACGTTGAGTCGATTGTAAGAAAAGCAAATCCTAGTGCTAGTATAAAAGGTAGTTCAAATCTGGATAGATTTAATAGTATGTCTTGTTCATAATGGAAGAAACGTTTATTAGAAATCTTGAGCAAAAATTTGATATTGAAATTATCAAATCTGAAGAACCAATTGATTTTGAAAATACTTATTCAATTGATAGTGATGGAAGGATCGTAGCCCTACGATTAATGGAAGTGCCAATTAAAAATTTGAGTATTCTCTCTGCAATTGCCTCCGATTTAGTAGAGTTATCACTGTTTGAATGTGACATTGTCGATATTAAAGGGATAGGTGAATTTCCTCAACTTGTATCCCTGGATTTGAGTGTTAATTCTATCTCAAGTGTTAAAGGGATAGAGAATTTGAAAAAGCTGAAGTCTTTAAAATTAGCTAGTACTGATATAAGTTCGGATGGGCAATTTGAAGAGTTTTATGGACTGAAGAATCTTAACTATTTGGATTTAGACTATAGCCGAATTACATCGCTTAAAGGTTTACATCGTTTGGATAAATTGGAAACTCTGATCGTTGGTAGTACAGGCTTATCTCATTTTGAGGATATTGAGGAAATGCCAAGTCTTAATAAACTAGATCTAAATTGTTGTCAAAACATTGATTTTTCCAGGATTTCAGCGTTAGAAAGAATACCTAAATTGACAAGCCTCAATTTATCAAGTACTGAGATGCTTCAATTGAGAGGGTTAGAGAGAATCATGACTTTGAAGGAACTCGATATAAGTGCGTGTAGATTGAAAAAAATTGAAGGTTTAGACAAATTAGTAGAAATGGAAGTCTTGGATATTAGCGATAACTGCATATCCAAAATGGAAGGTCTAGAAAACTTGGCTAACTTAAAGTCATTGAACCTCCGATATCATTTGGGATATTCTGATACTGCCATTAAAACCATTGAAGGCATCGATCACTTGAAAAAATTAGAAGTCTTAAACCTTTCAGGAAATGAAATAGAACATATTGAAAAGGTGCCTATCACAAACTTGAAGCAACTTAATCTCTCATCGAATAAAATAAAAGAAATCGATTACGAATGGTTGAAGAGTTTACCTCCTCTTTGTGAGATAAATCTCAAGAGGAATCCGATTACGCTCGAAGTAGCACGCATTCCTTTGAACGTTTTAATTAAAGTTTAATTAATAGTAGATGTATCATGATGGGCTTCTTCAGGAATCACATCCGAAAAGGCAATGAAAGATGGAATGTGGGATTAGAATCTACGTCCAGATGATCATGCCCAACCAAGTGCTTTAAGGGGTGTTGAGGTTGACGGACAATTAGTTTCGCTTGATAATAGACGTTTATTAGCTGCGCAAAATGCTGGATTGACGGAGGTTCCAATAATTAAAGTAGGACTAGATGATGACATGCCAGGCGGAGGAAAATACGGTAAAAATCTTAGGAAAAAGCTCAATTCTGCGCCAAAGGGAAGTGGTCTACCGAAGGTGCAATTGCCTCCAACAGATACGAGCACCAAACCTACGGTGGTTCCTTGTAAATAAAATAGGATGGAAAATTACTTGAAAAATAGGTGGGATCAGGAAGAACTTATTGGTGTTAATTCCTTGGTAAAAAAAGACGGTACAGTTGTTATTATCAATTTTACCAGTGTTAAACTCGATAGCGGAATAAAATATTTTATCCAGCCAGTTTGTGATACGACCATTTCAAGTTTAGAGAAATACGATGATGATATCTGGACGGAAGTTCAGCCCTTATGCAGTTTTAAAGATAAAGCAACTGGTAATACTTATGTAGGGGGAGAAGGAGGCATGGGTAACGAAGGTTTTGTTGTATGTCTTTTGCCAAATGGTGAACCAAACTGGGGACTTTTCTTCGTGAATTCTAATCCGTTTTATGACATCAAGATAAATGACGGAATTATAGAAGCGATATCTTCAAGCGATTTGAAATTTTTGATTGACCTTAACTTTCCTGAGAAAGTTAAGGTTGAAACCATTTAATCAGTTGGTTTATTGAAAGTATAGAATCTGATCATAATTTATGATATTGCTAATTTGGAATGTACGACGGAAGTAACAATTTTATAAATGAATTCACTTGACAATTACCTAAAATATCGAGATTCTGATGAAGACTTTTCTTTTATCCTGCGCATGGAATATGAGTGGGACGATAAACAGTATCAGATATTAATGAGTAAAGTAAGAGATATACTCTATGAGTACAAAGACGAGCTGGTACTTCCCAAGACTATCATTCACTTTTTTACGAGTGAAATTGATATTATTTCGGGAACGGTTTCCAATGATGTATTTTTTACAACCACACCTGACGGTATTTCAAAGGAAGATTATAAGAAGCTTGTGTTAAAAAGAAAATCAGAACTCCTAGAGTTGAAAAAAATGTTCTTTTCTGGAGATTTTTCCCATTTGGGAAAACATTCATTCTTTTTGTAAAATTGAAATTCCTTCACGAACCAAATCAACACCTCACCTCAAAATACGAATACCTTCGAAAAACAGCCGAACATCTAAAGGCAAAGTTAAAAGAGTCACAATGCGAATAAACCTATCGCACTAACTGAAAAAATCCGTGCCCTGCTTGTACAGTTCCATCGACACCTGTCACTTCAAACTGAACGAAATACGTTCCCGCAGTTGCTCTTTGCCCGTTAACTTTTCCATCCCAGAAGAATCCAAGATCGTTAAACTCAACAATGGTGTTGCCCCAACGATTCGTAATTACACCAGAAATCGACTCTCCGTTTTCTACCAAAATGCTGTAGACATCGTTCACATTATCACCGTTAGGTGAAAATACGTTTGGTACAGTTACAACAAGCGGGTTGTTATTATAGACAGAAATCAATTGCGTCCATGTACTCTGACATTGTCCATTGGAGGCTACAAGCGTCACAACATAACTCCCTTCCGCTAGGTAGGTTGTGGTCACAGACTCTGCAGTAGTTGTGTTGTAGCTATCACCATTTCCAAAATCCCATTGATAATTGTTCGCCCCAGTACTGATGTTGTCTATCGTGAGGTCCAATGGTGCTCCACCAGAAATAACCGATGGATTTCCATTGGCGAATGGACTTGGCAATATGGACACAATAACAGTATCACTTGAAGAGCAGCCATTGCTATCTGTTCCCGTTACAACATAGGTCGAATTTCCCGCTGATGGAATAAACGGAACGCCATTTACGACATTGTTGTTCCAGTTATAGCTTTGAGCGCCTGTTGCATTTAAGGTTACTTGTTCCTCGGCACAAACAGTTTGATCGTTTCCAGCGTTTACGATCGGAAGTGGATTCACAATGACATCCGCATTCGCTGTTCCCGTGCATCCGCCAAGAGAATACGTAACAGTGTAGTTCGTTGAAACGGTTGGAGAGACGGAAATAGAGTTCGTGGTCATTCCACCTGGTGACCAACTGAATGTACCTCCACTTTGCGTAGGAACGGCAGTTAATATTCCCGTTTCTCCCAGACAAATAGTATCATTGTCAACACTCACACCCAAACTTCCATTTCCAACGGTAACGGTTGCACTTGCTTCGCAAGGAGCTGTTCCCACAGTGTACGTATAGGTTCCAAAATTCATTGTTGAAGGATCAAATGTTCCTTGATCGCCTCCCGTTAAGTTGGAGGGACCGCTCCAAGTTCCTCCCGTATCTGGAGATCCTCCCAAAATGGAGAATAGATTTATAGGCGCGCTACTGTTGCAGAGATCAATTGTCCCGTCTGTTCCAGGATTGACTCCGTTACAGTTAACAGTCACATTGTCGATTAACCAAAATTCTGAAGCAGCCCAACATTGAACTGAAATTTTTAATTGTAGATTATTCCCATTGATGAGAAGACAGCCCGTGCTGTAGGTGATAGAACCAACATCATCGGATGCAATAACGTTAATATCAGCACATGGTCCAGGGCAGAAACTGGAGTTCGTTGGGTTTGTCCACCCGTTCCCATCAACGTTATATTGAAAACGAACCCAGTCCACTGAAGTACATCCGGTACCACATGCTTCCATTGTTCCTAAACTCTGAATATCGAAACTAATCTCTACCGAGCTGCAGTTGCTCACATCAATCGAATTCGTAACCCATTCTGCCTCTCCGTTGGTGTCCTTCCCTTCAAGTACTCCATTGTTTACTTCGTAATGGTCACCCGAAAGGCAAGTAGGACAGGATGCTGACCAATCTACACCATTTGCGCTTCCAACCGTTGCGGTATTCGCTTCATCAAATGTTTCTTGAAAAATAACCTGGCCGTTGACTTGAAAATTCAAGATCATCAACAGTAGTACATTAATTAATGGGAGTGCGGCTTTTCGGACGTTCGTTCTTTTACGCCCCTCGAATGAATAACGCATCAGTCGCTTATTAAAACAATTAGTTCGAGGTGGTTTCGGAAGTGAATAGAAAATGTCACTTTCTCTAGGTGATCACGATCGAACTTTGCTGCAAAGTAAGTGCTAAAGTTGCGGTTAAACATTATGACAATGTTATTTCTTGAAGGAATTAGAGTATCGTATCGATTCATTCGATGAGTGATAAATTTTATCCGATGAAATGTAGCATATGTGTATAAGAATTTAGATGATTCTGATTTTTCCGCTCGAAATGAATTAATTTAGTACTGCTTTGTCAAAGAACATGTCCATAGCTGTTTTGCCGTTCAAGAATATGAGCTCGAACGCCGAAAATGAGTACTTCTGTGATGGAATCACGGAGGAAATAATCAACGCATTGGCCAAGATTGATGCGCTCAAAGTGACTTCCCGAACATCCTCATTTTATTTTAAGAATAAGGAATTGCCGATCTCGGAAATTGGTGAAACACTGAACGTATCCATCATTCTTGAAGGAAGTGTTCGCGTGGCAGGAAACATTATTCGCATTACAGCACAGTTGATTCAGGCGGAAGATGATTTCCATTTCTGGTCGGAAACATGGGATCGAAAACTTGAGAATATTTTTGAAATTCAAGATGAAATCAGCTTGCTGATAGCCGACAAGATTCGAGAGAATTCAGGGCACTTTGAGTTGCAAGATCACTTGGTGAAAAAGCAAACGGAGGATATCAATGCGTACGAATATTCACTCATGGCGTCGTTTCACAAAAACAAATGGAATGCCGATGATATTTTGCTTGCTGAAACGTACTTTTTGAAAGCAATTGAACTGGACCCAAATCATGTGGAGTCAATAGTCGGATTGAGTGATTCGTACAGTTTTATGGGGATGACAGGTGTGATGTCTTTTCAGGAAGCATGGTCGAAATCAAATGAATTGGTGAACCGAGCAATGGAAATTGATCCTACGAATGCCGAAATTTATTACCAAAAAGCAAACAGCTCTTTTTTTACGGAGTGTGATTTCAAAGCTGCGCTCGATTATGCGTATAAATCGATCCAACTGAAGCCGAATTATGTAGAAGCACAACAATTCTTGTCTTTTTTACATGTCCTTTCAGGAAAAAAGGAGATCGCGAAGAAGCATTTGGATATCGCATTGGGAATTGATCCGCTGTCGCAAGAAACCTTGTTTTTCAAGGCATATTTTGATTACATGACGGAAAACTACGATGATTCACTGAAACAATTGGATGATTGCCTTGCAGTGAACCCAAAGAACATTCCTGCACATGCTGTCAAGACGCTTTGCTTACTCAAAATGGAGCGATTCGATGAAGTGATTCACTATTTTGATGATCCATCAATCCAAATGGTAGAAAGCGAGAAAATTGGTGCGATTGCGTTGGGATATGCTTTTAAGGGAGATGACGAAAATATCCAGAAGTACATGGATATTTTGAGAGAAAGAGCATCAACTCCCGATGGATTTACCGAAGATGCATTCCTTTTTATGATGTACGTCGTAACGGGAGACATCGAGTCGGCTTTCCAGTGGATTGAAGCAGGAATTGAATCGAAAGCATCCTTGCTCTTACTTCGCTATGCCGACCCTGTGGTCGAAACTTTGAAGTCAGACCCGCGTTATGACGAATTCTATCAACGTTTGTTTCCAGATGCGCAGCATGCTCCAAGTAAAAAGAAAAAAGAGTTGTTGGATAACGAAGCTGTGCAAGTGTATCGTACCAAACTACTTGACTTAATCCAAAATGAGCAGCCATTTTTGGATGCCAGTTTAACGCTAAGATCCTTGGCAAATAAGGTTGGAATTCATCCGAATCAACTGTCGTGGCTGTTGAATGAATCCATCGGGAAAAGTTTCAATGAGTTTATCAATGGATATCGGGTAGAGGCATTTAAGGAACACGTAAAAAACGCCAAAAACTCGAATTTCACGCTTCTCGGGATGGCCTATGATTGCGGATTCAATTCCAAAACGGTTTTCCACACCTACTTCAAGAAAGAAACAGGACTCACTCCGAGCCAGTATGTAAAGAAGGTATCCTAATCAATCTTTTCCTCTTTATTCTCGATAAAATCCGTTCGGATTTACATTTCGGAACCTCCTTCGTGTAAGTTAGAACCTTTAGGCGCACCTGTCATTCTACTTTTGTTTTAATAGAAGGAAATCACACTAAACAATAGTAAAATGAAACAAAAAATGAATATTGGAAGAAAGGCTGGATTGCTTTATTTGCTCCTGATTCCGCTGGGTGTATTGGGAATTTTATTTATCCCTAGCTACTTCTTTGTCGCGGATGATATCAACGCAACAATGGAGAACATTGCAAACGATGAAGGTTTATTCCGAATGGGTATTGTGAGTTCATTGGCAACTCAAATTGTTCAGATTTTCGTTGTGCTCGCTTTGTATCGTTTGTTTAAGGAGGTTAATCAACGAATGGCGGCATTCATGGTTATTTCCATTTTGGTGGCCGTGCCAATTGCGATGCTAAATGAGTTAAACTACTTCGCCGTGTTGGAATCGCTCGGAAATGGGGAACAAGTTTCACTGTTTTTGTCCTTGCACGAATATGGTGTGTTTATCGCACAAATCTTTTGGGGTATTTGGTTGTTCCCGATGGGATATTTGGCATACAAATCTGGATTCATTCCGAAAATTATTGGTGTCTTGCTAATCATTGCGTGCTTCGGTTACCTCATCGATTCAATGATGGTATTCTTGAAACTCGATTTGGGATTTGTCTTCAGTGATTTCACATTCCTCGGGGAGTTTGCGATTGTTCTTTGGTTAATCATAAAAGGAAAGAAAGAACAAAATGCAAGCAATTAAAGCACTCATCGATTTGGTGTTCTCAGCACTCTTCATTTGAAGAACTTCCGAGTAAAATAGACTCTTTTAAAAAAGTGGTTCAAATGCTTTAGAGACGCGAATCTCTTATCTCAAAGAGGTACAACTTCAGTTTGAAATGAAGCACGGTAAGTAGTTCTAAGAAAGCATCATCCTTTTGGGTGGTGCTTTTTTGATTATTCCTTAAACCAACCGCTATACTTCACATAGTTGTTCGCAATACGCATCACTTCTCCTTCAAATAATTCAGGGGAAATATCTTTTACTTTTTTCGCAGGAACACCTGCATAGATGGAACCCGCATCAACGCGTGTTCCTTCCAATAAAACGGCTCCTGCCGCAATAATCGACCCTGATTCAATGTAACAGTTGTCCATCACAATTGCTCCCATGCCAATCAAGACGTTGTCTTCAACCGTGCATCCATGAACCAAGGCATTATGTCCCACGGAAACGTTGTTTCCTAAGGTTGTTTTTGTCTTTTCGAATGTAGCGTGTAGAACAGCACCATCTTGTATGTTCACTTTGTTTCCGAGGCGAATAGAATTCACATCTCCTCGAATAACCGCATTGAACCAAACCGAGCATTGATCGCCCATTTTTACATCTCCTACGATGGTTGCATTCTCCGCGAACCAGCAATCTGTCCCGTGTTCAGGTTGAAATCCTCTACATGCTTTAATCAATGCCATATCATTCGTTGTTTTACGCCGAAGTTAGCACGATCTGCGTGAAAGATCAATAGTAAACAGAAGTTATTTAGCGCCAATCCAAATGAAGATGCTGCTCGCTGGTTCAGGATAATTGGTAATTGTCATAATTTCTACCTCAGGAGCGTTAATGCTTACCTAAACGGTTTTAGCTTTTAAGGCTAGGTAACGTAATTTTTTGCATTTCAATCAACGTAATTGTCTCGGGATACGTTAATTCAATATTATGACGAGATGAATAAATTGTTTACTTTGTCACCACTAAAACTATGAAAAGACGACAACTTCTACCAATTGGCGCTGATGGTTTGAGTGCGATTTTCGTGCAAAAATTTCAGAATTGGCTTACTGGATTTTTCTTGATCATTCTCCCTTTTTGGGGATCTTCTCAAATCGATCACTGGGAAACAGTAGTGTACGAAACCGATACATGGCGATACCTCATTCCTACAGGATCTGTTTCGCCCTCATGGAACACACTTGGATTTAATGATGCTTCGTGGTCTACTGGTCAGGGTGGTTTTGGTTACGGTGACGGCGATGACAATACAAGCTTTTCTCAAACGGTTTCATGCTATCAACGAATTTCGTTTACAATTACAGATGTTACCGCCATTGATCAAGCTATCCTCAACATCGATTATGATGATGCATTTGTGGCTTATTTGAATGGCGTTGAAATTACGCGTGATAACATTACAAGCGCAGGTCAGCCTGCATGGAATCAGACTTCTGATGGGCTGCATGAAGCCCAAATGTATCAGGGAGGATCGCCACTTCAATTCTTGATTTCGACGAGTTTTCTAACAGCGAATTTGGTCAACGGAACGAATGTATTGTGTGTTCAAACGCATAATGAATCGACGAATTCGAGCGATATGAGCTCGCGTGTTTTTCTTTCCTTGGGAATCAACGATACTTCGAATGATTACGGTCCAACGCCTCCGTGGTTCGTGCCACCTATAAATTTTACGTCATCAAATTTACCGATTGTTGTGATTATCACGGCCGGGGGAGTGCAAATTCCAAATGAACCGAAAGTGGATGCTACGATGGGTATCATCTACAATGGGGAAGGCGCAACCAATTATTTGACGGATGCTTTTAACGAGTTTGATGGAAATATTGGGATCGAAATTAGAGGATCTTCTTCGTCAAGTTTTCCAAAAAAACAATGGGGACTCGAAACAAGAGATCCAATGGGAAATAGTATGGATGTCAGTATTTTCAACATGGCTTACGACAACGATTGGATTCTTCAGGCACCGTATTCAGACAAATCATTGATGAGAAATGTACTCACGTACAAAATGGGGTGGGACACAGATCGTTTTGCTCCTAGAACGAAGTTTTGCGAAGTGGTTTTGAATGGAGAATACCAGGGAGTGTATGTTTTCATGGAGAAAATCAAACGAAAAGATGGAAAGGTTGGGATCGACGACGTGAAGCCTGTCGACATTTCTGGGAATGAACTCACAGGTGATTACATTTTTAAAGTAGATAAATTGACAGCGGGAGGACAAGTAGCGTGGACATCACCATTTCCAACGTATCCCTCAGGATCAAGTGTTATTCGAATTCAATTACACGATCCAGAGTTGGATAGTTTGTTACCTGTTCAATTGAGCTATCTTCAAAACACGGTAACTGCGTTCGAAACGGCATTGGACGGTTCTAATTTTAGCGATCCGCAACAAGGATATGCTCCGTACATTGACCGTTTGTCCTTCATTGATTTTATGCTGGTGAATGAGTTTGGAAAGAATGTTGACGGTTACCGAATAAGTACCTTTTTACACAAACGTCGCCTCAGCGAAGGAGGAAAAATTGTGGCGGGTCCCCTGTGGGATTTTAACCTCGCTTTCGGGAATGCAAATTATTGCCAAGGCGGACTTACCGATGGCTGGGAAATCTACTTTAACAATTACTGTGGAGGATTGAGTAATCCCTTCTGGTTCGAACGATTAACGCAGGACACCAATTTTGCGAACGAGATGAATTGTCGTTGGAGAGATTTAAGGGCAGGTCCGTGGCATACCGATTCATTGATGGCATATATTGATGAGCAAGCCTTGCTTCTGGAACAAGCGCAACAGCGGAACTTCCAAAAATGGCCTGTGCTCGGAACGTATCTGTGGCCGAACAATTTTGTTGGGAATACTTATGCGGAGGAAATCACTTACTTGAAAACATGGGTTACCGATCGGGCGAATTGGATGGATGCCAATATGTTTGGAACATGTTCCAATTGGTCTGTGGAAGAAGTAGATGCTGTTCAGGGACGTGTATTCCCAAATCCAGCGGAAGATGCTGTTTTGTTTGAATTGACAGAGCTGCTCAGCGATGGCGTAATTGAGTTGTACGACTACAGCGGGAAACGGGTCTCTACGACTTCTGTTCAGAATGAATACAAAGTATCGATTGACTTAACGCAGTTGGCGAGCGGAGTGTACACCTATCGAATTTTCGATTTTAATCATCAACCCCTTTCGGGAAAATTAATTGTTCAATAAAGACTATGAAATTTAACTACATTTTAGTGTTGGCAAGTAGTATTGCCTTGAGTTTTGCTTCGTGTAAGAAAGTGGAAGGGCCAGGTGGAACTTCTTCTATCACAGGAACACTTACGGGTAAGATTTTACAAGGATCTTCAGGAACGCCCAAAGCAGAAGTGACGCATGTAATTGTGACGCACGCAAACGGTGTTGATGGCTCTATTTTGGATAACAGCGACTACTTTTTATTGAATACACCAACAGGAGGTGTGAATTACTACGTGTGGTATGAAAACACAAATTTCCCAGGGCAAGATCCAGGGTTAGCAGGTAGAACAGGAATAAAAGTGACGTATAGCAATAACGAATCCAACGTAACGATTGCAACCAACACTACAGCTGCCATTCAAAGCATGGCAGGAACCGATTTTTCCGTTTGGCAATCGGGGGATGTGCTGACCATTACCAATTTAGCTATTGGAGAAGTGGCTGATGCCGATGAGGTGAATACACCTTTTATTGTAGATGTTGCTACGCAGGGGAAAAGTGCAACGAGTAGTGCCGCATTATCCGAAGAAGTTCCCATTGCAGACGAACGCGTTTACCTGATTTTTGGAGAAGAAGATTTTTATGGAGAATCTGTTCGAACGGATGAAAACGGACGTTTCCAGTTTAAGGGATTGACCCGAGGAGATTATCGCGTGTATGCCTTATCTGTTGACACACTTTCCTCAACGGAAGGAATGGTTCGTTCGGAGGCAGTTGTTTCCATAACGGAGAAAAAACAAGTGATTGATGCTGGTCAATTAAGCATTATCAAATAGGACAGATGAGATTGAAACAATTATTGCTTGGCGTATTTTGCGTTTGGATGACAGCCTCCGTGAGTGCTCAATCGAATGAAGGGATGGCGTTCACCAATTGGGCAAGTGCCGAGTTGAATTACGACATCAACAAAGATTGGAAGGCTGGTGTGGAGGTGCAATCGCGAACGAGTTTACAAACGGGACAATTAAACAACTTGTTTTTTGCACCGAGTGTTGAGTGGAAAATCATGAAACACCTCGAAATGGCGGTTTCCTATCGATTGACAAGCATTCCTTATTCAAATGCTACTACCAATCGCGTCAACAAACACCGTTTTACGTTGGATTTAACCTTCCGCAAATTGGAGGATCTCGTATTCTCAGGAAAGAATCGATTGGGTGTGTCGGTGCGATTGCGTGGAACAACGGAGCATCAGTTAGAAGAGCTTACGGAGAACACCTTGCGCGGAAAATTAAAATTGGAATACAATCTACCCAAAACCAAATTGGACTTATTTGCATCGACGGAACTCTTTTATCGCTTTCAGCGGGATTTAATTTACACATTTGATGAAGTGCAATCGGTGAATGCTATCAACAAATACCGTGTAAAAATGGGAGCTGAATATCCTTTCGGAGATCACCACTCTGTTAAGTTATTCGGAATGCATCAATGGCGTTATCCGGATGGCGGAAGTGAATTGGTAATTGGCGTTGGGTATGCGTTTCAATTGAACTAATTCCAACACGGATTAGACTATTTATTCTGTTCGATACTTGTTTACTGAGCGTAAAACATGTCTCCGGTATCTTATCAACTTAAAACTGCCTTCGAGATACTTATATCTTGAGAAAGATGTGTAAAACCCACATTAGGATCATGTTCTAATTTTTGTTCTTTCTTCCTAACGGGTATTCCTTTTTTGTAGGAGATTTTAATAGTTGTGATTGTTCCATCACCTCCTATGCATTGGGTCCATTGACCATTAGTTGCACATAGGCTTTGTGTCCTAAATTCTTTTCTTCGCAGCTTCCCTCTAGCCGAATAATAGCTCAGCCAACCGATTAAATCTCTTTTGGGAAGTTTCAAGGAGGAATACAGTAATTGGTTATGGTCATACACCTTGAGTTCATAGCTTAATTTCTTTCCTGTTCGAAATATAGGAGAGTAGGTAAGTTCAAAGGTTTCAGAGGCTTCGTCACTCCAGTTTTTGTATTCGGCGCGAAGGTGTATCCGTCTACATCTACAATTTATTTAGCTGAGAATAACTGAAACAATCGTGATTCGTTTATGGAAGTTGAATCACGATTGTTTTTTTAGATCATTTAGTGTCCAATAGAATCCAATTGTTGCACTTTACCTTTAACCGAAGTTGGATGCATTGTTTTCATTAAACGGTTTTTTTGAAAAATGCTTTCTCGCTCTAAAAATTGATATTATGGCGATCAATGTCCAAACAATGTTGCTTACGAATGAAGGCATCGCATTGTAGTACAGACAATTTATTGCTACTAAAAGTCCACCGAGTAAGTTAAGGTACCTTCCGATTATGCTATAATCTTTTGTCTTGTTTAAAGTTAAAGCATAAGAGCCTAAGATCATGAGTGATCCTGCCCATCCAAATATGTCTAAGAATAATTTCACAGCCATCTATTTTAATCGTCACTCTTTATTGTAAATCCTTGTCATTCTCTCTTTGAAGTCCGAAATCTCCATGTTTTGTTCAACCACTTTTAGCTCTTCTAGCAGTCGTTTGTTGTTATCGAGCATTTCAGCAATCGCTTGATTTCCTGCCTTCCAGTACGCATGTAGTTCAGGTAGCTTTTGCTTCGCTTTGTGTGATAACTTCAGTAAATGCTTTCGGCTATCTTGGGAATCCTGTTCGGAATCCAGATACCCGTTGCGCTTCATTTTTTTTATCAGTTTAATGACGCCAGGGTGGCTAATTTGCAGGTGATCAGCAATTTCTGTGACAGCTAATTTTTCGTTTTTCTCCAATAACAGAAAGATCATGTGCCAGTTTGGTTCGATATCAATGTTATGTTCCTGATAGAACTGCCTTGTCTGCGTGACGAATAAATCATTCAATCTTTTCAACCTTCCTGTCAATCCAGGAAACCCCATTTCGTACAAAAAATCATTACCCATAGCTGTAATTTATGTTACCAGTTACGCAAATGTAAAAATAAAACGTAACTAGTTACCTATTTTAGTGTTTTTTTGAAAATCTTGAAAGAAGTGGAGAGGTAGACAGCTGTGTACGCTTCGATTTTATTTGTAGCAAATAGCGGTGTAGACAATGCTTTTTCAGTTTCTAGTCTATCGAAATTTAAGATCTGACGAGAAGGCTTGGTTGGCTAGGTTTGTTCAATAATTTAGTCGGATGAAGGATGACAGTCGTGAAGTGTCGAATTGGATCTCATTCAATAGTTTTTTTCGCTGTGATTGTTGCCTGAAATGAATCAGTAGTGCCCACGAGCCGAATGTGGCAGCTGCAGCAATTAAATACCATGCTCCTCTTTCAACACCTTTAACGGTATAATTCATCTTTAACTCATCTATTTTCACCTTCAGTTCTTCAGGCAACTGACTACTCAAACATTTTCCTTTAAACCGTTCTAGTTCTATGATGAAATTAATCAATTCATCATCTGTTACTCGACCTCTGTTTAAACGTCGATTACATTCATTGGAAACGTAATCTAAATACTTGATGCACCCTTCGATATCCATTTCTCAAATATAGTTTTTTCCGTTAACTACCTTGTGTTGTGTTTCCTTGGTAGTTCTCGTTCACTTTTACGGACATTTGTTCTATTTCAAATTCCGAGCGTAATCTGGTTTTTCACATCGTGATACCTCAAGGAAGCTTTGATACATTCCTTTAATTCCAATTCAGGGATGTTTTGGTTTAGATGAAAGATAATTGCTCGTTTCCCCTCGTATTGAAATTTGTGGTTAAAAATGAGTCTAAACGTATCAACTAATCTACTCGTACATTGAAAATACATAGCATATTGGTCTGGTGTTTTTGCTTTCCAATCGATCCGCAACGTACTGCCGTTTTTGGTCACAAAACTGGGTTCTCCCCATTTCAGTGTTTCTTCCAACACATTTATTCCTTCGGTTTCTTCTGCTGTTTCAATGATCAATTCGCGGAGGTGTTGCAAATTACCCCGAACCTTGTCAGGATAATTTGCAAAAACGGTAGTTACTCTTGGGTCGGTCTTCAATAATAATTTACCCATTTTTTTCGTGTTGTACACCTACGTAAAAATCGACTTCAGCATTGGACGGATTTTGTGCCTTTTCTCCGAAAATTTCGAAGTCTGCGTTATAGGTTCTATCCAATTCCATTTCAAATATTTTCGACCATTGATCAACGACTAAGCCCTTCATCAAGTCACCTTTAGCTGTGGTTTTAACGTAAGTTCCTCCTTCAAACGATCGACCAATCATCCCATTGGGAATGCTGTTTAAATTTTCAACTTTGCACCCCAATATTGTTGTGTAAGGTTTTGTATGGTCACTTTCGTAATCGGTGTAAAGAGAATAGATTTCGTTGTCAACTTTGCTCGGTATTTTGGTTAGAATATTCTCAGACATAAATGTGTTCCAAAGCTCTGCAATTTCTTTGCTTGCCTGTCCGTTTTCGTTTGTGGTTCTAATCGAGATTCCGATAATGTGAAAAGGTTCAATTTTTACAGTTTCCATTTTTTTAATTTTAGGATGTACTGCAAAAGTAGATGGGGCCTATGTTAAAGGTGTGTCAGGGGTGTCTCGATATTTTTCATGGCATTTTTCGAGGTATTCTTGCAAAGTCATTTTGTGAGGTTCAAATTGATTCCCAAGGAATTCTATTTTTTGGATGCAATCAAGACGGAAGGCCCTAAAATCATTTCTCAATTTACAAAACGCGATAAGCACCCAATTGTCCTGTGTGGTGTACAAGGCAAAGGGCTCAATTTCTCGTTGACTTTGTATGTTTTGTAGTGACTTGTAATCAATCTTTATGGTTTGATAATTTGAGATCACCGACTGAAGTTGGATTAGGTAATTGCTTGTTTTTTCGTTTTCACGATTGTTCCGAACCTGGATTCTGTCGGTAAGCAGTTCCATTTTTTCTTTTTGGGTGTATTTTAGGACTGACTTAATTTTTGTGATCGCACTTTCGTAATATTGGGTCAAAGATTCGTCTTTGTTCTTCCTGATTAATTGTTCGGCTGTTATTAATGCGTTTGCCTCTTCTTGTGTAAACATTACGGGCGGAAGTCTGTAGCCATCCATAATGGAGTATCCTTTTCCCTCTTCTGTGATGATGGGAATTCCCGATTTCTCAAGCGTCCGAATGTCTCGGTATACAGTTCTGATACTTACGTTGTACTTTTCAGCAATATCTCTTGCCGTTACAAGTCGTTTTGATTGTAACTGGGTTAGAATGGCGGTCAACCTTGCAAGTCTGGGTTTTTCTTTGTCCATTCGTTTGTTTTAAAGTGAATCTATCATGATCTTATGTTGAGATAGAGCGCGGTTCGGTATTTTTTGTGACAGTTGACACGGTAGTCCGCATCGCAGTAGAATAGCGTTAGCACTCTTCTTTGAACGTAACGGGCTTGTATACGAGTAGCACGGGCTATAACTATGGATCACTTTACCTACCGTTAGGTATTCAGTGTTGTGCTCAGTTATTTTTTTACAATCTTTTTGGTGACGGCTCCTTTGTCTTTCATAATGGTTACGAAATAGATGCCAGAATCTAAAAGTGAAATGTCAACAGTGTTGTTTTGGATAGTATCATCCATCACTATTTGTCCCGCTTCATTTGTAATTCTGAAATGTATCTTTTCTTCATTTGTTGTTTTGATAACTATCCATTCATCAGCAATTGTTGGGTACACAATTACATCTTGTGTATTGTCGAAAGAAGTTTCTATTGTTGAAAGAGCGTTTTCAGGCGACCAATAATTACCTGAAATTACAAGCATTGATAAAAGCTTTATGGTGTTGGAATAATAATCTCCATCGATTAAATTGTTTTCAGAGAACAAATTTTGGTAAAGACTGTTTAGCCATGTTTGATTAGAAGTGTTTAGCATCGCTCCAACCGTTAGAGGCCCAACAAAGGTGGCATCATTCCAGTTGTAAACGGCCGTTCCATTTAACTGATAACCGTTTGATATGTTGTTGACATTAGAACTGCTCGATGTTATTAGCCATGTGTTTATTTTATTAATGGCCGTCTGAGCTCTTACATCACCATTTAATAAATAGTCGATTCCTAGGCGCAAGGGAACACGACAAGCATTGTAATAATAATCACCATCATAAACACCCTCTAAATAATTTGCTGCTGCCGGACTTGGAGTTGTATTTGCATTAACAATGAAATCAGGAATTAAACCAGTGGTAGCACTGTAGTTGGTCTGCATATTTTCGATTAATGAATAGCAAGTATCAATTACATTATTCCAATTGGTATTACTGGTTGCAATCAGAAAGGATCTAAAATGATCCGTGATAAAATCCGAAGGTCTCGTTCCATAAAAATAACTGGGGTCGTTTGCGTCACACCAATCGCCAAGTTTAACTGTCCAAGTCGTTTGATTTATTTCATCTTGCATTATGGCATTGATGAGGTTTGTGGCTTCACCTAAATAATTGACCGTTCCGTTACTGCCCCATTGAGCATGCGCCAATAGTAAACTGAAAGCAATATCAATATCGCCATCACTGGCAGCATCGTCACCTGAACTTGGAGCATCATTGCACGTAATTTGTTGCCAGTCCATTAACGTGTTGTTGATAGTGCTAGGGTGTGCTTTGTAATAGTTGTAT
Organism: Flavobacteriales bacterium; assembly: GCA_013373595.1. GTDB lineage: Bacteria > Bacteroidota > Bacteroidia > Flavobacteriales_D > Crocinitomicaceae > UBA4466. Next base: position 3,387 of record JABXHO010000110.1, on the reverse strand, counting down.
AAACCATCGAAATACGTTTGAGCATTTGCATCGTAACCTGCAAAATAGGCTGTAATCATCATGCCGTAACCATGAGCTTCTGAAACGGTTTTAGCTCCATTTCCACTAAAAATATAATATTCGTTGGTGTTTCCGCAGTCGTTTTTAAGGTATTCTAGCTTCCATTCATCATAAAATGAACGGGTATGATTATCTAATTCCGCTTGAGAATAATTATTGGGTTTGATGTGATTTGTTGTATACAGCGTATGATTTGGAAAGGAAAAGTTGGGTGATTGTCCAAATGAGTTGAATCCATAAATTAGAATCAGCACTAGAATGAATGTTGTTTGTTTCATATCTGTTTGTTAGTTAACCTAATTGGGTACGACAGTTTTGTATTAGCAGAGGTGGATTTTTAACTCACTGAGTTATCTGATAGCATGAACCGTTGATGTTAGGGGAAGTTTCAAAATAGCATGATCTCTATTATTGCTTGTGGGCTTTATCGTTTGCCGTTTTTTATTCCGTTTAATACCTAAAGTTACGAATGATTTTTTAACCACGTCTAATTTTACAAAGCAGAAGTTCGGTATGCTTCCCTTCTAATTTTTTGGATTCGAAATGCTTTCGATAAGAGCATCACGAAAACGATAAGAAAGGACGTCGTGTTGAAAGTGACTTAATTACGCTGAAGGAATTCAGGTCGGTGTTATGTTGAAGATAGACGAATGGAAATAACACAGAGGTTACATCTCTCCAAATAGGAAATACGTATAAGGTTGAACACGTGTCTGTTAGTTTGATGGATGTTTATCACTAAAAAAGCTATTTATCTGGGTTGCTTTCAAGCTCAAATCCCATAATGTTTTTTCACTTACTTCATCTCTTTCAGGAGCTAATAGCTTAGCGGGCCCAGCTTTCCCATTTCCTTCAGGACCATAAAAATCACCATTTTTTACGTTTGGTTCACACGCGCATATAGCCATTCCCATTGTTCCGTCTTCAACAGAATGTGCTTGTTTCAGGGTTCTTCTGAGGATAAATTTATCCAATAAGCCCGTACCTCCGTGCTTCACCGTTTTAGATTGGAGTCCACTGTCAGTTGGTCCAGGGTGCGCCGTTAGGAATTTTATTTTTCCACGATATTCATCAGGAACTCGATCCATTAACGCATAAGAGAAAAGTAAGTTTGCCAATTTGGATTGTTGGTATCTTACCCATTTTTGATGCCCAGGAAAACGGTCACCACCTAAATTTCCACCATTTGCTTCAAAATACCTTGAAAGAATGGGTTTCTTTCCCATTTTTCGAGCTCCCGAACTATGATTAATAACTCTAGCTTCCCCTTTTCGATCTGCCGCTTTTTTTAATGAAGGCCAAAGTATACTTGTTAAAAGAAAGTGCGATAAGTGATTGGTTTGAATTTGCACATCGTACTTGTCGATTGTTGCGGTATCTTTTAATCCCATTACGCCAGCGTTACACACCAAGACATCACATCCTTCATCTTTCAATAATGAGTTGACTCGTTCTCCAGCTTTCCTCACGCTGTCAAAACTTTGTAAGTCACAGTGAATGAGCACAGCTTTAGATTTATCCTCATTTTGAAGAATATTTAAGGCTTTTGTTGCTCGTTCGGATTGTCGGTTGAGCATGTAAATAGTTGCTCCCAATTTCCCACATGTTCGTGCTAAGACTAAACCTGTTCCGGAAGTACAACCCGTAATGACTACATTTTTTCCTTCCATTCTAGGAAAGGTCTTAACGAGATCGGTAAAATAGTTTGTTTCAGTCATATTCTTGTGTAATTGTATTTATTGCCACTAAAAAGAATAATCAAGTGTCAAGCTTCCATTAAAGAAAATGCCTGTTTCTTCTATTCGTAGGTAAGGTTCATTTGGGAAAAGGATGATGCCCGTGTCTAATTGGACATTATAAAAGAGTCCATTCTTGCCTAATTTTCCTTTGGAATCAGTATAAAAACGAACAAAAGACATGTTTTTTCACTTGTGTCAAATAATGATGATGCAAATGAAAGGTGATATTTTCAGTTAAATTTTGTCATTTGGCAAAAAGTTATTTTTGAGTACACTTTTCCTGATTCTACTTAACGAAGATTGAGTTATTCCAAGATACGAAGCGATATGACGAAGCGGGACTTGGTTGACAAGGTTTTTATGTGTCGTTAAAAAATCTAAATAGCGAACAGTTGCATCTTGATTCACCATGCGCGTTCTGTGTTTCATCTTTTCCAATAGTTTGGATTCAATGATGTAACTGACAGCTTCCGACCAGTTTGGAATTTGTAGCGATAAGTTCGCAATATTTTCTTTGGTCATGACGATCACCTCTGTGTCGATCTCTGCTACGATGAGACTATCAGACAAAGTATTATCTCTAAAGCTTTTTAAATTCGTTGCAAACTGTTGAGTTTGGATAAACGATTTGGTTATGTCGTTGCCATCTTGATCATAGTGAAATGCTCTAAGAATCCCTTTGTTAACAAAGCCTATTTTATTACAATGTTCATTCAGCTGTAAAAAATAATCTCCTTTTTTTAGCTCAATAAAACAACAGTTCTCTGCAATTGATTTTTTTTCAGATTCTGATAATTTCAGGTATTGCTCTATGTACGAAAACAGTTTAATCATTTCAATTCGGGTTCTGTAAGATACCTACAAAATTCCGTAGGATTGGCAAATAAAACCAAAATGACTCTTTGTAGTATTCTGTTGATGGGCATCATTCATACGATGGTTTGGCAGCTATGCGTTCGAGCTGACTCTCGAATATAGGGAATAAAAGGCATGAAGTGTAGGTGATGTTATCTACATCTTTTCATATTTACTGATTAAACTGAACAGCATTGAGTCGGCTGCATGATTCATAAGTCCCCATTTAGTAACTCCAAACGATGGTTCTAAACCCAACATTCCTCCGCAAGTAATAGTTGCTCTGTTCATCAACTTGTCGGATGCATCAAGAAATTCAATTATATAACAAGTATGTTGAGTCCCCAATTCTCCCCATCGGAAATTAGAACTGTCAGAAACAATCTCTCTGAATTTTTCAATAAACGATGCATCAAGAAGGTGCTTTTCATCATTGAATTGAAAAGGCTCTCCGATTTGTGCATCATTGATAAGTAGTCTTCCACGTTCAACTTTTTTCGTGGGGAATGACAATTGATTTTTCTGAATACACTCGCAATATTCCAAGTATTCACTACGAAGAGCAACGTCAAATTCTTCACACTGGATATAATTCTCAAATTCAACCTTCGGATAGGAGTATTTTACTGACTCTTTACATGAGTATAGACTGAATAACAACGCTATGATTCCGAGTGTGCTTTTCATTGTTGGTGACGGTTTCTTGCTCGTATGTTTGAACCCAGAACGTCAT
>JABXHO010000164.1 GCA_013373595.1 Flavobacteriales bacterium | reverse complement strand
TAAGACAACCTTATTCCACTCTTTCGTTCTTTCTTGTTTGTTAATTAAGTTAATGGATTCTAACTTAGGGCAAGTAAGCCCAAGCACCAAAAGCACTATATTTGTTAGGCGGCTGTGCCTATTTGCGGACCGTTAGCAGTAATGAAGATAACATGCGAGAAGACCAACCATTAGATCATCTGAATAGTACATCTCTACCGAATCTTTTTACGGTCTTATCGACTGGTTTTCTGTTTGGTACTTCCTTATCTCTCCCAGAATGGATGATTTACCAATTGCTGCAAGATGTGTTTCTTACGATAGAACTTAATCCTGCAACGGTATTGTGGTCAACCAATATTGTAACTTCTGTTATCCACGTAGTTTTGATTTTTGTAGTTTTCCTTTCTGCTCAAAAGAAAATTCGGAACCACAAATTGAACTGGAAAAAAATGTTGGATCAATCAAAATATTTTTTCGCAGTTTCCATTTTGCTACAAGTTCTCTTTATGGTTTATTGGACAAGGATATTACCTGACTCATTCTACATATCTTTAGATCTGTTCAATTTTGCCGCAAGTGAATCCCTACTCTACACGATACTACCAATACTTTTTTCAGTAATCAATGTATTGCTGGTACTTCTGTTTTTGAAGCGCCTGTCTGAAGAGTTTAATAAAGTGGAAAAATGATACTGCTAACAGCACCCACGTACCATACGGGCGTTGGCTTCGAGAGGTCACTTTCGATTTATTAAATCATTTGTAACTTCGAGAAAACAATTGCAGTAGCGAGCCGCACGTTGCGTAGCTGCAAACCGTTCTATGCAATTATAAAAAATACAGATTGAAACAATTAACATTCATACTTCTATTTATACCCCTTATTGGTTGCAAACAAAATTCTAAATCTGAATTTATCGCTCTGGGTTCAAATAAAAGCTCTATCCAAGAACGAACTAAATTAAATAATAATAATGTACTGAAATATGTAAAGTATAAATCTGATGTTGTTGTCTTAACCAATGCAACTGTTTTTGACGGAAAGGGAAATCCAGCTAAAGAAAACCAAACTTTGATTGTTGAAAATGGTTATTTTCAAGCAATTGGACAAAGTTCGGAAATTAACATACCAAAAGGAGCGACTATAATTGACTTAAAAGGAAAAACAGTCATTCCCGGAATTGTAGGAGTTCATAATCATCTACACATCCCAGGATTTCCATTTGTTGGAGAAACCGCCTCAAAACTTTACTTGGCTTCGGGAGTAACCACTATTCAAACTTGTGGTTCAGCTTCGCCAAAACAAGAAATAGAATTGTCAAAAAAAATAGAGCAAGGCAAATTTATTGGACCCAACATAATAACGAGCGGACCTTATTTTACAGGAAAAGGAGGTAACCCAAATATGATTATCCCACGCAATGAAAACCATATAAAGGATACCATTCAATATTGGACAGAAAAAGGAGTTCGATGGTTTAAAGTTTATCGTCATATAACACCAAGCGACTTGGAAGTTATCATCAAAGAAGCACATAAACGGAATGCGAAAGTAACGGGACATTTATGTTCAATCACCTTTGAACAGGCCACAAATTTTGGTATTGACGGTATAGAACACGGACTGAACAGCACAAGCGATTTTAGAAAGAACAAGACGTTCGGTATTTGTGATGGTTCAAGAGAATATATTGATGAGTTGGATATAAAAAGTGAGGAGGTAAAACGGCTTCAACAGTTAATGATTGATAGCAATGTTTTTTTGACTTCGACATTGGCTATTTATGAGTCAAGTATTCCAAATAGAGCCTTCGCAGATGAACGTGCGTTAAAAATAATGTCGCCATTTTTAAAATCACAATATCTTGAGAGAAGAAATGATTTTGATAATCAAAAGTCGAGTGATAACGTTAGGGAGAGTAGATTAAAAAGAATAATGGAATTTGAATATCAATTTTTTAAAATGGGTGGAACTTTAACCGCGGGAGTTGATGCAGGCAGACACGTACTTCCTGGCTTTGGAGACCAAAGAAATTTTGAGTTACTAAAAGAAGCAGGATTTACTAGCGAGGAAGCAATCAAAATAATGACAAGTAATGGAGCAGAAGTTCTTTCCAACTCTGAAATTGGGGTAATTGAAAACGGGAAAAAAGCGGACTTTGTAGTAATTAATGGAGATATTAAAGAAAACATACGCAATGTTGAGTTAGTTTTCAAAGATGGCTATGGGTATGATCCAAAACTAATTTTAGAGGAATTGAATGGAAAATTTGGAGAATAATAACTGCATAGAACAATGGCTATAAGTTATTGCTTGTTCTCGCCTACTTTTGAAAATCCTTGCGGATTTTCAGTTTGGTGTGTACTTGCTAAGTTTCGTGCTAAACCACGCAACTACTCATAACCGAAACCGTTATACACAATGAAGAAAACGACAACCATAATCGATAAAGTTGGACTATTTTCTCTGTTCGAATATTGTACATCACACAAGCAGTTTCTGTTTAGATCGCATAACATTGAATTGAAAGAAAATTCTGATATACTCTTCTCTGATGTTGAATATCTTGATTTGCCTCTGTACTTTTCTAACCCGAAAATCTACATAGGTAACGAAGAAAGCCGAAAGGAAATTTCGAGGAGATTTGACCTTAAAAGAAATCAAAAAGTTGTTGTAATTGAAGAGGATGGACGTACATATTTTGTAGTTGCCTTAAATGTACTTTTTCAAAAGAATTCTTACCACCCTCAAGAGACAAGTATGCCAATCAAACGTGAGGAACCATTAACCGAAGAACGAATAAACGATATTCACGACAACATAGAATCGATGATTTCAGAAAAGGGGTTGGATTACGTAATTGAGAATGTGATTCAAGATACTGGAGATTGGATAAAGCTCGAGGAATAGAATGTGTATAACACAGCACCTAAAAAGCATACGGAACTTACGCTTCGTAATTTTAATCTCGGTTAAAAAATCATTCTTAACTTTAAAATAAAACTGGTGGTTAAAGAGCCGTACGACTTTCTAGCGTCAAAAGGTTATGTAAAACGAAGGTTTGGGCGCGCCATGTCCGAGAAATACCCAGAATGGATAGCACCCAAACTAGAAGAACAGTATATTCTATTCCATTGTAGATTTCTTAGGAGTAAAGAAGTAACCCAAAAGGAATCCTACAAAAACCAATCCGATAATTATTAACTGACTAACCAGTAATCTTGTCTCATATGGATCAATATCATACAGCAAATGGTATTCTTCCTCTAAAAGAACAAATGTCGTTGGAAGTATAAAAGTCAATGATGTCATAAACCATATATGCTTTCGCTTTTCCTTTCTTACTTTTTGAAAAACAAACCGCAACAATACTGACACGACGAGTGATATTGCCGTTCCCAACAACAAAAAAAGAGCAATTAGGCCTATAAAATATTCTGGAGGTATTAGATGTTCAGGATCTGCAATAGCATAATTATTGACAAAAATGATCGCCATTAGAGCAAAAACATACTTAGTGAATTTCATATTACCAAGTTAATAAATCTCCAAATGCGAAGAATATAACCAAATACACTAGTTAAGGATGTACATAACGGCAAGTAAGCCCAAGCGCCAAAAGTGCTGTATTTACCTTCGGTGCTGCTTACGCGGTGTTAGGCGCCTGTGCCTAATTGCCAACCGTTATGCACAATAAAAGGTTTGGGTGTAATACCCAGGGGCAAAATACCCAAACTTTGTAAACAGTCTTTTTGTTACTTTCTATAATCTGGGCATTAATTGTGATATGTACAAAATAGTAATATTAATACCTTTCTTTGTTTTTTCATTAATTGGTTGCGATAGCCCATCACCGAGCCCAATCGATAACGGTACATCCAAAATACGAGTTGAAAGTGATACAACTATCGATATTCGTAATGAAGAACAAAATCAGTTCGCTCTTGAAAGATGGCAAAGCTACACGGATTCCCTGAGCTCATATTTCAGAAATCGTGTTGGACGGAAAATGGATTCAACATGGCGAATTGATACTTTGAATACAGAAGACTACACTCTTTATGATTATAGAGGTAGCGCAATGCGCATCGAAGTATATGAATTTGATTCAAAAATAACGGCAACACATTTCTTCAATGACTTAAAAACAGTTGAGTACATTCGGCCCTTCGGCTTGAACAAAAGACCTAACCATATTCTTGTCGATAGTAACACTGTTTATTGGCATCATATGGAGCATTCATTTGGACACTGGATGAATGATCTAAACAATATTTTTGCTGAAGTCTTTGAGTTTAGACCGAATAGCTCAAACCTTGACTCAGTATCAGGATTTAATTATTGTAAATGCAAAAATGAGGATAAAGAGCTTAACCGCCTCAATGGAGATTGGATTGTAGAAAAACCTATCAAAATAAATGCTGAACCGCATCAATACCAGTCGGGCACTAATGAATCAAGCAAGTGTCATTTTGACGCTCAAGATGGGATGGAAATAAGTATTACCACTGACTCTATTATTATCGATGGTCTCGTGCATCATCACCAAGTAATTAGCTCCTTCCGTTTACCTGACAATAGTTTATATTGGAAATACACTTTTCCAACTGACACATTAGCGAATTCATATGAAAACTCGAATCTATCTGACGAATTCATAAGGCAAACAAAGAAATTAAGACTTGATACTAGCTCATTAATGCATTACCAAATTGACCTCAAAGGTTGGTGCGCTATGTCCATAATCGATATTAGAGGGGTTGGAATATACTGCTTCTCACGTGGAATGTTCCATAAGATGAAACGGAAATAGGAAAGGCTGTTTTAAGGAAGTGCATAACATCAAGTAAGCCCAAGCGCCAAAAGCACTATATTTACCTTCAGTGCTGCTTACGCGGTGTTAGGCGCCTGTGCCTACTTGAGAACCGTTAGCTAACCTTTATAGGTTAGAGCGTACGTAATAAAGCGGATAGACTTGTATACCCTGCAATAATAAAGATGGGGAAAATTTTTTACGTTACTAACTATTTCACAATTTCAAGCATGAGCTATACAAAATATACTATAAGTCTTTTCTCAATATTGTTTATTTTTTCTTGCTATGCACAAGACTATGGAAACCTCATGGTGAAAGCTTTTAAGAATACCTCGTTAAACTTGAGTGATAACTTTCAGCTCGATACTATAAGAGTAAGAATCATAAATCAAATGACTTTGGAGGAAAAAACTGTAATATTCACTCCAGACATCCAAAAAAGACCGTTATTAACGCCAGGTAAATACAAGCTAATTTGTTCCGTTCATGGTGAAAATGATAGGATTGTTGAAGATGTAATAATAAATACTGAGAAAATCACTTTTGTCGAGTTACTATATGAACCTAAGCAAAGATTGTCATGCTCACAAAAAAGGAAACGAAAAAAACTTCAGTTAATCTACGACTAATGATTGAATGTTGCTAACATAGAAAACCATGATTCGAGAACTTTCATTCATAATATTCTACACCATTATGACATTCACAAGTTCAGCTCAAGCTGAAAAGGTGTCGATAACCGGTAAATTACAAGAACCTTCATTAGAACCCATTACAAATGTTAAAATCGTAATATTAAATGGAGCAGATACGGTTGGAACTGGAACAAGTGACCAAACGGGGGAATTCTCAATATTTACAAAATTGAATGTTGGAGACGAATTAAAACTAATTACGAAACACAGAGATTTTTTGCCCTACGAAACCTTGTTTAAAATACAAGGTGATTCGATTAAGAAATATGTATTTGACCTGAAGCTAACTCGTTTGATACATGAGCATACTCCTAACTATGCTATCTACGAGTTAAATGAAACTGAAACTTTCAAGAAGTTCCAATTGAACTCATTTCTAATTCTTTTAAATGAAAATCCCCTTATATGTATTGAATTCAAACATTTCAGAAACCCCAACGAACCTGATTCCATTGGGCAAAATAGGATTGTGTATTTCACAGAATATCTAAAGTTAAACAACACTCCAATGGATCGTATTATCATCAATGAGAATATTGGCGTACTAACTTGTGAATCGATCAATGATTGTCGCGCCAGAACTTACCGCACAATATATTCTCTTGATGGTAGCTGCGAATAAATACACATAACATCCTTAAAAAAAATAGTGTAACAATTACACTCTAGAAAGCGCCACTTTCCCTACCGAAAAACCGATATAACCAATGAGAAATCCTGTAAACTATTCAGAAATAGTTGTTCCTTCGAGAGGAAGCTCTTAAATCATCAAACTGTTACCTCTAATACTATCAATTCGTCATTATGTACGCATGCATCGAGCATTACTGTCGTATTTAGGAAAAGTAACGTATGAAGAAACCGAACATCGAAAAATTAATCAATGTCTTAGTCTTTTCAATTAAACTTCTCTAAATAATTATGAATTTAATTACTTTTGACTCAACGACCTTTTTACTCAAAATTAGAACCTCCCACAATGTGGAAACAATTTAGTTTTCTATTCTCATTCATCCTACTGTGCTCTGCAATTTTTGGACAGACTTCAGAGATTCAATCTTCCGCGCCAGATACCCTCGATCAATACGCTGATTCAAAATGGACACTCGGATATTACAACACTCTCTTTTCACATTCCCGTTATGGCATAAAAGGCAAAAATGTACCTCTTGGTTATATCAAAGAGGTTGAGGATGAGCCTATTTTTCTTCTCTTTCATTCGGGACTGGAACTAAATTATCGATGGAACGAGCATTTCGGAGTTTCTTCTGGATTTAAGTATGAGTATAGACAAACTAATTTTATAAAGGATACTACTTATTCGGGAGCTAATGGTCCATTTATTAGTACAAAACAAGACTATAGATATCGATTTCTGTATAGCGTACCTCTCTTTTTGACTTATAGTCATAATATGAAAAAGAAGCTTCAACTAAATATGAGTCTTGGGATTATCAGTAGTTATCAAAATGACTTGGGGTACGCTTTTATTGAAACAGATTATATTGAAAACAATACAGCTAGCTCCCTTAAACACTTCGAAATGCATGCTTATTTCCGTCCAGAAATACGCATCAATATGAAACATTGGTTCATAGGATTCTATGGTGCTCCAAGTGCTCAACTTCTAGGTGCTTTGGACCTTGAGCACATTAATTACCGCAGATACTCTGTCGACTTGGGGCTCTCTGTTGGCGGTTACTTATATCGCAAAAAGAATACCGTATTCAGACCGGATATTGAAGAGGCACTATCTCCAAAACGTGAACCTTTCTTTCGCACTAAATTCTCTCTAGGATTCTATTCTAACTATCCCATTTCCTTTAATCGGTTAAAAGCAATCGGAGAGCCTGACACATTAATGCCACATACGTATGAGGAAGGTATTTCTTTTATTCCAACTGAAATCAGTTTCAATTATCAATTCAGTAAGTCCCTTGGAGCTTCAGTTGGTTTCGAATTTTCTAAAGCGCTAACTACTTATACCTCAACGCATGATTATTACGGTACGTTTGAGTACCAATCTCAATCTGGCAATACATCTACTGGCTATCAGTTTGCCAAGGATGCCAATCTTCTTCGGCAACAATATGTGACAGCATATACAATCCCAATTCGACTATTTTTTCGACAATCATTAGGAAAGCACTTTGATACAAATATTGGGGCTGGGTTGAAACTTACTTATCTTAAATGGTATGGCTTTTGGGATACATACCTCGAGCCGAAATTCGTGCCCGAGTACAAAAAACTAAGTATCGCTGCATCAATACGTCCCGAAATTAGGTGGCGATCTAAGCGTGCTTCCATTGGTTTATTTGCGGATGCCTTTTATGATATAAAACCTCGAGTAACATTCTCAAAAATTAGGCATATTCGATTTGGTATCAATCCTGGTATTTCTGTAGCATTTCACTTAGGTAAAATATTGAATTGAACCTAGTGAATTTTGGCTTGAGCTCAGCAAATATTTAATAAGACATGGTATATTTTACAATGTTCTAAGAATAAAAATATGGCTATAACATACGCTATGCTCCAGCTCAGGTTCAAACTTCGAAAAATCATTCAAACTCAACAAAACAATTCGTAACTTAGAAAAACAAACCTAACTTAAGAGCTGCACTGTTGTATAGTGCAAAACGTTATAGTGCATGATGCCCATAGTAAACCATGATAGTAATATACTGTGATAGTGTAATAGATAATAAAGTAGTTGAACCAGATTACCTACATGAGCTGAACTCGGCTAAATCCGCTGGTTTTAAAACTTCCTTAATGAGTTTTGAGGAACTGATAGAAGGGAATATTAGCAAAGCACTTCGACTAGTTCCCACTCTTGAAAAGATGAACAAAGGGATTTATCGTGGATGGATGCTCACTCCTGGCGATTATCAAAATCTCTACGATGGCTTAATCCAAAAGAACATTCAACTGATTAATTCTCCAACTGAATACAAGCATTGTCACTACCTCCCTGAATCTTATAGAATCATAAAAGACGTAACGCCAAAAACTAATTGGACAGCCAAGAAAAGTACTATAAACAAAATAGTAATCACAGAACTAGCCTCTCAATTTGGCAACAGCCCAATAATCGTCAAGGATTATGTGAAATCGGAAAAGCACAATTGGGAAGATGCTTGCTATATTCCTAATGCTTCCGATGAACAGAAAGTTTTGAATATTACAAACACGTTCATTGAATTACGAGGAAATTATTTAAATGAAGGATTGGTTTTTAGGCAATTTGAAGAACTTGAATTTTTGGTTGACCATTCTCAAAGTGGCATGCCATTAACAAAGGAATTCAGAGTGTTTTTTGCTAACAAAACAGTTGTAAGTGTTTTTGATTATTGGGATGAAGGAAATTATGGCGAAACAAAACCTGAACTCGACAGTTTCATTCAAATTGCACAAAATGTAGAAAGCAACTTCTTCACTATGGATATCGCTCAAAAGAAAAATGGTGAATGGATCATCATGGAACTTGGAGATGGTCAAGTAGCAGGAATCCCAGATAATGCGGATGCTGAAAGTTTCTACTTCGGACTAAAGGACGCGCTATAACAAAGCCCAAGCGCCAAAAGTGCTATATTCGAAAAGCCACACGAAAGCGTAGGTACTGTGTCAAAAAACAAGTAATTTCATTAAAATCTTGAGGGAAGACTCAACTTTTTGTTGTTTGCTATCCCGTGCAGCAAGTTTCTTGCAAGCTTGCTGCTTTTTTTTGCTCAAATTCAGGATCGTAGTACTCGTTTTTCTTCCATAGTTCAAACATTAAAATCAGCATTTTTCGTTGAACAGCCACCAATG
>JABXHO010000104.1 GCA_013373595.1 Flavobacteriales bacterium | reverse complement strand
TTTTGTTGATGAGGATTTGGGCGTATTTATGAATGAAAATTTCGTGAGCTTGAAGTTGGATGGGGAGAAGGGTGACGGTCTCCAATTGATGAATGAGTTCAGCTTAGATTCGTATCCTACCATGCTGTTTTTGAATTCAGAAATGGACTTACTCAAAAAGATTGTGGGTGTTGTGGGTGCAGAGCAAATCGAAGAAGCTGGAAATGCGGTGATGCATCCGGAGGAAACGGTCATCTATCAGTTGGAGCAGAAGTACAAAGCTGGAAATCGAGATCGAGATGTGTTGGCAGCGTATGCCGTAGAACTACTCAATGCCGATCGGGAAATGGAAGCTATCGTAGATGAATTCTTGGAAAAGTATCCAGAGCCAGATTTGGAAGATGAAAACGAATTCTTGGTGTTTTGTTTGGGAGTAGTCGATCGCGATCACGCTTCGATGAACGGCTTTTTGGGCAATTTAGAGGGATTGGCCGAAATTCATGGTGACTTCGTAATGACGAAACTCAATATGATCCTATTGAGCATTGTGAATGACGCTATTGAGGCAAAAGATCAATCGACGATGGCAAAGGAACTCGACAAGATCTTTCCTTTCTATCAAGAGTTCGTAGCCGAAGAAGCCGCTGTTTCCAAAGAGGAAATTCTGGAAATGATGACGGAAATGTACCTCGAAGAAGTAGGGGAATAGTTCCTACAGAACAACGGTTTCGGAATGCCTCGAAAACCAGTTAAACGGATTCTATCGATTTGAAGAAAACGGTAGAGAAAGTCCGCTTCATCTAATAAAGATACTTACTTGCTTCTCGTTGTGCCAATCCTTTTAACCCAGATGAAGCCAAATAATGTCTCACTGCTTCAGGATTCACTTTTGAGTATTCGCGCAAACTCCATCCAATGGCTTTCTGAATGAAAAATTCTTGATTCCATTTAAAATCTTCAATCAAGCTGGTGAGCAGTTCGAAATCAACCGTGTCTTTGTATTTCAGTTGGAAGATGAGACAGGTTCGATTTAACCAAAAATCATCACTTTTTCGCCATTGGCTAATCACTTGATCACGCATTTCAGGGAAAAGACGAAAATACGTTCCCACGGCATTACTCGCGATTAAATCAACAGTATCCCACCACGATTTTTGTGTGATGATCCAATCAAACTGTTCCCAGTCATCTATTTGGTATTGCTTTTTCGGTCGTTTTTTCAATAGATCAACGGCTACCATCTGAAATTCACGTTCATCCTTTTCCCAAAGTTCGCGGACCAAACTCCAAAGATCGGGTTCATGTTGTTTAACTAACTGAAACCACTCTCGCTGAATGGCATTTCGATAATCAGCGTATACGCCGTAGAAAGCAAACTTCCCCTTCATGTAAGCGGTCATTTTTTCGCTTTTCTCCAGGTTTTGTACCCGCTGCAATTGTTCGTCAAGACTGTCAATGAGTTCTCTAATGGTCATTTCGTTGAGGTGTTTAAAAGCAATTCGTAGCAATAGTACGGATGTTCTTTTTTGTATTTTAGAAAGACAGGTCCAAGATCAGTGTAGCCGCGATTGGTATAAAACCGTTGATTTCTCGGATTCTGACTAAACGTATCGAGTCGGATGGAGTCGTACGCATGTTCTCGTGCATAGTTTTCGGCAAAATCCATCAGTCTACGAGCAATTCCTTTTCCTTGGTGGGAGGGATCAACAGCTAGACGATGCACTACTAAATTCCGTGAATGATCATCGCTTAACCAATCGATTTCGTTGTATTCTTCATCCTGCGTTTCATTGAGAACCACAATTCCAAGAATAAGATCACCGTCGCGATAGGCAAAGAGCGTTTCCGTTTTCAAATCACGTTCAATGCTGTCTCTGTCGGGATAGTGTTCATCCCATTGATCAATACCTTGTTCGCGCAAATGTCTTCCACAGCGTTTCGTTAATGCAATAATTGCATCAATTTCATGCGGAAGTCCAATCGAAATCATCTTACTCGATCACCTTGAGCGCTTTCCCCACTTTGATAAACGCCGCAATTGCTTTGTCCAAATCTGCTTTGGTATGTGCTGCTGAAATTTGTGTACGAATACGAGCAGCTCCTTTCGCTACAACAGGGTAGAAGAAACCGATGGCGTACACACCTTCTTCCAATAACATGTCTGCAAATTTCTGAGACAAGGCTGCGTCATACAACATGATCGGAACAATTGGAGAATCTCCTGGCTTGATGTCGAATCCTGCTGCAATGATTTGCTCTTTGAAATACTTCGTATTCTCTTCCAATCGATCGCGCAATTCTGTTGATTCGCTCAAAATATCGAATACTTTGTTTGCTGCCCCAACAATGGAAGGTGCCAATGAGTTGGAGAACAAGTATGGACGTGATTTCTGGCGCAACATATCAATTACTTCTTTCTTTCCAGTGGTGTAACCTCCCATGGCTCCACCGAGGGCTTTTCCAAGGGTTCCTGTGATGATATCTACTTTGTCAGAAACACCGCAGTATTCTGGAACACCGCGACCTGTTTTTCCGATAAATCCAGCAGAGTGACACTCGTCCGTCATTACCATGGCGTCATATTTGTCGGCCAATGCGCAAATTTCATCCATTTTAGCGATGTCACCGTCCATAGAGAAAACTCCATCTGTAACGATGATACGGAAGCGTTGATCTTGTGCTTTTTTCAACTGCTCTTCCAAATCAGCCATGTCAGAGTGCTTGTAGCGGTAACGTTGTGCTTTACACAAGCGAATTCCATCGATGATCGAAGCGTGGTTCAATTCATCGGAAATGATGGCGTCTTCAGCAGTAAACAACGGTTCAAAAACACCACCATTCGCGTCAAATGCAGCCGCATACAAAATAGTGTCTTCTGTTCCGTAGAACTTCGCGATTTTTTCTTCCAACTCTTTGTGAATGTCTTGTGTTCCACAAATGAATCGTACCGATGACATCCCGAAACCGTGCGTATCGAGCGTGTCTTTCGCTGCTTGAATTACGTCTGGATGAGATGAGAGACCCAAGTAGTTGTTGGCACACATAATCACAACGTCTTCTCCTGTACTTACATGTACATTCGCTCCCTGTGGAGTCGTAATGATGCGTTCGCGTTTATACAATCCTGCTTCGTCGATGGCCTTCAATTCTGCTTGAAGATGGTCTTTCATTTTTCCGTACATAATGCGCTTTTTTTGAAAGGATAAAAGTAGGAAAAATTCGGCTGATGCAGCTTAGAAAGGTGCTCTTTCGAAGTCTTTCGGACGTTTATTGGATTCTGTTTGACAGTGAACTGGATTGTAGATAAAAGGTTTGGCAGATTTATGTGTGGCAAATTATGATATGGAAAACTTACCGAGGTTATTTTCCAAAGTTCCCATACTCGCCTCAGTATTTTTTCAGCGGTAGTTTTCCATTGTCCTCAAATAGTGACTTTTTAGGATTAGCAATTATTCGTGAATTTGTAAGCACTCTTCTTATGATGATGTCATTCGATTTGATCACAGTTTTAACAGGTAGTTTTCGTGATTCGGAGATGATAGAATGGAAGAAGAAGTCTTTGAAATCAGCGTAAAGATCGGGGTTCACGTACATTGAGTCTTCAACAAAGTAGAATTCCTGAATGGCTGCCCCGTTCACTTCTGGGTTGTGTGAGTAGCACTCAATTTTACTTCCATCAATTGTTTTACTGGTTTTCATTGAGTCCAAGGTGTAGTCATTGACCGAGGCATCGTAATAATAAAGCGTATCAATTCCCTTCCAGCGTGCGTACATCGTGTGGTTCGTTGCGTTATAGAAGTAATAGGCAATTCCATTTTTACCACTTCGAAAATAGTTCATACGAATGTTGCCCAATGTATCATAGACAACGTGTAAACTGTCGCCGTATTTTTGATTCAGATAGTCTTTTGCGTAAGCAGGAAGATCATCATTTACAATTTCCAAGGTGGTTGCGTAAGTTAATACCCGCGCAAACTTGTTTTCTGTTTGCCCCCAAGAAAAGACCGTAATCAGAAGGTATACCGACAGTGCTAAAATCCTCATTGGCTAAAATTACGAATCATTCATCACGAGGAGGGCAAATGCGATATACAATTCTACTCATTTTGTTAAAATGCTTCATGCACGAGTTCCATGTTGACCATGGCGCCAACGGTTGTGCCCGATGCTACCGCCAATGATACAGATCGCATGGGGTTGGAGCAGTCACCACAAGCGAATACTCCTTCTACCGTTGTTTTTTGAAAGGGATCGATTTTGATGGTGCCCTGTTCGGTCATTTCACAGTTGAGTTGTTCAGGAATTGAACATTGTTGTGTGAAGTCGGGGCGAGAATACAAGGCCTTGAGTTCTGCTTGTGTTTGATCGCTGAGTACAATCGCTTTAATTAAGTTGTTTTCATGCGCGAGTTCGGTGATGGTTTTCTCTACCACGGAAATCTGATGTTCTGAAAGCTTTGCACGTTGTTCGTCGCTAAAATCGGACAATCCATTCGTGTAAATGGTAAGTTTTTGCGTCCAATTCGAAAGGAGCTCAGCATAATGAAAGGCGACATCGCCATTGGCTAGAATTCCTGTTGTTTGATGCCTTACTTCGTATCCATGACAATACGGACAATGCAAGATCGATGTTCCCCAGCAATCAGAATATCCCTTGATATCTGGCATAATATCGCGTAAACCCGTGCCGAAGATCAGTTTTTTAGAGGTGAAATGTTCCCCTTTTTCTGTTGTGATTTCAAAACCGAGTGTTGTTTTCATTCCCGAAATGGCGAGGCCTTGGTGAATGCGTACAGTGGGATAGTTCAAGACTTGCTTCCTTGCTTTTTCTGCAATTGAACTGGGTGTTTCTCCATCCTGGGTCAGAAAGTTGTGAGAATGCGGTGTCTTTTGATTGCAGGGGGTGCCACTATCCAAGATTAGAACTTTTCTCAGCGCTCGTCCTAATGCCATGCCTGCCGAGAGTCCAGCGTAACTTCCGCCTATGATAATTACATCAAAATGTGTTGTCTGTGTCATGATATTCACGTTGCTTTAATGAATGGGATAAACGCGTTGTACGGGCCATTCATCGGGATATCCCGTTTTTAAGTCGAGGGTCGCAAGTTCATTTTCTGTGCTTAGGCAATCATTCAGCATGGAAGTAATAGCATCTTTATCCATGTCTTGGCCGATAAATACAATTTCATTTTTGCGGTCTCCTAAAGTGGCGTCCCAATTTTCTTCAATCGCCGCTTGATTTTCAATGAAGCCAATAAATTGAGTGCGTTTTTCAAAGGGCATACTGCTCCACCAAACACCTGCGCTGTCCGCTTTTAACGATCCTCCTGCTTGCCCCCAGATGAGTGCTTGTTCCGGACGTGATGCCAACCAGAATAGTCCTTTGCTGCGTATTACGTGGCTTGGGAAATCGCGTTGGACGAATTGCCAGAATCGCTCGGGATCAAATGGCTTTTTGGATCGATAAACGAAGGAACTAATACCATATTCTTCTGTTTCAGGTGTATGTTCTTCTCGGTTTAATTCTTCAATCCAACCAGCACTTTGTTCCGCTTCTTCGAAGTTGAACATACGCGTATTCAGAATTTCGTGAATATCAACTTTGCTGTAAGACGATTCAATGATTTTTGCGGATGGATTCAATTTTTGAATGGCAGCTTTTAAAACACCTAGATCAGCTTGACTTACCAAATCGGTCTTATTCAAGACGATAACATTGGCAAATTCAATTTGATCGGTGAGGAGGTTAACAATCGTTCGGTCGTCTCCATCGATGTCGGTCATTTGGCGATCTTCCAAGGTTTCTGGACTACCGAAATCCTTGAAAAAATTGAAGGCGTCTACCACGGTTACCATCGTGTCGATATAACTGAAACGTGAGAGGTCGATTCCGTTTTCTTCGTCTACAAACGAAAAGGTCTGTGCCACAGGAACGGGTTCACTTATTCCTGTACTCTCAATTAGTAAATAATCGAAGCGATTTTCTTTCGCAAGACGTTCAACTTCAACCATTAGATCTTCGCGCAGAGTACAGCAAATACAACCGTTGCTCATTTCAACCAATTTCTCCTCTGTGCGAGAGAGGGTACTTTCATTCTTTACCAATGCAGCATCTACATTGATTTCGCTCATGTCGTTTACAATTACGGCGACTTTTAAACCGGCTCGGTTGTGCAGTATATGATTGAGGAGCGTCGTCTTTCCGGCTCCAAGGAATCCGCTCAATACGGTTACGGGTAGTTTTCGTTGTGTCATTTGATTTGTTTGAACCAATGGATAATATTCGTTAAATGCTGTTCCCCGTAAAGGGAAATAAACTTCTTTGTTTCGGGATGTTGATGATCGGTGTAAACCGCCAATCGCTTTTGTGCGAACTCTGGTGTAAGGTCAATTTTGCAATCCTGTGTGATGCATGCCTGCCATTGTTCAAATGTGTGTGGAATCATCTGTGTCTTTTTAATTTGTCCATTGAGCGCGTTGCATGCTCATATTGCGTTGGTCTTACAATGAGAAGTTAGTCTTTATTGCAACTCAGTTGCGAAAGTAGTAAATCAATTTGTAAATGCAACCAAGTTGCGTTAAATTTGTAGCATGGGAGTAGCGAGAAAGACAAAGTCTGTGAGTGAACTATTGGATGTATTTGGGCAAACCGATAATGCGTTATCTGTGGTGGAGTTGGTCAGTAAGCTTGATCAGCACATGAATAAAACAACGGTATATCGTATTCTTGATCGATTGGAGGATGGGGGACAGCTACATTCGTTTATTGGAAAGGATGGTTTGAAATGGTACGCCAAGTGTCAAAAATGTTCTTCCTCTCATCACACGGATTTACATCCGCATTTTCAATGCCGAGACTGTGGCAAATCGGAGTGTTTGAATGTCGATATTTCAATCCCTTCCGTGGCTAATCACCGAATAGATAGTGCAGAACTTTTATTGGTAGGTTCTTGTCAGGATTGCCTTAATCAGTAATTGCGTGTTTCTCCGGAAACGTGTTCAGCATTAATCAATTCAAACAATTCTACTTTTTCTGGAATACTGGAAATTCGCTCAGCGTTCTGATCTAATTTTCGATAGGGTGGATAGCAACTAATTTCAACTTCTGCTTGTTTGCAACTTGACATGAAAATCAATCCAAAGAGAAGAAAGCTCAACTTCATCATCACTAAAAATTATACGACATATTCCGATCATCCAAGAGATCAAACGAGACTTTCCAACCGAAGCGTGGATCCATTTTGTTTCCATCGGCAAAGGTTCCATAAATCCCCAATCGAAGTCGACGACGTGAGAATTTAAACGTGCGCTCAAATCCAGCCACAAATTCGTAGTGTTGCCAATTGTGCTCTGGCACGTACAAGTATCCACCTCCACCGACTAAACCAATACGGGTTTTCTTCATAAATGGAATCTTGTTAATGATCGCGCCGTTGTCGTGGTGAATGAAATGTGCTTCCAAATAAAATTGATCCGTTGGCAATAGAGAATCGAGTGATTGGAAGGAGTTCAGTGGGTTTGTAAAGAAAATAGGATCACTTCGACGCTGGAATTTACGATCGATTTCTTTCACAACAGCCGTTCTCAGGAATGTTCCTCCTTTCATGTGATACGATGAGGTTCCGAGCGTTCCAATTTTGAAGGTTTGGCGAATTCCCCCTGCAACATAGTCGAAATCGACGTCGCTACCGAAAATAGTGGGAACTCCTTTCTCGTAATACATGTAGAAAGTCGGCCATTTCGAGCCAAGAATCACTTTACGATTTGGTTCGCGCATGTATTTCTGATTTGGGACGTATTCCACGGTCATGCGGGCAATGAAAGCTTGATACGGTTCAAATTCGGTAGGGTCGTTGTTCGGAAGAATCTCGTCGAGACTTTCCAAGAATTTGTAATTCTGAATACTTCTTCGCTCGGCGAAACTGAAGTTGTTGTACAGATAGAATCCGTTGAAGATTTCGTAATTGTGCGTGAGATCCAAGCCTGTGACTTCAAAAAAGTTGTCGCGTTTGTAGATCTGCGTGAAAGCATCTGCGGTTCGAATGGCACCAATGCTGTGGTAGAAACGGGCACGGACGGAGCCAAAGTGAAATGGGTCGTAACGATAATAGGTGGAAGTCGATCCACGAAAGTCTTGATTGAGAATCCCAACGGAAAGATCGTAGCTCGTTGTCAAAATGCGTTCATTTTCCCATTTCTTGAAATAGAAAAAACCAGGATTGATACGTGGACCACCAATGGAAATCGGCTCAATTAGACTGGCTACAGAGCTTAAATACCACTGTGTTTTTTTGGAGCGGTTGCGGTGCTCAATTCCGAACCACGCAACTTTCCAAAAGGTGATTTTGTTGAAAATAGCATCAACAGAATCGAGGTATTCCTTTCGGTTGTGTGCGTCTTGTATGCTGTCTCGCGTAATAATGTATTGGCGCTCCTCGAGTGTTAACTCTGCCGAGCGGTTGGCTGCCCAGTACGAAGTGTCTTTATCGTATGCTTCTTGTTCCGTTACCGCAACTTCATTCGAGAAAAATTTTGGTCCAAATTGAGGGTTAAAGTTATAGTCCTTGAAGGTTGCAATCGTCGAACATGTTGATTCCTGATTTTTGTATTTTACACCATAGGTGAGCACTTGTTTTTTCAAAAGGCAAAGTGAATCGCCTGGCGTATCGTAGAATTGCTCGATTTGAAAATAGTCGTAAATGAGCAAGTTCCCCTTTTCCATCGTTAGGTCGATTTTTTGAACGAGCCAAACCGAATCGATGACGTAAATATGTCCTTCCAAGGTCGAAGTGGAGGAGTAGCGCGGGATGATTTTGATCTTATGAATTTTTCGTCCGTTCTCTTCGTATTGATCCACCAAACGGTATTTGTACGATAAAATCCCAGGACCTGAAATTGGTGAACTTACGGGAGTTTGGTGCAAATCATCCAAGTGCAATAAGTTCTCGAAGAAATTGAAGTTTGATTTGACCGTAGTGGTGTAGTAGAGGTGATTGCGTTTTTGTCCGCGCTGTTCGAAGGCATTTCGAATTTCCTTTAAATGATTACGATCGCCGTAATTCAGTGTAAAGTTCGATTCAATTAAATTCATGGAATTGGCCAACTTTTCCAACTCTTTTTCTTTTTTGGCTTGTTCTGCAGCGAAAGGATCGTCAACACCATCAGGATCGGTGTTTTGCGGTTCATCCTCTTTATCTTTCTTCTTGTCTTTGTCTTTCTTTTTATTGTTTGAATCTTTATTATTACCACGATCAATTTTCTCGGTCGCACGAATGTATCCTTCAACCGTATGCGGATAATTCCACTGGTTAATTTCATCCCGTTTAGCAACCACTTTTAGCATGATCTCGCGTCCAGGATTCGATTTCTTGGCCGAAACTTCTACGCCTTCAATATCGAGGGCAGCAGGAAAAAGTTGAATGTCCTTTACGATTGGGGCGTCACTTACGGCTACGTATGCTTCGCGCGGATCAAATCCGGTAGCGGCAAAAACGAGGAAGTATTCCGCTGGATGAAGACGCATCTCATAGTATCCGTCTTCGTCGGCAACAGTTCGTAAGTCTGGATTATTCTTCGCATAAATCTTCGCAAAAGGAATGGGAGCGTCAAATTCATCGATGATATGACCGCTCACCAATTGCTGCGACCAAATGGCATTGGTGCACATCAATAGCATTGAAAGAAGAAATAAATGCAGCTTCATGTTCTGTTAGCTTAGACCTTTCTGTAATGCAAAAAGTTACAGCTGTAACGCAATTCTTTCAAATTTAATGTATTTGAACCACGAAATAGTCTGATTATCTACGAACTAAGCTGTGCGTAAGGATGAATTAACGATTATTGGGATAAACGGTAATCGGAAGACCAAAACTACCTGTTCGCGGCGTCGTTTTTCTCTTTTTCTTCGAGAAACTCCATGTGCTTTTGCATGCGTTTCATCATGTAGCGACGCATAAAGTACATCAAAATCGCCATGCCTGGGAAGATGTAGTAGTAAGTCCATTGATCAAATCCTTCCTGAATACCAAAGTAGGTTACAGCAATAAGACCGAAAGCCCCCGCAAATAACCAGAAGTAAAGCATGACTTGATTGTACCGTTCCATAAACTTGTTTTTTGCAAAGGTAGTTATTCCTTTGGTAATTTGAAGATTCGTGTGGAGTGATAACTTGGTAGGTGTTTATTGCTATGATTCACATTGAAAAATATTGCTCTCCACTTTTTTGACCAGGGAAAAAGTGTTGAATCACCGACTAAATCATAAATGATCGCATACATTCACCGTGATGCCCCAACAATTCAATTGGACAGGTTTCTTGTCGGATTCGTCACAAGAGCCCTGTTTCGGACCACTTGCTCGATAGTAAGCTGCAGCACTAGACTGTCCAGCTTCTTCAGCTAATTGCGCCGCATAGATGAAATTACACTTTCGTTCAAAGGTGCTTTCTCCGCAGGAATTGGCGAGTGCCGCAACACTTTTCGCCGCGATATAGGTTCCGTCTTTTTCAGACTTTCCCGTACAAGATAAACCTGTTGTGTACGCTGCATAATACTGTCCCGATTTCAGTTGGAGAACGGATTTTTCATAGATGAGTGATTCTTTTTCTTCTTGTTCTTCAGTTGCTGTAATGAGGCTATCCAGGAGGTGTAAATTTCTCTCTCTATTTGTATAGACGCATGTGGGATCCGTCTGAGATTGAGATGTATTAGACCACCCAATCAACGTTCCAATAAAAAGAAGGAAGATGAATTTCATGTGAATGGGCTGTTTAGTTGTTCAGGAGTCTGGTCTCATTCCTTCGATAAATCAACTTTTCCTTCGGGTTCCAAAATTTCAAAGTAGTTGAAGAAGCGTGTCGTCTTGAGACCATGACCTTTACCAATCACGCCTTCGCCGTCTCGTTTGCAAATCACGTATTTCTGAGTCGAAATGGTATCGTTGTTTTGGTTGTAGAACAGTTCTTCGGTTTCGAGTGCTTGTTTCTTCTGAAGGTTTTTGAGGATGACGGAATCACGGACAGTAATGAGCCCTGTTTTGAAGTTGACTTCGCCATAAAGTGCGGTCAAAACTGAAATGACTTCTCCCTTATCGGAGAAAAAATCCACTTCTACGCCGTCTTTAAATTTGGTGATTCTCTCTGGTTGAGAATAGGTTTCAGCGAGCTTAGCAAAGATCTTTACGCGTGCATATCCAGAATCCGTGTACAACACTTCAAGATTGGTTGATGTCTCGTCGGGCGCTTTGGGATCGTAGGTCACCTTTTGGATGGTATCCAAATCGTTTACACACGAAAAAAGGATACCTGCCATAAACATGACAGGTATCCATACTTTATATATCGCTGAATTATTTTTCACTTGATCAAGGGCAAGGATTTACAGTAACTCCCCAACAAGTTAATGTTACTGAAGTTGGGCTGTTCTCAGTAAAGCAGTCTTGTGATGTTGGACCACTTGCTCTGTATGATGCTGCCGCACCACCTTGTCCAGCTTGCTCTGCCAATTGTGCTGCGTAGATGAAGTTACACTTTCTTTCGAAGGTAGTGTCTCCACAACCGTTAGCTGTTGCTGCTACCGCTTTCGCTGCGATGTACAACCCGTCTGCGCTGTATTTTCCAGTACAAGATTTTCCTGTTGCGTAAGCCGCTTTGTATTGACCCGCTTTCAATTGAAGCACCGCTTTTTGGTAAATCAATCCTGCTTTCTCATCAGCATCTGTAGCATTGTCAATTAGCGTTGTGATCAATGGAATTGCTTTAGATGGGCTCAAGTGAATGAGCATTGCTGCGATTGCGTCTGGAGATTCTGGCTCCAATTCCATCCATACTATTGCCAATGATTCGTGCTCTTCTGTATCTGTACATCCGTATTGCTCAAGCAAGCCAATCATGTTTCTGATTCCACTTACAGCTGTTTCTTTATCTTCTGGCAAGTTCGTGATGTAATTTGGAATCATTGGAAGCAATGCTTCACACGATTGAATTGCATATTGAAGGTAAGTTGTCAACGTTTCTTGCGTTTGAGGCGTCATTCCTGCTTTCGCAATGATTTCAGAGTAACGGAAGTAATCGTCAATCATTCGTTGTTTCAATTTTTCCTGCTCTTCGCCTTGAGCTCCGTAGTACAACAAGTAAGTTGTATAGTACGCGTTCACCAAGTACGCTTCATCCGTTTCTGTTCCTGCTGCTTCAATTCCACGCTGGAAGTAGAAATCTGCTTTAGCTGCGTCTGGTGTTTCAAGCATCATGTAGTAACCTCCACGTTGCAAATCTTCCGTTTGACTGTAGAAACCTGCTGCTTCTTGACGGTCGTAAGCCTTGATTAATGTGTCGGCATACAATTTTTTCGCTGCTTCATCAGTTTCTTCGTAAACGACGTTTTTCAAACTTCCAATCAAACGATCCCAGTTGTCTTTGTCAAGTGAACCACAAATTGTTTCAGCTTTCAACAAATACATTGAGGCCGTTTTGTAGTCTTCCACTTTCAACCCTTTTTCACCAGCAAACAATCTCATTCGGTCACACTCACGTTTTTGCTCGTCATCATCTTGAGCACTCGCGGCGAATGTTAAGAAAGCTGCTGCTCCTACTAAAAGTAATTTTCCAAATTTCATTTTCATCATTTTAATTAATTCAGCTTGCGTTTTTGGAACCAATTGTCTCCAAGCGGTGCTATGGTGACTCCAATATTGATTCCGTAATACGTTTCACTTAACGATTGTTGATTTCCAACGCCTCTTTGTCCAAATGTAAATCCTAGGTTTATGGACGATAGAGAGTTTTTAATCACCATCGGTAATCCTAATCCAAATGTTGTGCCAAAGTCTGTTACTTGCTCGCCATTTGTTTGATAAGGAAGCTCAGCAAAATAACCTCCTACGCGGTAGCGAATTCGCTCGTAAAACTTTGTAATTGGCTTATTATTAATGAAATCCGTTTCTGGAATGAATTCTAATCCAAGTGTGTATTTCGTCGAATTGAGGAAATTCACTGAACTTGTATCGAAGGGAAGTGTAAATTTCGTGTAGTCAGCGGTGCTCAACGACGCATGAATGGCAAGCAGGTTGTTGAGTTTTTTGCCTGCATCTTCATCCGTTTGACGTGAAATGTTGTATCGAACTCCATATGTGAAGCGCGGAACGGATGCAATGCGAACATCTTGAAGTCCTGAATAGCTTAATGTATCGTATGCAAAGGAGTTGTTTACGTCAGGGGCAAAATATCTTCCCGATGAGTACGACGCATTGATGTTTTGAGCAGGATCAATCATTGCAGAAAGCATCAATTCATGAGAGTTTCTGAATGTGTGCGTGAAGTTTAAGCCTAAATCGTAGTGGAATGATTTTGCACGAAGTAATTCGAGGTCTACACCTCCTGTAATTCCTTGTCCATCTTGAACAATCGTACTCGATCGTTTGTTTTCCACGGTTCCAAACAAATACCCCAAGTTGGCTCCAACAGAAAGTTGTGTCGACTTCAGTTTGAAAATGTTTGTACTCAATCCAAGGAAAAGTTCGTTAATGCCTCCAGTTCCTGAGTAGTTGTGCTTGATTGAGTCGGAACCAATTACTTCATAATTGGCAAAGTCATATCCCTTTCTACTGTAAGGTCTCAATCCAACAGCGGCACCGAAGTATTTTCTGATTTTAAATCCAAACGCGAAGTTTTGGATGGAAGAGATTGAACTCGTATTGGATGCGTTTCCTTCTGAAAAATTTGAGATGAGTGATGAAACACCAATAGAGAACAAGGGATTTCCCGTCGACAATGAGTTGTAACTCGATGGGTTGTAATAATTCAGTGTAAATGAATCAATGGCTGTTCCGAGAGAGTTTCCGATTCCGGAGGTTCGTGCATGATCGAGCCCTCCAATTTCTCCAAGCCCGAAGGAACTGTATGGCGAGTTAGCTGTAATTTGCGCGATGGAACTACTTCCCAAAACGAAGAAACTGAACAAGAAAAGAAGTCTACGCATTCTGCTGGTATATTTCGTGTAACCCAAGCAAGGTTAAATTTTCGTCTGCAAAGATGTCATTTTTTGTACGTATATCAAAGTGCTGTGCGTCACCACCTGTCATAAAAAAAGTTAAGTCCGAAAAGCGCTCTCGATATCTATCCATCATCCCATTAATTTCTGCAGATATTCCATTCATTACCCCTGATTGAATACTAAGGTGAGTTGAAGTACCAACGAGGTTTGTTGTTGATTTATTGGATAGTAGTGGAAGATTTCCAGTATAATCGTTTAGTGCTTTGTATCGCAAGTCAATTCCTGGAGCGATAGAACCACCCATATATCCTTCTGTTGTGTGCACGATGTCAAATTTGATACAGGTACCAACATCAATAACTACCGCATATTCGGTTTTAGAATGTTTGTAGGCATAAATGGCATTGCACAAACGGTCCATTCCAAGTGTATTGGTGGTGCCATAACTCACCTTCATGTCGGTGGGAGTATCCGTTTTGAGCAACAAAATGTCTTTATTCACGGCTAAAATCTCATTTGTTTTATCGCCAGACAAAACAGATGACAGGGCAAAATTTCCGCTGAGAGTGGACAGGTAATTTTTTAATAATGTGAGATCATCCGAAGGAAATCGCTTCAAATCAGTGAGTTCGTTCGAGTCAAAGTGTGCTACTTTCACATTGGAATTGCCTGCGTCAATAATAAAGACAGTCTTGTTTTGCATGGGCTAAAGATACGAAGTGAAAAAAAATGACCGTCATCTGTGCGTATTTAAAAGAAATACTTATCTTTGCCCTCGCCTTTACAAAGCAATGCACGTAAAGAGCAGTTAGGTCGGTGATATAGCTCAGTTGGTAG
>JABXHO010000063.1 GCA_013373595.1 Flavobacteriales bacterium | reverse complement strand
TAAGACAACCTTATTCCACTCTTTCGTTCTTTCTTGTTTGTTAATTAAGTTAATGGATTTTAAACTTAGGTCAAGTAAGCCCAAGCGCCAAAAGCACTATATTTACCTTCGGTACTGCTTACGCGGTGCTAGGCGCCTGTGCCTGTTTGCAAACCGTTATAAATAATATAACCATGAAAACTACAATCTTCATAGCTCTCACAATACTGATAATTTCTTGCTCAAAAGATGAGACACTTAATGGCAACGGCTCTAGCACCATAGAAATTAACTACTTTGATTGGAATCCAGACACATTAGTAATTGATTCTATTCTAATAGACCTTCAAAGTGACGGTGTCAATGATATCAAATTTCTAATTGAGAAAGATTATCAAGGTCTTTCTCCGTCTGGAGGTCCATATTACAATTACTTTGCGCGGTGCCTGTCTATTAATCCAAATTTAAGAGTTTCACTAGGAACAGAATTGAATCCTTCTCAACAAGATTGGAATTGCTTAAAGTTTAACGACTTAATTTCAAATAATTTGACATGGAATAGTTCATTCATTCTTAATGGACAAGTTATTTACGCTGGAGCTATTGGCGTTTGGGATACGAATGACACAGAAGGATTTATCGGAACTAAACTTGAATCAAATGGACAAACGAATTTTGGTTGGATTAAAATCAATGTAAATTCCAATTCCTTTATTGATAAGCGTTTCGAAATTATGTGTTTTGAATATGCCATTTCAGAAACAAATAATGTAACAATCAATGCTGGTCAGACTGAATAACTATTTATAACACTGCAAGTAAGCCCAAGCGCCAAAAGCATTATATTTACCTTCGGTGCTGCTTACGCGGTGTTAGGCGCCTGTGCCTGTCTGCGGGCTGTTATCTACAATTAAAATGAGAGTACTTTTCATCATTCTACCAATTTTGTTCACCGGCTGCTCAGGAATCCCTGATGTCTCTACTCCGAACGAAGAACAAGATTATGTAGTCGCCACCCTGTCTAAGCACGGAATATCATGTAACTTCTATTTTCATTATTCTTCATCAGATCAAACAGAAACCAATCAAATTAATAAGAGGATAGATGAAGAACTACTTAAAATAGCAGATGAATCTACACTTTTGGATATGATCAATGATGTAGACCTTATTGGTCCTAGGATTGAATCAAATATAAAAGATGAGTTTGACTTAAGAAACTTAAAAGTGTCACAAATTGGAGTTGAAAAAAATATATTAGAGCACTTTAAGACAAAAGTGAATGTCGCTCGAGTTAAGGCTATTGCACCTGATGAAATAAAACATTACACATCGCGCACCGAACTCAACTCACAAGAAAAATCCAGGTCGGCAGACTTATCATTGGTTCTCACAACAAAACACGGTTCTGAGGTAGATATTGAATATGCTATCTATTACCTTAAACAACAAAGTTCTCGCATTCCTGTTGACTCTTTAGATCGGCATCTTAAGAATACTATTGTAGATTCACTCCGACAATATGGGATGTACGAAATGTGGGGTACTAAAAGGGATTCTATTCAGAATATAATGAAAGAAATAATTAAAAATAACTTCCCAGAAACTAACCGAGTAATTATTCTTGATGTTGTCATACCTGAAGAAGCGAAAAAGCAGTTTTTGGAAACTGATAAATCAAGGCAAGCTATTATGGAAGCCCTATTTGAGAATAGCGATAAGCTGAAATCACTGTCTCAAGAACTTAAATCAAATAAAGAATTATCGGAGTCCGAAATTATTGAAATTGAAAAAGAAATTAATACGCTTGAAAATGAACGAGTATCAATTAAGAAAAAAGGAAAACTCCTAACATATGATTACAAACCGTAAAAGGAAGTCACTAACACATCCTCCGATGAAAAGTACCTCGAAGTTGTCAACAATAAAAATAAAGTAATCAACAGTTGACTATCTTTACAAAAAAACTGAGATTCATTTCTCAAGCCAAATGGGATACTGGGGTTACGACTACTATGAATGAACCTGAGGGATATGGGACTGGAGGAACAATGGCATCGACAATTTCTGGTGGCACAGTTATGATGGAATTACAAAGTATGACAGTAGAAATGGTTAAAGCCTTACTTCAAGCATATTGGAGAAAATTCAATCTCGATTTTGAAGCTTGGAAAACAGGTTGGATGATATAATATACAGATTACAGCGGCTAAAAAACATAAGAATGCTCAATGAAAAGATGACAGCAAAAGACCTTTTATATAAGGTACTTGACTACAATTACCTCTGGAACAGAGATGATTTAATCAATGATAAGCCCAGTGTTATTCGTCGACAGCAAATTGAATCACTGTTAGAAGCGTTTGAATTGTCAAAAAAATATATAAACCCTCTCGTTCAAATCAAATATTCTATTAGTGGAAAAAGAGAAGAACTAACAAGGACAAAACAGCTTAACAAGTTGACGAATCTCCAATATCTGATGCAAGGAGAATTTCTGTATGACCGAGAGTATACTGAAAACCAAGAGTTAACTGATCGAGCTTTAAAAAAGATTAAAGAGTTGTACAAACACCTACCTGAGGATAGAATGAAAAGACAGGTAGATATCGGTTGGATGTTTAATAGTTTATTGATTTTCAGACAGGATATATATAAGACTGCTTATCCAAACGGAGGTATGGTTGAAGGTTTTTCCGTTGGATTAATTTATAGCCACTATTTGCAGGCTAAACTAAAAGAAGTAATCAATGACAATTTGGACGATATCGATAATACACTTTCGTTAATACTAGACCCAAAACAAAGGGAATTTGACGTTGATGAGTTGAAATCACAATATAATTATCCAGACGTTGATTTGGATAAAATTGACTTAGATTGGAGAGTTGATAATTATTAAAAGTGAGCATAATATGTCCTACAAACAATGTGGGTTATTCACTTCCAATGGATCACTTCTGGTTTGAAAATCTATTTGTAACTTCGGAAGAACAATTTTGGGTGGCGAGCCGCACTGTTCTTAGCCCGATCCCGTTAGTAGCAATGGAAAACCATAACCGAATAGAATGCTTTTTAAATTTTTATTAATTGCGTATCTCTCCTTTTGGTCACATCTTTGTTCAGCTCAGATAAAATACCTTGACACTATCGCGTTGTACTTTACATTTCAAGGACATATTCTGGATACGTTCGAAGTAAAAACGGACGTGGAAAATATCAATCGAAAACTAATTTCTCTGCATGTACAAGGCAACTATCTCGAGTGTATTTTGGAAAACCATACTGACTCAGTATATCCTTTATTCAATAGTTGCGACCAATTGAAAGTGTTTATCGAGTTTAAGGAGTCCGAAAGGATTGAGTATCCATCTCGCTGTGATTATGACGGTAACAATTATCGCGCAATGTATCCTAGAACAGGTTTCAACATTTACATTCCCAAAAGCCCTTATTGGAAAAACATGGAACTTAGGGCTTGTTTATTCATTAACGAAAAAAAGTACCATTCTAATTGGATCAGATACAACTAGTCTGCTACTAACACGTCCTACAAACAATGTGGGTTATTCGCTTCCAATGGATCACTTTGGGATTAGTAAATCATTTGTAGCTTCGAGAAAACAAATATGGTAGCGATCCGCACGGTGCGTAGCTGCAAGCCGTTATAGGTAATGAAGATGACAACCGATAAATTACGTTTAGACGAAAATTTCAAAACACTTGATGAATCATTAGTGTGTAGATTAGGGTATCAATTTGAAACCGCCTGCTTAATAGACAAAATTACTAATCAAATCACTCCAATTTTCGAATTTTATGGTAACCCAACTTGTGGATTGATTGGAAATCGAAATGATTGGTTTTTAATTGGTGGAGAAGTTTTAATCCTAAAAACAAACGTTGACAACACAATTCAACCAATTGGAGACTTAAAGAACATCCACAGTTTAAAACTGCTCGATGACTATGCAGCACTAATTTTAACCGATCCGTGGAGTGAAGAATCTGCCATATACAAGTTGACCATTACTCTTAATCCAACAATTCGAAAAATTGAACTCAAAAAAATTCGAAATTTCACAAAGTATATAGATCAGTCGTATACGGAGAATATCGAATGGTAAATTGATTACCTATAACATAACAAGCCCAAGCGCCAAATGCACTATATTTACCTTCGGTGCTGCTTACGCGGTGTTAGGCGGCTATGCTTATTTGCAGACCGTTGTGTGCCACATAAAAAAATCTCAAAAAATGAAGAACTTGACGATTATATTCGTTCTATTTACAACTTTGAGTTGTCAACATAAGAATGCTATGAAAGAGCAACAAAAAATAATGGTTGAAAAATATGTTAAATCTTACAATGATTTTGACATTAAAGGAATGATTGAAAATTTGTCTGAAGATATAGTTTTTAAGAATGTTTCAAACGGAAACGTGGATTTTCGAACGGAGGGAATAGCTGAATTTAAAAAACAAGCGGAATCTGCGAAACAATACTTTTCTCAAAGAAAACAAACAATCGAAACTTGGAATTTCAGCGAACCGAAAATAACAATCGGAATTGATTATAAAGCAATTCTGAAAGTTGACTTACCAAACGGATTGAAAAGAGGAGATACTCTAAAGTTAAAAGGAAAATCTGAATTTGAATTTGAAAACGGAAAAATAAAAAGTATCACAGATAAAAGTTAAAAAATACGGCACACAACAATGGCTATAAACAATTGCTATTACAGGCTTACCCTGAAAATTCTATCGGAATTCTCAGCTTTTCGTGTACTTGCAAAGTTAAGTGCTAAACCACGCAACTGCTCATAGCCCAACCATTATAGCCAATGAAACCCATACTGGGAAATTTAATGTATGTTCATTAGTTTCTTCTCTTCAGTTAAAGTCATTCACTTTTTTATCTTTGGATAGTTTTGTCCAACTAAAAACACAAATAATGATAAAAGCAATAACCGTTACCTTAATAATTTTATCCGCTAGTTCAATTTCTTTCTCACAAAAGGACAAGCTGAATTCAGAAAAGAATTTCTATAAACTAAATAATGTCAATAAAGTACTATCTCACAACTATATCGATTCCCAAACGATAGTTTCTAAAATGGACATTAAAGTGAAAGGTTCCCGAAGAAACGCCATATTTACAATCACCTATAATGAAAATTCAAAGTCTTTCGATTCGAAACAAGTATTAGAGCGAGTAAAGGACTATTATAAGTCCGATAGTGAAAGATATTTCAAGAAGGATGGAAAGACGTATAGATTAAGAAGTAATTACGCCAAAAAAGAATATCGTTATTACATCGATGAAATTACAGATAAAGAGATTATTGTGAGTGATACTCCCTTCTACAGTGGCACGGAAAGTGATGGACTCGGATTTATTTCTAATTTTCACGAAACAAAGAAATTTTACATCATCACATTAAAACAGATTCTTAAGAAAGAAAATATCATCAGTATATTGTACTTCGACAAGGATTTTAATCTTAAGAAAAAATATAGTCACTCTATCGGTGACAAACAACCATTGACTATGGTACCAATAGATGAATTCTTAGTTAATGACCATCACTTCATTGCGTATCAAGAATCGAATAAAGAAACTTCCAGAGGTAATTTAACAATCCTTAAAACAAATTCTGAAAATGAAGAATTAATGGAATTCGATCGAGACCACGGGGCATACTCAATTTCAATTTTGTTTCAAGATGGAAAGTATTTATTGTATGAGTTAACGCAAGTTCAAGAAGAGATCAAATCAAATCTTTACGAATTAAATATTCAGGACAAAGAATTGAATCTAATCGATCAAGATATAATTAGTAAAGGGAAAATTATTGCCGATTACAATAATAATTCTAAAGTTGACGAACATTTCGAATCATGGTTTTTAACTGGTCATAATTGTGAAATAATACCCCATAAAGGTGACCATTACATATTAAATTTCTCCGCTGCCGAAATAAGGTCTCCCTATTTTCATGGAGATATCTTGGTAACTAAAGTATCGAATAATAAAATTAGTTGGAATTCATACATTAGAAGAAGTGGAAGATTCATGAGTACATTGAGTGATTCTAAGAACTTGGTTAATAATCCTTTTGTGATAATTAATAACGACAATATTCAATTATTGGACTATGAAGAAAACGATTTTATTGATTTAGACGGAAATGTTATAAAAGACTATAAGAATGCATCATTGCCTGATTTCGTCTTATTTTCATTATTCATAAATATGGAAGATGGTAACTTTTACAGAAGTTTGGAGTAAGATACAACAGTGATATAATGGCTATAACACTGCAACTAAACACAAGCGCTCTCACTTCGAGAATTCAAAATTGGAATTGAAATCATTCTTACCCTTAAAAACAAACTTTGCAAAGGGACCTTACGACTTATTCATTAGTGTGCTAAGTAACTCCGTTTTGCGTTACTAAAAACCTGACAAAATTTTAAAGGCCACGAAATAAATAGAGAATTAAAATTTATTCTATGATTCTTCTTTTGGTAGCTCTCCCGACAAATATTGGGTTTCTCCAAAACCAAAGCTCCAATCGACGTCAGTGTTGGTCATAATTGAAACTAGTAAATCTTTAGGTGCTAAATTACAATTCGCTTCTAAATTTTGAGATAGTAACTTGTAGAATTTATTTTTGTTAATCGTCGCTCTAGGACTTGTAAAAACCTGAATAACGATGGCTTTTTCACTGCGGTCAAACCCCAAACCAGTATCAAGTAATATCATTCTCCCTGGCTTATGCTCAGTAACTATTTGATAACGATCACTTACTGGAACTTCAAAAGCCTCCACGGAACAATCTTGGACAGTATCCATTATAGTTTTAATTTCCTTGTCTGATCTTCCTTCTGTAAGGTCTATTCTAATTAACGGCATTTTTGTACGATTTAGATGCTAATTTAAAATAATACTTTGAAAGCACACAAAGCCAGCGCATAACACCGTCAAAAATTAATTCCTAGTGCAGGTCTACTTACGAAAATCCTCTTGGATTTTCTATTCCGTTTGTGTTTGCTAAATTAGGTGCTTAAACCAAGCAACTAATCTTATACAAAAAGGGTTAGCATTAACAGAAGATGGACCAAACATTACCAAGGATTCATGATAATTTTCCTTTCCTCCAAAGGAAAGATATAGAGTTGCTATTTTCTATCTCTGAATTGCGAAAAGTTCAGTCCGGTGATGTTTTATTGAAAGAAGGTGATGTAAATTCAAACGTACATCTTGTTCTTAGTGGGTTGCTGAGATCGTACGTCATAAACTCTTCAGGAGACGAAAAAACCGTTTTAATTTCTAAAGAAAATATGCGTGCAGCGTCATTAAATTCATTTTTGCACAAGCGTCCATCTGAGATAACAATTGAAGCAATTGAACCTTCGACAATATTGATTATCAACAGCAACCTATTCCAGCAAGCCATTATTAGTAATGAAAATCTAGCATTACTCGAAAAACAGGGAATGCGATCCTATTTGATTGACGCAACGGAAAGATTACACCTCTTGACGGTACTTTCTCCCGAAGAACGATTCATTCGTTTCAGAGATGAACACCCCGATTTAATTCAACGCGTACCTCAAATGTACCTTGCCTCATATTTAGGAGTCACGACTGTTTCTTTGTCTCGAATAAAGTCAAGAATCGCAAAACAAGGCTGATGATAACCATTAATTATCTTTTGTTATTTCATGCCTCCTATTATTTACTGTCTTTTGTATATAACTCTGAACGATCTACAAAAATGCGGTTAGCAATCTGTTAATCTGAAACAATAAGAGGCAGTATGAAAAAAACTCAAGACATCTACTCAAAGCTTGGAGCAAATGAAAAAGCCATTATAGATAAAATCAGGAACAATACATTAAAACGTGTTTTCATAGAAATAATAGGCCTGAAGCTTAAACTACAATGGAAAGGTTGGCTTCAATATTTAATTCCCATCCCGATACTTTTGGGTCTATTACTAATCGCCTTTATTGCTTATTTATTAGGAGCCAAATATCCTTATTACGGTTTTGCGATCCTGGCAATGCTCCTATCCATAAGGGTCTTTTTTGATATCGTCACGGTCAAATACAAAATTCGCTTTCCCGAGTCAAAGCCAAAGAGAAGAGATAATCAAACTATTTTTGATTTAATGCGTTTACGCCATTCGTGTCGTTCCTACCAGATCAAAAAACTAACGGAAGAGGATTTTAATGAACTTATGGGGTCTGTTAAAAAACAGTTAGCCGAACCTAGCTTTAGTCAAGAAAAAATTCGATTTGAATATATCTCAACTCCTATACGGGTATGGCCTGTGGTTAATGCAACCGAATTTTTAGTGGCAATAGCTCCAAAAGAATACAACCGACTTGCTGTAATGGATGTTGGCCGGAAATTGCAAAAAGTTGTGATCGATGCTACCAGAATGGGACTAGGAACTTGTTGGATTGGACCCGGGGCAGACCATAAAAGCATCACTTCTCAACTTGGCAAAAAATTTGACCCCGAAAAAGACAATATAATATGTGTTTGTGCTATCGGATACGAATCTAAATACATCCCTATATTTATTAATATATTCAGTAAGAGAATGCGAAAAAGATTGCCTGTTGAAGCTCTTTTTTTTAGTGATTACAAAATGAACGAATCAATAGATATCCATCACCATCCATACAACATATTTCAACGAACTTATGAGTCTTGCCAATATGCGCCATCGTCCTATAATGGACAAACAACCCGAGCTGTTGTTGTTGCAAATGAGAATACGGTACAACGCATAGACTTTTTTGCTGTAACAACCTCAAGGTATTATGCAGCAGTAGCGAGTGGAATATGGTGTGCCAATTGGGAAATGGGATGTGAAGAACTTGAAATTGAGGGCAAATTTAAAAAACTCGGTGCCGATAAAATTGATTTAACAATGGAACAAAGACAAAAAGGTGTTCCTATTTATGACATGTCTTGGGTCTTGAATAGTAAAAACTAATGCTAACATGAGGCTTATTTCATTCTTTCTAGCTGCTTTAATCCTTGCTGGGTGCAAGAGTAAGTCTACTCTCAAATCCGACACGAAACAAATCGATGAAGTAGCAACTAAACCAATCTACCTCGGTCCAATTGAATATGATACACTCATACAAAGTGTTAGGGAGAAACTGGAATACAAGAAAGACTATGTAGGTGGGCACATTCCTTCAGATCAAGAAATCTCAATGACCTTCAGGTACTTCGGAAAGTTCAAAAAGTATATGCAACATGGAACGATGCATGTTATACCGTGGGATTCTAGTGTAATTGTTACAAAGCTGAGTGATTCAACCTTCACTTTCAGAGTTCGTAAGCCTCTTGAACGCGGTGTCGTTTCGATGGATTTCAACCCAGTTTTGAAAGCTCCGTATTACTTTATTTGGAAGAGGAAAGAACAAATCGATACAATTCCTCCCGGGGATCTCATACCTTTGTTTCGTCGTTCGTACATGACAAAATTGTAAAGAAACCGTATGAATAATTCGCAACATCAAGGGAAATACCATTTATTGGCCATCCTGCTCATTCCAGGATTTTTGGTTTCAATTTTCCTGTCAAATTCCTTTTGGGTTCCCCTCATTTTTGGACTGGTAGCCGCTGTTATTCTCTATCTCGCATTCAGAAAATCGTAGTGTACAACATTGGATCAAGCGTCATATTCAATTTCAACTTGAGTGCAAAATTGAAGGCTAAAAACTGAAAAAATCGAAGACTATACAACATACCTCATTGTTTTTAACGTGATGATCATGACATTTTTGTACACCTTTGATTTTTCAAAACATGTCATTCACAACCCTGGAAAGAAGATCTCAAATACGGGAGCGCTATTGATAGCCTTCATAGGTTTATTACTACTCATTTCAGACTTCCGTAATCCACAAGTAATTGCGGCATCCATATCCTGCCTCTTCCCTATTTATCATTTTTCTCTGTATCGATTCATGCATCGCCGATTCGTAAAAAAGTATCATCGAGAACCCGTCAATGCAAGCATGAATTGGTCTCCAGATATTGGTCCAGATAGAGTATTCGCTATTTCATTCTTTTTCATGAGCATTTTCTCATCCTTTGCCGTTATATCGCCAATTCTCTGGGGGACAGGAAAAGCATGAACAAAGGCCTGCGATTACATACCAAAACTTAAAGCTTTTCGTTAATTTGGTAGGAGTGAATGGGTAAAGTCACCCACACTCAAATAAACCGATATAGAAAATTTAAAGAATTGAATTTAATCGCAACATTCGAACAGTTCTACGTCAACATCAAAGGGAATAGATGGTATTGGTTGTTTTCAATTTTTTGCCGCTTGTTACTCGCCTTTGCTTTTATAGTTGCGGGAATGGTGAAAATTGTCGGGGAACGATTTGCGAGTGGTTTATCCGAGCTTCATCCCATGGGCGCTTACCTTGAAGCTTTGCATCATACTGGATACTACTATACATTCATCGGTGTTGCACAAGTACTCGCAGCAATTCTCTTGCTTATTCCCCGAACCGTTGCGATGGGAGCGTTACTCTATTTCCCAATTATTGTAAATATTTGGATACTCTCATATGCGGTTCGTTTTGATGGTTCCTTCGTAACCTCCCCTTTGATGGTGCTCGCTAATTTATTTCTCCTTGTTTGGAGTTATGACAGGTTGCGATATCTTTTACCTTTGAAGCACTACTCCGACCTCGGAATCGTTCAAAAACCAAAGAAATACAGCACGAAATTTCCATTTCTATTTTTCTCCATTGTAGCAATTATCGTAGCGCTGACCATTTCATTTGCACATTTCGGACACGATGTAATGCCACGAAATTCACTCAAGGATTGTGAAAAACAATTTGAGAACACATCAAATGAAGCGGCTGGATGTGCGTTTTGTGAATGTATTCATATCGAAGGAAAACCGTTGGACGACTGTTTAGAAATGCTGGAACAATCATCTAAAAAATAAGGGACCATTTAAACATGGATTGAAACACGTAAGCATGAAACACTTTATTATTCCTTTCTTTCTTCTTCTTGCGTTCTCTTCTCAAGGACAGAACTTCGGAGTGATCATGGTGAAAGCCTACAAAAACACCACGCTCAACCTAGATGATAACATAGAAGTGGATAGCATTACGGTAAGAGTGGTCCATCGTAAAACGCAAGCGGAAAGGACAATTGTTTTCTATAAAGGCCAACAAAGACGACCTCTTTTTAAACCAGGAGTCTATACCCTCACTTGCTCCGTAGAAGGCGAAAAAGATTGGGTGATTAAACGTGTTCGATTAAAAGCAGATGCGTTTGCATTTGTTGGGTTACTTTATGAACCCGAAGGAAAATTATCGAGTTCTCAAAAACAAAAACGAAATGAACAGGGTTTTACCTACGAGAGATAATTGTTTATTGTGATGAGTTTGCCGAAAAAATCGCACTTTTGCATGTAGAAACAAACAGGTTTAACCCAAAATTACCCGAATGAAATTACACCGCGAAGGCTACTTGGTTATGATGATTGGCTTGCTGATTCTCACCGCCATACAAATCGGAAACTACTTTTTGTTCACAGCAACTGGCTGGTTGTGGTTGTTCATTTTGTTAACGCTCGGTGCACTGGTAATGGCCTACTTGATCATTCAATTCTTCCGAGTACCGAACCGTACGTGTGTTTTTGAACCCAATGATGTAATGTGTCCTGCCGATGGCGAAGTAGTGGTTATTGAAGAAGTTGAAGAAACTGAATATTTCAACGACAAACGCATTCAGATTTCGATTTTTATGTCGCCTATGAACGTGCATGCGAACTACCATCCAATCTCTGGAATTGTGAAATATGTGAAATATCACAAAGGATTGTTTTTGGTGGCATGGCATCCGAAAAGTAGTACAGACAATGAGCGCTCAACGGTTGTTACGGAGCATGAATCTGGACAGGAAGTATTATTCCGTCAAATTGCTGGAGCCGTAGCCCGTAGAATTTGTTACTACGTAGAAGAAAATCAACCGGTTGTAACTGGAACGGAGTTTGGTTTCATCAAGTTCGGATCGAGAATTGATGTCTTCTTGCCGCTCGGAACGTCATTAAATGTTAAAATTGGTGATAAAGTGCAGGGTAAATTGACAAAACTCGGAACGCTCAGCTAATTTTTAGTAATTTGTAGTCAGTAAAAATCGAATAATTATGAAAAAGATACTTTTTGCAGCTTCACTATTGATGTTCGTTGGAGCAGTTGGAACAACGGCTTACGCAGCGTCAACTTCAGACGGTGCACAAACAGAAATCACGAAGCACGACGATAAAAAGAAGAAAAAGAAAAAGAAGAAAAAGGCAGATGCTAAGAAATCTTGCAGCAGCGAAAGCGGAAAGTCTTGTTGCTCACATGACAAGAAAAAATCTTAATTTTTCTATCAACTAATTAAAAGAACGTCCAGCGAAAGTTGGACGTTTTTTATAATCGGTAAAATGATAAAACGCTCGCTAACTTCTGTACTCGTGCTTTGCATCGCATGTGTCCAATCATTCGTGCATGCTCAAAACCAATCAAGCCAGACTGATTATTTCGAGGGAATTGTTGAGTACGAATTAACATACGAGTCCTTGCATCCCATTCGTAGTTCTGAATCATTTGTGGAAAACAGTCCAAACAAGAAGCTTCAGTTTTACAAAGGGGGAAGTTTTGTCATTGAGAGCTATCAAAATGATTCACTTATCAGTCGTTCTTGGTTCGATCAATCTTCCAATAAAAACTACATACACATTGCCAATTCTGACA
The DNA here is from genome assembly GCA_013373595.1 of Flavobacteriales bacterium. Classification (GTDB taxonomy): domain Bacteria; phylum Bacteroidota; class Bacteroidia; order Flavobacteriales_D; family Crocinitomicaceae; genus UBA4466. The sequence goes on along the minus strand of JABXHO010000063.1, from coordinate 7,733 downwards.
CCATTTATTTCTACGATGTCAAAAATGTTGATTTCGACATAGAACCACCTTCCATTGAGAAAGGCGACGATATTCTTCAGTTCGAAACACAAAAAGTTACCCTCAAACTGAAAGGTAAAGACAATTCCCTTTATGCAGGAAACAAGAGTCAACTTGTTTTTTACATTGCTCCAAGTTTACCGACAAACCCTGAATGGTACGTTAACTTTCACGAATTCCGAATGAATGAAGTATTTTCTGAGGTACCTGGAATAATTCTCAAAGAGGAAGACATCATTTTTGAGATTCGAAAGCTGACGAAAACGGCCGTTCGAATTGAACACAAGTCCATCACGCTTGATCTTTCCATTGATCCGACAAAAACACTAGTCGAAATCTAGTTGCCCACTTTGCACAATGTTCGCCTCAATCAGGTATCAATTTGGCGTAATTTTTGATAAATTTCGAGCATGAAAATACGATCTCTACTTAGCCTCATTCTTATTCTAACTTCCTGCGCTTTTCACAGCGGAACACTCACCAGTAACGTAACAGCCGAGCCCGTCGTTCATAAAGACATTGCCGTTGGTGTGGCGTCTACCAATAGAGTGCTGCAAATCGGTGGACTCTCCAAAGATGCATTGATCTCCGAAGCACGGAAAAATATGGTGCGTTCACGTCCGCTCGAGGGAGCTGAGCAATACAATAATATTGAAGTCAATTTTAAAAACACCTTTTACATTTTAGGGCACAAGACTAAAGTCACGATTACAGCTGACGTAATAGAACCAAAAGATAGCGTCAATCAGCCAAGTTATTCAGAACGATACTTGAAGAAGTTGACAAATCCAGGACCTCAAATTGATTTATTTGCTGTGGGCGATTCTATTACGCTCAACAACTACAACTATCAAAAAGGAGAAATCGTTCGTTTCTTAGGAGAAGATTTCCATCGGGTAGAAATTAGCTACACTGACGCTAAAAATAATGTGAAGACGAAAAAGGTAAGCATCAACCAAATCTATGTCTCCAAACCAGACTATAATGGCATCAAACGACTCTCCCGAACACCCTATGGTGTAGTTATCGGTTTTGGAATGAAGAAGGTACTTATAAAAATGGCAGACGGACACACTACCATGAGTTATCCGAAGAGTAACAAATAGCCTTCTCTCCTACTTCAATGTAACGCTCACAGGACAGTGATCCGACCCAAAAATATCGTTGTGGATTTCGGCTTTGCTGATCTTCGAAGCAATTGATTCTGAAGCCAAAAAGTAATCGATTCTCCAGCCTACGTTTCGATCTCTTGCTCCTCCTCGATAACTCCACCAAGAATATTTTACTTCATCGTCATGCTTAAGCCGGAAGGTATCTACGAATCCATTGGAAAGATAGTTGTCCATTCCGTCGATCTCTTCTTGCATGTGACCAGCGCTCTTGTTATAGTTCGCTTTAGGTCGTGCCAAATCGATGGATTTATGTGCAACATTGAAATCGCCGCAGACCAAAACAGGTTTATTTGCTTCTAACTCTTTGAGGTAATTCAAGAAAGCTTCATCCCATGTTTGACGGTAACTCAAGCGCTTCAAATCATTCCCCGAATTCGGCGTGTATACCGTCACTACGTAGTAATCTTCGAATTCAGCAGCAATCACACGACCTTCCATATCATGCTCTTCAATCCCCATATCGTAGGAAACAGAAATCGGCTCTACCTTCGAAAGGATCGCTGTCCCCGAATACCCTTTTTTCTCAGCCTCATTCGCATAAATGTGATATCCGTTCAAATCACCAATGGTTTCCTTCACCTGATCTACCGTAGCCTTGGTTTCCTGAAGGCACAAAACATCTGGAGAAAGTTTCTGCATATCTTCCGGAAAAGACTTTTTTGAAATGGCGCGAATTCCGTTTACGTTGAATGATACGATTTGCATAATGCGAGAATTGATTTTTTTAGATTGAATAATTCAAAGATAGAAGAATTGAAAAGACTATAACGACTAAAGTATATTGAGTGAATTCAAAATTTCATGAGCGGTACCACTCCATTCTTCTATACTTTTTCGCGTACAATTGAAAGTACAAATGAGTAATTTCCCATCTAGATCAGTAAAAAACATCAAGTTGTATATCTCTGTATCAATTGCAGGAGTGATAAACTCAATGTATCCCACTTTTCTATCATTTACATACTGAATTCCAAAGCCAAACCATTCAGCGGATGGATAAACATTCGAAAATGTTTTTTCAAACGTTTCAACAAGCTTAAATAAATCATCTTGTGATGCTTGGTTATCGGTAAAACTTACACCTACGTTAATTCCTCCACTTTCATCTGAATAAACGATTTCAGGACGTCTTTCCGATGGATACTTTAGTTTCATCACTTCCTCAGACATGATGTTAAAGGATGTCGGAATTTTCAATTCTACGCGATCATTCAAAAGCGTTTTCACTTCTAATTCAGCGTCCTGTGCATTTACAGAAGAAAAAATCGAGATTCCTACAAAGAGGAGTAAACTGAGTGTTTTATACATATTACAAATTGAGTGATTCAAAGATAGAAGAATTAGATGTTGATTGAAAGGTTGAGGAATTGAAAGATGAAAAGATTGATGAAGGATTGAAAATTACATCAATAAAAAATCCCGACCTCTATTTCGAAAATCGAAATGGAAGATCGGGATTCTCAACCAATATGTTGATTAGTTCATGCGAACCAATTTTTCTGTTACTAAGGTCGCGCCATTTGCGTCCATCAATCGGTAGAAGTACGTTCCTGCCGAGTAATTCTGAAGGTTGAACTGCGTCAATTCTGAATCAACTGTTTTTACTTCAATTACTTTTCCTACCAAGTCAAGAATTGCAACTGACTTCACTGAAGGACTTGTGATGACAAAGTTCACCAATCCGTTTGTAGGGTTTGGATATACAGAGAATGTTCCATCTGTCAACAAATCCAATCCTGCTCCACCACCAGATCCATCGGTGATCTCAACACAGTAGTCTTCTACTTCTCCCCATGTGAAATCTCCACAAACGTCTGGAAGCGTAGCTTGTCCTGATCCCTGGTATGCAAGCTGAACACGAAGACGCGTTCCTCCAACACTTGCTCCAGTTGGAATTGTAATTGTTCCAGTTGCCGCTGTTTGTCCTGCAGCATTCTGATCAAACAATAACTCTTCTGTATCAAACACACCGTTTTGGTTAAGGTCAACCCAAACTCTCGAGTACTCATCGTATTGTGTTCCTCCCCAATCTGGTGTAATCGTTACGTTGTATGTGTCCCCTGTTTGGAGTTGAATGTTACTTCCTTCAAACAAAGCATATCCAGCATCGTTTCCAGAGTTGTTCGAGTATGTTCCAAGTGCAAATGATCCAATCCACTCATCCGATCCGTCTGTTGCAGCTGAACTACAGTATGGAAGATCGATACATTGACCACATCCTGTTGTAGAGAATGTTTGTATTGAAGTTGGGCTACTAGTTCCTCCTGGACATTCAGACTCAAAGTAGTATTCATATTCTGTACAATTTGCCAAAGATGTCAAGTTAATCGGAGATGTTGCTCCAGTTACTTGTGTCCATGTTGTTGCACCCACTAATCTCCAATAGAAAGTCGTTGAATTTGCTGCTCCATCAGGTGTAAATGAAACCGAAGCTGAATTATCTGTGATTGATCCCGTTGAAATCGATCCTGGTCCCAAACAAATCGTTCCTGAACATGCAACAGCCATTAATTCATCCAATGTATTTCGTGAGTTGAGTCGGCCTCCTGTGATAAATTTGCTCGATAACTGACTTTTCGCATCCGTACCATTCAACAAGGCTTGAAGCACCAAATCGGCTGCAGCCTGTGGATTCGACATCACCGTTGTCATGAAATCTGCACATGGTATCGAATAAGCTAAACCAATCACTCCTGCCGTCAGTGGACAAGCGAATGAAGTACCCGTAGTAGTCGTAATTCCAGAAGCACCGCTTGATGTTCCACTGGTTGTAACAACATCAATTCCTGGAGCTCCAAATTCAATTGTTTGATCTCCAAATCCACCTGCTGTATTATCATTATCGTCTGTTCGACCAACACCAATCATATAATCACTCGCGCAGGCTGTCGGCATATCTCCTTGAACATCTACATCCAAATTCTGGTTAGTCGTTGCTCCTACGTTCAAAATCCCGTAGTATCCTAAAGTGTCATAAAACTGACACCACAATGGGTAAGAGTTAGGATTTGCTCCGTCAATTCCCCAAGATGCACTTGTGGCAACAACAAACGCTCCTTGTGTTCCTCCCGAATTGTTCCACATTTGACGCATTACCAATGGATACGTGTAAGCGGCGATAACATTTGCCTGTGTCAGGTTTCCGCCCATGTTCATTACCATCAATTTCACATCCCAATTGGCTCCGGTAACGTTAATACCGTTGTCTCCTTTGGCTCCAATCATTCCAAGACAGTTCGTTCCGTGTCCACTATTTCCATAGTCGTCACTGTTTGTCCCTGTATTCCATCCATTGTAATCATCGATGTATCCGTTTCCGTCATCATCCACACCGTTTCCATCAATTTCTCCCGCGTTTACCCAACGGTTTGGTGCCAAATCTTGATGATCGAGGTTTCCTCCTCCACCTTCAACGAGACAAACAACGATATCGTGACCGTTCGCTGTTGTACCACCTGTTGTGATGTCCCACGCTAAATCAGAATCAATGTCAGCATCAGGCGTACCACCTGTTTGACCTGTGTTGTTGTGGTGCCACTGCTGCGTAATGCTTGGGTCACCTGGAAGCGTTGAACGCATTTCTACATAGTAATTGTAGTCAACGATAGACACTTCTGGTTGTGAGTACAACCAATATTGAATTCGTTCATGCGAAACAACATCTGTGTTGAATGACAAAAGAGAGACGCGCATGATATTCGATAATTCTTGCACGTATTCCAGTTCGTATTCCGCTGGAGCACGATGAAGAATCGATTTCAAACTCACGTTGTCAATGAGTTGAACCAACATTTCACCTTCCACGTATGGCTTATTGTCGAAATGTGTTTTTTGAGCGGTTCCTAAGAAGGAAATGGATGCGCTGATGGCAACCAAAAGCAATGAGAGGTGCTTCATAAGTAGATTTTATAGTTCTTAAATAGTTTTCTAGCTGATCGTAAAGTTAACCAAACATCATCGTGTTCACAAATAGAGTTGGAAAATTTATTGCTGAAAAAGACCAAAACCCTAACTGTTTGACGCTAAAAAAGATGCAATTCACTTACATTATTGTAGTCCTACTTGCACAAAAAGGGTGAAATCACTATAATTATCCCTACTTCAACGAAACGACTTCTACCCTTTATGAAATCACTGTATTTATTACTTCTCCTACTCTTTTCCAGTACGGGATCATTTGCACAAAGTCATGATTCACTTACAGTTGTATCTTGGAATATTTTTTTACGTCCAGCTATTTTGAAGGATCGACAAAAAGAACGAGTCGACAGTATTTCCAAGAGTATTTTGAATTTCGATGCCGATGTCGTTGTGTTACAAGAGGTATTCCACAAAAAATCCAGAAAACGACTCATTGAAGCACTTTCGGAGAGATATCCATATCACACACGAATGGGGAAAAAGACGTTTTGGGGTGTCCCATCGGGAAACTGTATCTTCTCGAAAGACAGTATTCATTCTGAACAATTCGTCTACTATAAGCGAGCCATGAACGCCGACAAAATGGCAAAGAAAGGGGCGATATCTATTGAAATCACTCATTTAGGAAAGCCCATCACCATTCTTGGGACACATTTACAAGCAGGCGGTGGCATTGAAGGTGCCCAAATTCGAAAAACCCAGATTGATCAAATAGCGGAGCTGTCAAAACGAAACAATCGGTCTCCCATTATCTTTGCCGGAGATTTCAATATTCGTTACCAGGATACACTTTATAATTACCTGAACAAAAAACTCTTATCCACCAATATTGAACCAGGAAACATAGATCTGGGGACGTCAAATCTCGCCGATCACGATCTAACCGACGTTTCAGGAACGCCAAAATGGATCGATTTCATTTTACTTCGTCCCAACAAAGAAATAAGCATCCGTCGATCGAGCATCACGGAACCACGCTGCCTGTTTCAACAAAAACGATGTCGCGTTTCCGATCACAACCCAATCTTTACTGTTTTTGAGTGGTAATGACACAGCGAAATGGCTCTTGTTAAACAAAGGTTCAATCCTTATTCCCGTCCATTGAAGAGAAAACTGTACCGTATTTACCACACTATGGGAAACATTTCTACAGTTAGCAAAACTAAAATAAATAATAAAACACTATAAGACAGCCAGTTAGTTAAATAGGAGTAATTATTGACATTCTTTAAACAACTTTAAAACTTAAAATTATGTTTAGAATATCAATAGGATTAGCCATCGTAGCACTTATCGCAGCAATTTTTGGATTTGGTGGAATCGCCGCCAGTTTCGCCACATTTGCCAAAATCATTTTCTTTATCGCACTTGCACTATTAGCAATTAACATCATTGCAGGAGGTCTCCGAAAAGGATAGACCACCAACAACATCATCGAACTATTTTGAAAGATAAGACACCGAGTTCATAACTGTTTTCATTCAACTATTTGATCAGCTATACAACTGAACGCGGTGCTTTTCTTACTTTTGCAGCGAATTGACGCAAAATGACAAACGCAGCAGACGCACAAACACTTCAGGATTTAGAATTCACCACCTTACAAAATTGGTTGGTCGACTATGCCGTTGGAGAAACTGCGCGCGAACGTCTAGCCAGCCTAGCTCCATCAAAGGATCAGTCTGGTATCGAGAAAGCATTGAATGCGCTTGCTGAGTTAAAAGCCATTCGTGACGAAGGTGAAACCTTTCCGCGAATCGAGTTTGAAGAGCTCACGAGTGAAATAAGAATGCTGCCGATTCGTAATGCTGTCATTCAATTGGAAGGATTTATGCGCATTCATCAAGCCTCGAATTTGGTGAATAGTCTACTCTACTTTTTCGATAAACGAGAGGAAGAGTATCCTTTGCTAAGCGAACTGGTTTCTCATTCTTACTTCACGAAAGAAATCATTGAGGCCATTGAAAAGGTGTTTGATCGACATGGAAATGTGAAAGATGATGCTTCAGAGGCGCTTGCTTCAATTCGTTCGAATATTCGTTCGCTCAGAAAGCAAATCAATCGAAATTTTGAGAAGGTTGCCCGAAAGTTGATGAAGGAAAATATCTTGGGCGAAACCAAGGAGTCTTTTGTCAACGATCGTCGCGTACTCACCATTTTATCGCAACACAAGCGTAAAATCTCAGGATCGGTTGTCGGATCGAGTAAGACTGGAAGTTTGACGTACATCGAACCACAGATCAATATTCCACTGAACAATGAGTTGGAAATGTTGATGGACGATGAACGAAAAGAAATTTTCCGCATTCTGCAAGAACTCAAAAAAGAGTTACTCGTTCATGCCGATCTCATCAGTTCGTACCAGTTTGTATTGACCGAATTTGATTTTATCAATGCGAAGTGTCGTTTGGCCATCGATTTGGATGCGTGTTTACCTGCTATTCAGGAAGAACGTGAACTCGAATTGATTTCGGCTTACCACCCTATTTTATGGAAGGCAAATCGTGCACAGAAAAAAATAACACACCCGCAATCGCTGAAAATGGACAAGTTTTCGCGAATGTTGGTGATTTCGGGTCCGAATGCTGGAGGAAAAAGTAT